>NZ_JBHJSJ010000019.1:0-153918 GCF_042268845.1 Kitasatospora sp. NPDC056273 | reverse complement strand
AGGCCGGGGATGTCAACATATCTGGCGTTGACTTTTGGCACGCTGTTGAGTTCTCAAGGAACGGACGCTTCCTTCGGACCGCCTTCCAGCGGACCATCCGGGCTTCGTTCTTTCGTGTTTCCAGCTTACCAGATGCTTTCCGCTCCGTTTACCGGCGCTTTCTGCTTCCGACTCGCTGTTGTCTTCCAGCGCTTGGCGCCCCGTCCGACGTTTCAAACACTAGCCGACCTCCACTTCGAAAAGCGAATCCGGCCGCAATCCGATAAAACGAACACGCCATATACAGACTGGGCCGCACCTGCGCATGACAGATTCGCCCCAGCCCGAGCCGGGAAGTGTTGGTTCAGAGGATTGGCCGCCCCGGGACCGTCCGCGTTGACACGTGTCCGGTGCTCCCAGTCGAGCGACTGGGAGACCCTACCCCTCCCCGGCGCCCGAGACAAATGCCCTGTCCGGACGGCCCCGGTCCCCTCCTTCTCCCCTCTCTCCCGCGGGCTCCGGGTCGGCGCCCGCAGGAGAGAGGCCGGGCCCCCTACCCGCGACGAACGGTCGCCTACCTGAACAGGCGGTCGCCGCTGGTGGCCATGCGGTGGGTCCCGCTGTGGCGGTTCACCCAGTCCCGGACGAGGTTGACGGCGTTGGCGCACTGCCAGCCGTTGTCGTACTCGCGCACCCCGGTGAAGGCGCCGTAGCCGGCGATGATGCCGTCCACCTGGGCGTCGCCGAGGAGCTTGTCGACGTACCACGGGTCGTTGTAGGTGGTCGTCCAGGACAGGGTGGCCGCGAGCCGTCCGGCGGACCGGTCGGCTGCTCCCTTCTTCAGTTCCGCGCAGGTGTTGTAGGTGGCCTCCGTGCAGTTGCCGAAGCCCTTGGTGATGTCGCTGTCGCCGTAGTCCATCGCCCGGCGGCCGGCCGGGAAGCCGGAGCCGGACCGGTTGAAGGCGCTGTTCACCTGGTCGCGGGTGCCGGTCGTGGTGATGCCCTCCAGCGGGCCGAGCCTGCCCTCCAGGCTCTTCCAGCCCCGGCCGCCGACGTCCGGGGTGCTGCCGCCGTGGTACTCGTAGAAGCCGTAGAGCACCTGGATGCCAGCGGCCGTCAGCCGCTGGGCCTTGTCGCGCAGTCCGGCGACGCTGCAGGTGCGGTTCGGCTCCTCGCCGCAGTAGTTGGGGTCCTTGATGTCCAGCCAGACCAGCGACAGCCGGCGGCCCGCGTTGGCGTTGGAGAGGATGCGGTCGAGCATGCTGTCGAAGCTGGGGCCGAGCCGGTTCTCGCCGGCCGAGGAACAGTCGTGGTAGGCGCGCCACTCGTTCGGGTTCCACCAGGCGCAGACGTCGATCTCGATGGCGTTGGCGCCGTGGTTGATCGCGGCGTCCACGCCGTCCAGGGTGTCGACCCGGTGCGCGATGGCGTAGATCGGGTGACGCTGGTCGGCGGCGGCCGCCGGGGTGGTGCCGAGCGCGGTGACGCCGACGGCCCCGGACAGCGCCGCCGTCAGGGCCGACAGCGTCCGCAGGTGGGCACCGCGCCTGTGGTGAGTGGTCAAGAGGTGCTCCTTCTCGCTGGTGCTCGAAGTCGTCCGTACTCAGGCGTGCTCGGATCTACTCGGACGTACTCGGACAACCGATATCACCGACTCCGCGTCGCCGTACGGTGAATGAGCGATACCTGCGGTCTCGCGGGCGCCACCGCTCAGCCGAGCGGCGCCAGCACCCCGTAGGCGTCGGAGGAGTACGCGGCGAGGTCGGGGTGGCGCTTGAGCAGGCCCGCCAGGTCGTCGAGCGCCCCGGGCTGCTCCGTCATCCGCCGCGGCAGCACCAGCCGGCCGCCCTGCTCGGGCGGGACCAGGCCGCCCACCAGGGCGCGGCGCACGGTCCGCTCGTGCCGGGTACCACGGCCGGTGCCGCCGTACGGGTCGCGGGCCAGGGCGCTGACGCCACCGCGGGCGGAGAGCTGGTCGAGCTCCGGGACGAGCCGCCAGACCTGCTGGGCGTGGTGGCTCTGCACCGAACCGGCCAGGTTCGCCTCCAGGCCGTGAGCGTGGCACAGCTCCACGAGGAACCGGATCTCCTCCAGCGAGAGGATGCCGGCCCTGGCCAGACCGTGCCGGTCGGTGTCGTGGCGGTCGAGGTCGGCGAGCTCCGGGCTGCCGGCGGTGGAGACCAGTCCGATCCGGGCGACCTTCAGCAGGATGCTGGTGTCCACCATGATCGCGTCGGCGCCGGCCGCCGCGCTGGCCTCGACCATCGCGCGGATCGCCTCCCGATCGGTGCGACGGCCCGTCGTGAGACCGTAACCCGCGTGGGAGAACGGCTCGTTGACGGCCACGAAACCGCCGGTCGTGCCCGTCGGCAGGGCGCCGGAGGCCCTCAGCTCGGCCGGCTCCGGCCGCCGGCCGCCGAACAGCGGCTCGCCGTGCGGGTCGAGCAGTGCGTCCGCGTACTCGGCGAGGTCGAACGCCCCGGGCGTGGACGGCTCGCACGGGTAGTACTCCCGCAGGCCCACCAGGGCGCGCCGCACCTGCGGAAGCGTCTTGCGGGCGTCCCACAGGTCGAGGTCCTGGGCGAACAGGACGGACATCACCCGGGTGTGCGACAGCCGGTCGGTCCGGCGCAGCGTCGCCGTGATCTCGCCGAGCACGTCGGCCAGTTCACCGGTCCGCATGCCGTCCAGGCCGACCTTGACGATCCCGCAGGGATGCACCCGGGTGCCCATCGCCAGGGCGACGCCGAGGGCGGCCTGGGCCGCCTTGCCGACCTGCTCGTACGCCGACTTGGGCAGGGCCAGACCGTTCTCCGCGCGCCGGTACAGCAGCTGGTCCTCGCCGATGTTGGTGCTCAGCTGGACCGGGAGGTCCCGCCGGGCGGCCAGCACCGCGTCCGCGATGTCCATGATCCGGCGCGGTTTGATCGTGCCGAGCGCGCTGCGCGGGTCCTCGCTGTCGATGATCCGCGCGCCGCCGAGGACCGCCTCCCGCGCCTCCTGCGGGTCGAAGACGCTGACCAGCAGCCGTCGATCCGCCCCGACCTCGCCGGGTATGCCGGGCATTCCGATGGTCGACACCGTTCCCCCTCCGAGAACTGACTGTTCGTTCGGGGGTCAGTCTTGACCGTAAGAGGTGCCCCATCGACCGATCGGCGACCGATCCTCACTCGAAGGAGTGAGATCACTTGACAGCAGGGTGGCCAGGCGGCGATGCCGCCCCGGCACGCGGCCGGTCCGCGGGCGCCTCCGGATGCTCCGTCGGCGCCCACGGGCCCGTCACCGTCGCGGGCCGGCCACGGCGTACAGCGCGCCACCGGTCACCAGCAGGGCCACCGCGGTCCAGGTGGACACCCCCGTCCCGGCCGGACAGGTCATCCAGCCGATCGCCTTCCCCACGGTGGTGGGCGGCAGCGGGGGGACGAGGATGGTGAAGCCGAGCCAGCCGATCGGCAGGATCCAGGCGAGGTGCGCTCCGCAGAGCACCGCCCCGAGCGCGGCCAGGCCGGCCAGGCCCGCGGTGTCCCGGAGGACGACCTCGGTGGGGGCGAACCTCGGCCCCGCGGCCTGCACCGCCAGCACCGCGGCGCCCACGACCACGCCGATCAGCAGCGCGTGCGCCGCCCGGCGGGGCGCCCACCGGATCGCGGCCGTCCGGTCCAGTGCGGAGTCCTGCCCGCCGAGCCCGACGGAGCCGGCCGCCACGCCCGCGGCGAGCACGAAGTACACGATCGGGTTGATCGCGTCCGCCTCCACCGCGCCCGTGCCGCCGCCCCGGTTGAAGGCCCACACCACCAGGGCGGTGAGCGCGACCGCGGCCGCCGACGTGGGCACCTGCCGTGAACGCGCGTACAGCGTCAGCCACCTCACTGCGGCACCTCCCCGGCCAGCACCGGAATCTGGTCCTGCCGCGCGCAGGACAGGGAGGCGGCGTGCAGCGCGACGATCCGCGAGCGCTGCTCCGCCGGCGGCAGTGCCGTCAGCTTCTGCCACGCGGTGTCGGCCGCCGCCCAGGTCTCGACCTCGTACGCGGTGGTGCCCTTCGGCGCCAGCGGTTGGAGCTGGGGGTCGTGGAGCGCCCAACTCACGGCGATGCTCTGGGCGGGGATGGCGACGTGCCCGCCGCCCTCCTTGTCGTTGTCCGGGTAGCAGCTCGGTGCCAGGCCCTTGGCGATCAGCGCGCGGGTCAGCTGCTCGCCCGTCGCGTCGGCGAGCAGCCGCTCGCTGAAGTCGACCAGCAGCACGTCCGCGGAGAGTTCGCGCGCCTCGGCGAGCTCGTGCAGCGCGGTGTCCTCCCGCACCGAGGTCGGCGCCCGGTCACCCAGGACCTCGTGCAGCACGCGCAGCGCGTCCTTGCTGCGCTGGGTGAGCTCGGCCAGGTGGGAACGGCTCGCCTGGGTCACGCACACCGGCCCGTCGCACACCAGCGCCGCGGCGGCCTTGTCGACGACGTAGACGTCGCGCGCGGCGGACGGGAGGACCAGCAGGGCCAGGGTCAGGCCGGCCAGGGCGGGAGTCACCGCGAGCAGCCGGGCCCGCCGGGTCGCGGCCGCCAGCAGCGCGACGCCGGTGGCGAGCAGGCCGAGCAGCCAGAGCGTCTGGCCGAGGTGGACGGAGCCGGCCAGGGTCAGCAGCATCTGCCGCGGCTCCGGGGTCGCCGGGGACAGCAGGGCGAACCGGTTCGCCACCCGGCCCGTCGGTACCGCCCCTTCGTTGTTCATCCGCAGGAACAGGCCCGTCCCCACGAAGACGATCACCACCAGGGCCGGCGGGGTGAGGACGGAGGGCAGCGCCCGCGCGACGCCCATGCCGAACACGGCGCCCGCGACCAGGGCCAGTACCGCCACCAGCGAGATCGGCAGCCAGCCGAGGGGGGTGTAGGTGGTCGGACCGGACGCCACCTGGACTCCGCCCACCAGGACCAGCAGGCCGAAGCCCGCCGCCAGCGCGAGCCCGATCGCACCGGCCGGCAGCGCCGCACGGCGCCAGGCCGGCAGTGGCGTGGTCGTCAGCAGCTCGGTCATCCGCGAGCGGGGTTCGCGCAGCCCGTACACCGCCCCGACGCCGATCACGAAGGGCCACCAGAAGGTCAGCAGGGACCGGGTCCAGAACGCCATGGTGGTCCACTGGGCCGTCCACCCCGCGGTGCCGTGCCACCAGAACGCGTCGAACGGGAGGAAGACCGCCAGGCTGCCGCCCAGGACGACGGCTCCGGCCCAGGGGGCGGCCGAGCGCTTCAGCTCGGTTCGCAGCACGCGTGCGTTCACCAGGCGCTCCCCTGCTGGCCGGAGGTGCGGAGCAGCGCCGAGTAGCCGCGCTCCAGGGGGCTGTCGCCGGGGTGCTCGGCGCTGCCCGCCGCGCCCAGCTCGTCCGGCGTGCCCTGGAAGACGAGGCGGCCGTCGGCGAAGAGCACCACGTCGGAGCAGGCGGCCGCGACGTCCTCGACCAGGTGGGTGGAGACGACCACGCAGGTGTCGCGGCCCAGGTCGGTCAGCAGTTCGCGGAAGCGCAGCCGCTGGGCCGGGTCGAGGCCGGCCGTCGGCTCGTCCAGCAGCAGCACCGCCGGGGAGTTGACGATGGCCTGGGCGATGCCGGCCCGCCGCACCATGCCGCCGGACAGGGTCTTCATCCGGTGGTCGGCGCGGTCCGCCAGGCCCACCCGTTCCACGGCGCGCTGGACGGCGTCGGGGACGTCCCGCTTCGGGACCTCCTTCAGCCAGGCCATGTACTCGACGAACTCGCGTACGGTGAACCGCTTGTAGTAGCCGAAGTCCTGCGGCAGGTAGCCGATGCGGCGGCGCAGGGCCCGGTGGTCGCCCACCCTGCCGAGGGAGGTGCCGAGCATCTCCAGCTCGCCCTCGGTGGGGCGCAGCACCGTGGCCAGCGTCCGGATCAGGGTGGTCTTGCCCGCTCCGTTGGGCCCGAGGAGGCCGTGGGCACCGATGCCCAGCGAGAGGTCGAGGCCGTCGACGGCCATCTTGCTCCGTCCGACGCGGACCTTCAGGCCGCTGGCCCGGATCTCCCAGGGGTAGGTCTTCGGCGCGGTGTCGGCCGCGCTCGCCGTATGCGTCATGCGATGGTCCCTTTCGAGGGTGGACAGGGTGGACATGGGTTTCACAGCGTCGAGTACGTGTCCCGGCGGGCGATCACGGCGCAGACGCCGAGCGCGAGGAGCAGTCCCCAGACGGGCAACTGGTCGCGTTGCAGGGCCAGTTGGAGGAAGGCGGGGACCCGGCCGGTGATCGAGGTGGGGGCCACGACGACGAGGCCCCACCCGGCCGCCAGCCCAAGGGCGGCGCGGGTCACCCCGACCACGCTGCCCAGTGCCAGGGCGGTGGAGGTGAAGGCCAGGGAGGGCAGCAGCCACTGCGCGGCCGTCGTGCTCCCGGTCAGCCATCCCCCCAGCAGGAGGACGGGCAGGACCACCACGAGGACCGAGGTGGTGCGCCTGAGCAGCAGGGGCAGGCCGGCCCGGGCGGTGGAGGCGGTGAGTTCGTGGGCCGGGTCCAGGCCGCTGGACCAGGACGCGGCGACGCCGCACAGCGGCAGCACCGGCGCGATCAGCGAGACCGGTGAGGAGCTGCCGAAGACCTCCGCCGGCGCGGCCGCGTCGAGCAGCAGCGCCACCAGGGTGACGACGGCGGTCATGGCCAGCCACGGGGTCATGGCCGGCGTCAGCCAGGACGACACCCACCTCGGCCGGCGCCACCGCGGGGGCACCGCGCCCACCGCGCCCAACCGCGGTTCCAGGCCGGCCCGGACGGTGTCGACGAGCGCGGCGATGTCGGGTGCCCCGGTGGCGACGGAGGCCGCCAGCAGGCTCCGGCAGGGCGCGCACGTCTCCAGGTGGGCCTCCAGCGCCCAGACCGTGTCCGCCGCCATCGTCGTGACGCCACGTGCGTAGTCGTCGATCAACTGCCTGGTCGCGTGTTCCCCACTCATGCCAGCGCCTCCCGCATCGCGATCCGGGCCCGACGGGCACGGGTCTTGACCGTGCCTTCGGGCAGTCTGAGCAGGACGGCGGTCTCCCGGACGGAGAGCCCGTCGAGCACCGTGGCCTGCAGTACCTCTCGGAGTTCCGGCGCCAGCCGGCGCAGGGCGTCCCCGACGTCGCCGCCGACGGTGCCGGCGAGCGCCTCCTCCTCCGCCGCGGGCATCACCGCGCGCTCGGCGGCGGCGACCGGCGGTTCGGCGTGGTGGGCCCGGCGCCGGAACGCGTCGACGAGGCGGCGTGCCGCGATCGTCCACAGCCATCCGACGGCCGTCCCGCCGACCGCGCTGCCGGCGAACGCGCCGGCGGCGCGCCAGACCGCGAGGTAGGTCTCCTGCATGACTTCGGCGACGATCTGCTCGTCCGCGCAGCGGCGGCGCAGCCGTACGGCGAGCCAGGGCGACGTCCGCCGGTACAGCTCGTCGAAGGCCCCGCGGTCGCCCTTGGCCACCAGCCGGAGGAGGCGTTCCTCGTCCAGGTCGTCCAGTGTTCTCCTGCGTGATCTCACACCAGCCAGACGCCCGATGCGGCGTGCAGGTTCTTCCCCGGAGGTGACCTGCGTCACATCCGAGGGGGAATCGGCCGGCCTCCGCTGACCGGCCTTTCAGCAACCGCACGGGGCCGGCGCCCGCGCCCGGGTAAGGTGGTGGATCGTGGCCAGTCGTAAAACGTCGATCTTGGAAGCAGCGGCGCGGGTGATCGCGCGACGCGGGGTGCGCGGGCTGCGGGTGGAGGAGCTCGCCGCCGAGGCGGGTGTGTCCACCGCGCTGATCTACTACCACTTCAAGGACCGGACGGGGATCCTCCGGCAGACGATGGAGTTCATCAACGACCGGGCGGAGCGGTACACGACCGAGCGCGCCGAGGACGCCCCGCCGCTGACGCCCCGCGAGGAGCTGGAGCAGACCCTGCTGCTGGAGCTCCAGGACACCGCCGAGGTGCGGGAGAACAGCACCGCCTGGGGCGAGCTGCGGGCGAGCGCGGTGTTCGACGAGACGCTGCGCGAGGACCTGGCGCGGGCCACCCGGATCTGGGTGCAGGAGGTCGCCGAACTGCTCGGCACCGTACGGCCGATGTCCTCGGCGGTCGCGCTGGCCGGGGCGGCGGAGCGGCTGACCGCGCTGCTGGAGGGGCTGAGCACGCGCTGGCTGAGCGGCAGCCTGCCGCTGGCGCACGCCCGCACGCTCATGGCCGACGCGGTCGACGCCGAGGTGGCCCGGCTCGGGTCCTGATCCGTACGGACCGCACGGGGGGCCTCACTCTGCGCACGGAGCCCGTCAAGGATGCGTTAGGGCATGACCGCGAGTTTGACTGACTTTTCAGTCAGTGCGAGCCTGAACCCGCGGCAGGGTGCTGCCGCCCGTCCGTCCCCACCGTGCGCCGCCCCGTCGCGGCGCGAAGAGTGGAGTCGGCGGCCCCCCGGCACCCCTCCCGGCACCGTCGCACGATCTGGAGGCCCTCATGACCCACTACCGCGATGACCGCTCCACCGAGCCCTACCCCTGGGTGCCGGCGGACGATGTCCCGCACGCGCGGACCTGGATGTCCTGGCCCTCCCGCCGGGGCGTGTGGGGACTGCGGCTGGGCGGCGTCCAGGAGGACATCGCCCTGATCGCCCGCACGATCGCCGAGTTCGAGCCGGTGGTGATGTGCGCCCCCGACGACTGGACGGCGGGCAAGGCCCAGTCCTGGTGCGGCTCCGGAGTGGAGGTGATCACCGCGATCCCCACCGACGACCTGTGGATGCGCGACACCGCGCCGGTGTTCCGCCGGGACGGGTACGGCGGTCTGGACGCCGTGGTCCTCAACTTCAACGGCTGGGGCAACAAGCAGGTGCACCACGACGACGCCCGGGTCGCCGAGCTCGTCGCCACCCGCCGCGGCCTGCGCCACACCTTCGCGGACTTCGTCGGCGAGGGCGGCGCGATCGAGACCGACGGCGACGGCACCGTGATGGCCACCGAGAGCAGCCTGGTGAACAAGAACCGCAACCGCGGCATGAGCCGGGACGAGATCGAGGAGGCCGTCCTGGAGGCCTACGGCGCCGACACGATGATCTGGCTGCCCGGGATCAAGGGGCAGGACATCACCGACGACCACGTGGACGTCACCTCCCGGTTCGTCCGCCCCGGCACGGTGATGGTGCAGCTGCCGCCGGCCGACCGCAACGACGCCTGGGCCCGGGACGCCCGCGAGCAGTTCGCGATCCTCTCCGCCGCCACCGACGCCCGGGGGCGCCGCCTGCAGGTCGTCCCGGTGCACGGCCCGGACACCGTCCGCTCCCGCAGCTCCAAGTTCGTCGACTCCTACCTCAACTTCCACGTCGTCAACGGGGGCGTCATCACCGCCCAGTTCGGCGACGCGTACAAGGACGCCGCCGCCCGGGACGCGCTCGCCGCGGCCTTCCCCGGCCGTGAGGTGGTGCAGATCGACGTCGACCGCCTGATGGCCGGGGGCGGCGGCATCCACTGCTCGACCATGCACGAACCGCTGCCGTAGCCCGGCCGCCCCGCGCACTCTCCTCCACCACCACCCAGACCCTCAGCTGGAGTTCCCGCATGACCAACGCCCTGTCCCGCCGCACCCTGATCCGCAGGCTCGCCGGCGTCGGCGCCGGAGTCGGCGCCCTCACCCTCGGCCTCACCGCCTGCGACCCCAACGACCTGAAGGACCTCGACGGCGCCGTACCGCCCACGCGGCCCGGCGGCACCCCCGGCGTGCGCCGCTTCGGCGCCGAGTGGGACAAGCACCTGCGCACGGTGATGTCCTGGCCCGCCTCCGAGAACGTCTGGGGCGACCAGCTCGCGGACGTCCGCCGGGACGTCGCCGGCCTGGCCCAGGCCATCGCCGCCCGCGAACCCGTCGTCCTGATGGCCCGGCCCGAGCAGGCGGACGCCGCCCGGAAGGCCTGCGGCTCGGCGGTCGAGGTGGTCCCGATCGCGGTCGACGACCTGTGGGCCCGGGACACCCTGCCGGTGTTCGTCGAGGAGGGCGGCACGGTCAAGGGCGTCGACTTCAACTTCAACGGCTGGGGCGGCAAGCAGCAGCGCGGCAACGACTCCAAGGTCGCCCGGACGGTGCTGGCCAAGTACGGCGTCGAGCGGATCGAGACCCGGCTGGTCGCCGAGGGCGGCTCCTTCGAGACCGACGGCCAGGGCACCCTGATGGTCACCGAGAGCTCCGTCGTCAACGACAACCGCAACCCGGGCATGAGCCGGGACGCGGTCGAGGCCGAGCTGAAGAAGGTCCTCGGCGTGACCAAGGTGATCTGGCTGGCGGGCGTCAAGGGCAAGGACATCACCGACGCCCACGTCGACTGCCTGACCCGCTTCGTCGCCCCCGGCGTGGTCCTGCTCGACCAGGCCTTCCCCGGCACCCCGGCGGACGTCTGGTCCCGCTCGGCCGACCAGGCCCGCTCCGTCCTGAAGGACGCCACCGACGCGACCGGCCGGAAGCTCCAGGTGGTGGAGCTCCAGCAGCCCGATCCCGACAAGATCACCGGGCGCGGCGACGCCTTCGTCTCCTCGTACATGAACTTCTACATCGGCACCAAGGGCGTCTACCTGCCGAAGTTCGGCGACGCCAGGGCCGACGACCGGGCCCAGCAGCTCATGAAGCAGTACTTCCCGGGCCGCGAGATCGTGCCGGTCAAGATCGACGCGATCGCGGCCGGCGGTGGCGGCATCCACTGCGCCACCCACGACATCCCCGCCCTGGGCTGACCGGACCGGCCGGACCGGGGACAACCCCGGGCCGGCCTCCGTTCGGGGCCGGGTCCGGTCGGCGGGCCGGACCCGGCCCCGGCGGGTTCACACCGCGGGCTGCTGCTGGGTGACGCAGTGGATCCCGCCGCCGCCCGCCCCGAGGGAGTCGATGTTGAGCTGCTCGACGGTGCGGCCGGGGAACAGCCGGGCGAGGGCCGCCCTGGCGGCGCCGTCGGCCTTGGTGTCGCCGAACTGCGCCGCGATCACCGCGTTGTTGCACAGGTAGTAGTTGGCGTAGGAGCCGACGAAGTTGGAGTCGGTCGAGCGGATCAGGTTGTAGTCGGGCCCCTGGATCCGGCTGACCGCGAACGGGGTGCCCTGGGCACCGGTGGTGGTGGTCAGGATCCGGTACTGCTGCCGTGCGTCGTTCGACCAGGCGTCGGTGTCGCTCGCCAGCGGCATCTGGACCACGGCCGTCCCCGCGTCGAGGAAGCGGGAGGTGGCGTCCACGTGGTCGTCGGTGATGTCCTGGCCGGCCACACCGTTGAACCAGATCACCGTGCTGGCGCCGTACGCGGCGCACATCGCGCTCTCGACCGCGGCCTGGGACATGCCGGGGTTGCGGTTGGCGTTGAGGATGCTGCTCCGGGTGGCCATCAGCGTGCCGGCCGCGTCGGTCTCGATGGCGCCGCCCTCGGCGACCAGCCCGGCGGCGGTGAACGGCAGGCCAAGATAGGCGGCGACGCGCCCGGCGACCAGGGCGTCGTTGCCGTGCGGGTTCTGGTGGTTGCCCCAGCCGTTGAAGTTGAGGCCGATCGTGTCGAGGCCGCCGGCGCCGTCGGTGCGGAAGACCGGACCGGTGTCGCGCATCCAGCAGTCGTCGACCGGGATGTCCCCGATGACGGTGACGGCCGAACCGCACATCGAGCGCGCCTTGGCGACGCTCGCCGGGTTGGCGCACATGGTCACCGGCTCGTACTTCGCGATGGTCTTCGCGATCAGGGCGATGTTCGCCTGGACACCGCCGAGCTTGTTCCGCCAGATGGTGCTGCTGTCCGGCCAGGCCATCCAGGTGCGGGTGTGCCGGACGGTGTCCAGCGGCACCCGGAGGCCGGCGGCGACGGCCGGGCCCGCGGTGGTGGTGCGGGGTTGCGCGGCCCGGGCCTGCCCACCGCTCGCCGCGGTCAGCGCGGTGCCCGCGACGGCGAGCCCGGCCGCCGTCAGGAACCGGCGTCGGCCGAGCCCTCCGTCGATCGCCGGATGGGATCTGAAGCTGCCCTCCATCACTACCTCCCTGTCAAAGTGCGCTGCCTGTCCTGCAGTTGACCGAAAAGGTAAAACTGACCAAGCGCTCGGTCAATACTTTGCGCAGAGATCGGTGCCGATGCGCCCCTGCCGCTCCCCCGCAGTCGTTACAGTGGCGGCCATGGCGACACAGGCGACGGGCGCAGCCCCGCGTACGGCCCCCGGCCCCGGCGGCACCGGCCGGACGCGCGCTTCCGCCAAGGGCGAGCAGACCCGGGCCCGGCTGATCGCCGCGGCCCGCACCCTGCTCGCCGGCGACGGCGCGGGGCGGTTCACCACCCGCAACGTGGCCGCGCTGTGCGGGGTCTCGCACGGGATGTGCCACTACCACTTCGCGGACCGCACCGACCTGATCGTCGCGGTGGTCGAGGACATCCGGCCCGAGTGGATCACCCCGCTGGAGGAGGCGGTCTCCGGCCCCGGCGGCTACGCCGAACGCTCCGAGCGGGTCCTGGCACTGCTCACCCGGCCCGAGAGCCCCGACCTCGCCCGCCTGCACGCGGCCCTGCACTGGCTCGCCCTCAACGACGAACGCGTCCGCGCCAGCCTGGAGGCCGAGTACGCGCGCTGGCGGTCCTCCTTCGTCGGCCTGTTCCGCTGCCTGCTGGACGAGCGCGGCGACGGCGCCGACCCGGTGCCGCTCGGCGAGGCCTTCGCCGCCGCCGTGGACGGGCTCGCCGCCATCGGGTCACTGGACGGGACGGTGGACGCCGAGCGGGTGCTGCGGACGCTGCTGGACTCGCTCTCCTCCGCCGCCGCCCGGCCGTCCGGCGCCTGACGGTCCCATCATCTGACCCCGCGTCACCCGGTGGAGCCGGGCGCGACGGGCTGCTGCTGGGTGGCGCAGTGGATGCCCCCGCCGCCCGCGGCGATGTGGTTGATGCCGACCTGGGTGACCTTGCGCCCCGGGTGGAGGTCGCCGATGATGCCGGCCGCCCGGTCGTCGGTGGCCTGGTCGCCGAAGCGCGGGACGATGACACCGCCGTTGCAGACGTAGTAGTTGATGTAGGTGGCGAGGAAGTCCTTGCCCGCGCCCTGGATCAGGGTGACGTCGGGCTCGGGCAGGTCGACCACGGTGAGCGTGCGGCCCTTGGCGTCGGTCTCGGACTGGAGCACCTGGACGGCCTGCGCGGAGGCGGTGGTCCAGACGTCCGGCGGGGTGTCGGCGGCGGGCCGGTGCAGCACCACGGTGCCCGGCTCGGCGAAGCGGGCGAGGGCGTCGACGTGGCAGTCGGTGATGTCCTGACCGGCGACGCCCTTGAACCAGATCACCTTCTCGACGCCGAGCAGGCCCTTGAGGCTCGCCTCGATCTCGTCGCGGGACTTGCCGGGGTTGCGGTTGTCGTTGACCCAGGAGCTCTCGGTGGCCATCAGGGTGCCCTCGCCGTCCACCTCGATGCCGCCGCCCTCCCCGGTGACCGGCGCCTGGACGCGGGTGATGCCGTAGTGGTCCAGGAGGTAGCGGGCGACCAGGGCGTCGTTGGCGTGGGTCTGCTTGCCGCCCCAGCCGTTGAAGTTGAAGTCGACCCCGGCGAGCCCCTTCGGGCCCGTGACGAAGGTCGGGCCGGTGTCCCGGGCCCACAGGTCGTCGACCTTCAGTTCCAGCACCTCGACCGAGGAGCCGCAGGCCTGCCGGGCCTGGTCGGCCTGGTCGGGGCGGGCCAGCAGGACGACCGGCTCGAAGCCGGCGATCGCCTGGGCCAGCCCGGCGATGTCCTGCCGGACGCCCGGCAGTTGGTCGCCCCACACCTCCTCCAGCGCCGGCCAGGCCATGAAGGTGCGGGTGTGCGGGCCGGACTCGGCCGGCATGGCCCACCCGCCGGCCGCCGGGCTCCCCGACCCGGCCGCCCCCGAGGCCGGACCGCTCTGACCGGACTGCTCCCCCGATCCGCTGTCGGAGGAGCAGCCACCGGTCAGGGCCAGCGCGGCGAGCGCGGCCCCGGACTGCAGGAGTGAACGGCGGGACGGCCGGGGGTGAGCCATGGGGCCTCGTTCCGGTTGGGGTCGGGTTCGGCTCCGCAGGCTACTGACCGGAAGGTCAGATTCCGGCGCGGCACGCACCCGCCGTTCGGGGGAATCCGCTCACACCCCCGCTCACCGCCCCTCGGCTCACGCCGCCTCGGTCACCGCCTCCCGCTCGCGGCGCAGCCGGTGCTCGGTGCGGATGCCGGACCAGGCGGTGCAGGCCAGGCTGGCGGCGATGAGGCCCTCGGCCCAGAAGAACGCCACGTAGTCGATCAGGGATCCGATCGGCGGCGCCCCGGGGGCCGCGTTGCGCATGCCGATCAGGGCGAACAGGCTCGCCGCCATCCAGCCCAGGGAGGGCCAGACCAGCCCCTCCCGCTTGCGGTACAGCACCTCGGCGGCGCCGAGGACGGCCAGGGCGATGGCCCACATGGCCGCGATCATGAACCAGGAGAGGATGAAGGTGCTGCGGGACCGGGTGATCCGCGCGTCCAGGGTCACGGCACCGGAGCTCGCGGTGGTGGCCTGCGGGCGCAGTACGAAGAACGGGTCGGTGTCGGTGAGGACCAGGCCGACGGGCACAGCCGCACCCCCGCTGGTGGCGGTGAAGCCGGCCTCGGCGCGGTAGCGGTCGAACGGGTAGTCCGTCTTGGTGCCGTCGTACGTCCCCACCTGGACGAGCTGGGACGCCGCGGGCTCCCCCTCGGCCGCCCGGATGGTCACCCTGGGGGTGCCGGTGACGGTGATCTCGACGGGGCGGGCGAAGGTCTGGGAGTCCGGCCCGGCGGCGAACCTGCCGTGCGGGACGGGGGTGACGTAGAGGGTCAGCTGCTGGGCGGTCGGGTCCACGTCCTGGGCGGTGACGTCCAGTTCGATCCAGTCGGGCGTCGCGGGGACCGCCAGCTCCCTGGTCTGTTCACGGGTGTCGCGCTCGTTGAGGTACAGCCCGATGCCCGACCCGCAGAGGGTGACGACCACCGCCAGGACAGCGGCGAACCGCCAACGGCGGCGGGGGGATCGGTGCGCGGCCCGGTCGGTCGCGCTGGTGTCGTCGGTGGTGACCTGCACGGTCGTCCTTCCTGCGGCGGTGGCGCCGGGCCGGCAGGGTCGCTGCCGCCCGGCGTCGCCCGCCGGTGTTGCTCGGTCGCTCCGGCCCGACAGGTCCCACCACCTGCCGGGCCGGAGCCGTCTCACAAGGCGCGGCGCGCGGCGGCGATCCGGTCGGGATCCCAGCCGGGCCGGGGGACGGACTCCAGCAGCAGCCGGGTGTAGGCGTGCTGCGGGGAGTCCAGGACGTGGGCGGTGGGGCCGGATTCGACGATCCGTCCGTGGCGCATGACGACGACCTCGTCGGTGACGCAGCGGACGACGCCGAGGTCGTGGGTGATGAACAGGTAGCCGATGCCGGTCCGTTCGCGGATGTCGGCGAGCAGGTTGAGGACCTGCGCCTGCACGGAGACGTCCAGCGCGGCGACCGCCTCGTCCAGCACCAGGACGGCCGGTTGGACGGCCAACGCCCGTGCGATGGCGACGCGTTGACGCTGGCCGCCGGAGAGCTGCCGGGGCAGCGCGTCGGCCGCCCGGCTGCCGAGGCCGACCTGGTCGAGGAGTTCGCGGATCCGGGCCGCGTGGTCGGTGCCGGGGAAGTGCAGCCGCAGGGTCTCGCGGAGCACGGCCTCGACGCTGGTGCGCGGGTCCAGGGAGAGGTACGGGTCCTGGAAGACCATCTGGACCTCACGGGCGCGGGCCAGCCGCCCGGCCCTCCCCCGCACCCGGCCGGCGCGAGCCCGGCCCCGGACGGCGACCCGCCCCTCGTCGGCCTGTTCGAGGCCGACGACGATCCGGGCGGTGGTCGTCTTGCCGGAGCCGGACTCGCCCACGATGCCGAGCGATCCGCCGGCCGGGAGGGTGAAGGAGACGTCGTCCACCGCCCGTACGGTGCCGAAGGTCCGGCACAGTCCGGTGACCTCCAGTACGGCCTCAGGCATCGGCGCGGCTCCCTTCGAGCGGGTGGTGGCAGGCGACCGGGCCCGGCGCCGGGGTCTCCTCGCGGCACAGGGCGGTCGCCCGGGGGCACCGGGGGGCGAACGCGCAGCCCGTCAACTCCTCGCGCAGGTCCGGTGGTTGGCCGTCGATGGCGGCGAGTCGGCCGCTCCCGGAGTCCAGCCCCGGGGTGGCGGCCAGCAGCGCGGCGGTGTAGGGGTGGCGGGGCCGGGCGAAGAGCGCCTCGGCGGGGCCGCTCTCGACGATCCGCCCGGCGTACATGACGTGGACGCGGTCGCTGATGGCGGCGGCGAGACCGAGGTCGTGGGTGACGAACAGCAGGCCGGTGCCGAAGCGTTGGCGCAGCCGGTCGAGGAGCGCGACCACCTCGGCCTGGCTGGTGACGTCGAGCGCGGTGGTGGGCTCGTCGGCGAGCAGCAGGACCGGGTCGCCCATCAGCGCGGCGGCGATCATGACGCGTTGGAGCATGCCGCCGGACAGCTGGCCGGGGTAGCGGCGCAGCAGTTCCGGGCCGAGGCCCACGGCGTCGAGCAGTTCGACCGCGCGCCGCTCGGCGTCCTCCCGGCTCGTCCGGCCGCCGAGGCGGACGCCCTCGGTGAGGAAGTCGCCGACGCGGCGCAGCGGGTTGATCGCGGCCCTGGGGTCCTGGAAGACCATGGCGGCCCGGCCGGTGCGCAGGGCGCGCAGCCGGTCGGGGCCCATCGTCAGGACGTCCTCGCCGTCGACCAGGACGCTGCCCTCGGCGGTGGCGCCGGGCGGCAGCAGGCCGAGGGCGCTGCGGGAGGTGAGGCTCTTGCCGGAGCCGGACTCGCCGACCAGGGCCACGGTCTCCCCGGGGCCCACGGCGAGGTCGACCCCGTCGAGGACGGGCCGGGCGGTGCCGGGCAGGCGGAGCCGCAGGCCCCGGATGTCGAGGGCGTTCACGCGGTCCTCCGGTTCGGGGCTGCGCCGGTTCGTCGGGTCCCCCGGTTCGTCGTTCTCCGGTTCGTCGTTCTCCGGCTCATCGGCTCCTCCGAGCGACGCGGTCGGCCCAGCGCTCGCCGACGACGTTGAACGCGACGACGGTGAGCACGAGGAGGACGCACGGCAGGATCGCGGAGAGCGGGTAGCCGTGCTGGATCGCCGTCTGGCCGTCGAAGACCATCCGCCCCCAGTCGGGGGTGAGCGCGGGGACGCCGAGGCCGAGGAAGGAGAGGCCGGCGAGGTCCATGAGGGCGTAGCCGAAGTTGATGGTGGACTGCGCCAGGACGATCGGGGCGATGTTGGGCAGGACGTGCCGCAGGCAGATCTGCGCGGCGGAGTGGCCCTGGACCTGGTACGCGGCGACGTAGGGCCGTTCGCGTTCGGCCAGCACCAGGGAGCGGGTCAGCCGCGAGACGTACGGCAGGTAGGCGATCGCGAGGGCGACGACGGGGGCGAGGAGGCCCTCCCCGTACACCGAGACGATCAGGATGGCGAGCAGCATGCCCGGGAAGGCGAAGACCAGTTCGGTGCCGCGGGAGAGGACGGAGTCGAGCCAGCCGCCCCGCCAGCCGGCGACCAGGCCGACCAGGACGCCGGCGACGGTGGAGAAGGCGACCACGCCGAGCGGGCCGAGCAGGGAGGTGCGGGCCCCGAGCAGGAGCCGGGAGAGGGTGTCGCGGCCGGCGGCGTCGACACCGAGCAGGTGGTCGGGCGAGGGGCCGGCGAGGGCGTTGCCGAGGTCGACGGCGTTCGGGTCGTCCGGCGCGATCCAGGGGGCGAGCAGGGCGGCCAGCACCACCAGGGCGACGAGGCCGAGGCAGGCCAGGTGGAGCGGGGCGCGGGCGGCCCTGAGGCGGCCGAGGCCGGGCCGGCGGGTGAGGGCGACACTCATGCGTCGGCCCTCCTCGAACCGAGGGCGACCCGGGGGTCGACCAGCGGGTGGAGCAGGTCGACGACCAGGTTCACGGTCATGAACAGGGCGACGATCAGCAGCGAGATGGCCTGGACGGTGGGGAAGTCCTTGGTGGTGGTGGACAGTTCGAGGAGCTGGCCGATGCCGCCGATGCTGAACGCGGACTCCACCAGGATCGTGCAGACCAGCAGGGTGGAGACGATCAGGCCGCCGGTGGTCAGCACGGTGCCCAGCGAGTTGCGGAACACGTGGCGGCGGATCACCTCGCGTTCGGGCACGCCGCGGCTGCGGGCGACGGCGACGTGCTCGCCCTCCAGGGCGTCCAGCATCGCCGAGCGGGTGACCCGGGCGAGCATCCCGATCAGGTACAGCGCGAGGGCGACCGCCGGCAGGGTGAGGTGCCACAGCAGGTCGCCGAAGCCGTCGCCGGTACCGCTGGTCGGGAACCAGCCCAGCTTGACCGCGAACAGGCCCTGCAGCAGGACGGCCGCGACGAAGGAGGGGGTGCCGACCGCGAGCGTGGTGGAGAGCAGGACCGCCGAGTCGGTCGCGCCGCCGCGCACCGCGCCGATCCAGCCGAGGGCCAGGCCGAGGACGGCGACCACGAGCAGGGCCATGACCACCAGGGTCAGGGTCGCGGGCAGCCGGTCGGCGAGCAGCCGGGACACGTCGGTGCGGTAGGTGATGGAGCGTCCGAAGTCGCCCTGCAGCACCTGGCCGAGCCAGCGGAAGTACCGCACCAGGAACGGGTCGTCGAGGTGGTACTGCTCGTTGATCGCCTGCAGGGCGGCCGGGGAGGCCGACCGGCCGGACAGCAGGAAGCTCGCCGGGTTGCCCGGTGCCAGGTACATCGCGCCGAAGACCACGAAGGACGCGCCGAGCAGGGTGGCGGCCATCTCGGCCAGCCGCCGGGCGGCGAATCTCAGGAAGTTCACCGGGCGGCCCCCACGTCGGCGGCCCACGGGTAGTACATGTACGAGATGGTGGTGGGGGCGCCGGTGACGCGCTTGTTGAGGAAGACGGAGGTGGGCCACTCGGCGACCGGGATCCACAGCAGCCGCTCGGAGGCGGTCTGCTGGAGCCTGGCCTCGATCGCGCCGCGCCTGGCCGGGTCGTACTCGGCGGTGGCCTGGTCGACGAGGTCGTCGTAGGCCTTGTCGCTGAAGCCGGCGTAGTTCTGGTAGGCGCCGGTCCGGAAGTTGGCGAGCAGGTCGAGCGGGTCGGTGACGGAGTCGTAGTACGTCTCCGGGAACAGGTCGATGCCCTCGCGCGCCTTGGCGTCGGTGAACAGCGCGGTGAAGGCGTTCGGGGCGATCGTCTTCAGCTGGACGTTCAGGCCGATCTTCGCTCCGGCGGCCTGGACGGCGGTGGCGAGCAGCGAGACATCCTGGCCGATGGTGCTGGTGGCGACGGTGAGCGTCCTGCCCTCGGCGCCGGCCTCCTTGACCAGGGCCTTGGCCCGGTCGATGTCCGGGGCGGTGGGGGTGAGGTGGTCGAAGGCCGCCTTCCGGACGTCCTCGGGGGCGCCGGCCCAGGCGGCCCTGGTGGTGAGGGAGCCGGTGACGGTGCCGGCGCCGGCCAGGCCGGTCCGGACGAAGCCGGAGCGGTCCAGGGCCAGCGAGAGCGCCTGGCGGACCCGCAGGTCGCCGAGCGGGCCGTTCATGCTGGTGACGTTGAGGTTGACGGTGCTCAGGCCCTCGCCGAAGTAGAGCGTGCCCGGGCCCTCGCGCTTCAGCCGGTCGTAGCTCTCGGTGGGGATCAGGTAGCCGCCGTCGACGTCGCCGGTGAGCATCGCGTTGGTGCGAGCGGACGCGTCGGTGAGGAAGCTGAACACGACCTTCTTCGACTTGGCCTTGGCGCCCCAGTAGCCGTCGAAGCGCTGGAGCTCGATCGACTGGCCCTTGGCCCAGGTGCCCAGCGTGAAGGGGCCGGTGCAGTCGAGGCCGCCGCTGGTGCCGTAGTCCTTGCCCGCGGCCTCCACCCCGGCCTTGGCGGCGACGACGCCGGCGGCGGTCGCCATGTACTGCGGGAACTGGGAGTCGGGCTGCTTGAGCTTGACGGTGACCTGGAGCGGGCCGGTCCTGGTGACGGACTCGACGTTCTGGAACACCTGCGCCCAGGCCGCCGCGTTGTCCGGGTTCATCTGCCGGCCGAGGCTGTAGACGACGTCGTCGGCGGTCATCACCGTGCCGTCGTGGAAGTGGACGCCGGAGCGCAGGTCGTAGACCCAGGTCGCCGGGTCGGGGTTGGAGGCCTTCTCGGCCAGGCCGGGGGCCAGGGTGAGCTGGGGGGTCCAGCGCATCAGGCTCTCGCAGACGTTCGAGAGCACCGTGTTCTGCGGGTAGTCGAAGGCCTGGAGGTAGTCCAGGGTGGGCGGCTCGGCGTAGGTGGCCCAGGTGAACGAGTCGAGCTCGCCCTTGGCGGGCGGGGTGTCGGCGGAGAGCCGGACCGCCGCCTGGTCGGCGCCGCTGCGAGGCGGGCCGGAGCAGGCGGCGACCAGGGCCGCCGCCGAGAGCAGGGCGGTGGCGAGGACGAGCCGGCCGCGGGCTCCGGCGCCCCTCGCGGGCGCGGTGGGAGTCATGAGGGTGGGGTCTCCGTTCGCTGGCGAGGGGTCAGGCGTGGGCGGCCGGGATCTGCTGGGTGATGCAGTGGACGCCGCCGCCGCCGTAGGCGATCACCCGGGCGCGCACGCCGACGACCTTCCGGTCCGGGTAGGCGGCGGCGAGCACGGCCAGGGCGCCCGCGTCCTCGGGGTGGTCGGCGACCGGCACGACGACGCCGCCGTTGGCGAGGTAGAAGTTCAGGTAGCCGACCTCGACCTCGCGGTCGTCGACCTCGACGAAGGCGGCCTGCGGCAGGTCGACGATCTCGAAGGGCCGGCCCTGGGCGTCCGTGGAGTGCTCCAGCACGGCGCGGTTGGCCCGCATCCGGGCGTGGTCCGGGTGCGCGGGGTCGGCCGGGAGCTGCACCACGACCTTGCCGGGGGCGACGAACGCGCAGACGCCGTCCACGTGCCCGTCGGTCTCGGTGTCCAGCGCCCCGCCGTACGGCAGCCAGACCACCTTGGTGACGCCGAGGCGCGCCTTCAGTTCGGCCTCGATCTCCTGCCGGGTCATCTCCGGGTTGCGGTTGGGGTGCAGCAGGCACTGCTCGGTGGTGATCAGCGTGCCCTCGCCGTCGACGGTGATCGCGCCGCCCTCGAGGATCATCTCGGAGCGGATCGCCGGGGTGCCGAGGTGCTCCAGCAGCAGGCCGCTGATCCGGTCGTCGGCGTCCCAGGGGCTGTGCTTGCGGCCCCAGGCGTTGAAGCGGAAGTCCACGCCGGCCCGGCGGCCGTCCCCGTCGAGGACGAAGATCGGCGCGGAGTCGCGGAACCAGGAGTCGTCCGTCGGCAGCTCGACCACGGTGATGCCCTCGCCGCACCGGGCCCGGGCCTCCTCGCCGTGGCCGGGCGGCGCCACCATGGTGACCGGTTCGAACTGCGCGATGGCGCGGGCGACGGCCGCGTACTCGCCCTTCACCTCGTCGAGGGTGTCGCCCCACAGGTCCGGGCGGACGGGCCAGGCCATCAGGCAGCCCTCGTGCTCGGTCCACTCCGCGGGCATTCGGTACGTCACGGGAAACCTCTTCTGTTCGGGCCCCTCCGGGCGCGGCGCGGCGCGCCGGGCAGCGACGTGGCCGTCGGTGGTGTCCGGGAGGGGGTGGGGGTCTACGGGGCGCTCCCTGGCTGATGCGGGAGGCGTGGGGGTTGCCCCGCATCCTCTACCGTACTGAAAATTCAGTCAAGACTTGGAGGCAAAGCTGATGGAAATCCCTGAAACGATCATCAGGAACCGGTCTGACCAGCCGGGAAGCCCGGTAGAGTGGGCGCCCATGTCGGACCGTCGGACGGAAATACTCAAGGCCGCGACCCGGGTGATCGCCCGGCGCGGCGTACGCGGACTGCGCGTGAACGAACTCGCGGCCGAGGCCAGGGTGTCCACCTCGCTGATCTACTACCACTTCACCGACCGGGCCGGGATCCTCCGGGAGACGCTGGCGCACATCAGCGACCGCGCGGACCACTACACCGCCGACGAGGAGCCCGCCCCGGCCCGCGCCGAGAGCCCCCGGGCCGACCTCGAACGCGTGCTGCTCCGGGAACTCCAGGACAGCCCGGACGTCCGGGAGAACAGCACCGCCTGGGGCGAGTTGAGAGCCACCGCGGTCTTCGAACCGCACCTGCGCGAGGACCTGGCGCGGACCACCCACACCTGGGTGCACGACATCGCCGAACTGCTCGCCCGGGCCGATCCGTGCGGCACCGCCCCGGCGCACGCGGCCGCCGCCGAACGGCTCACCGCCCTCGTCGAGGGCCTGAGCGTGCGCTGGCTGAGCGGCTCGCTGCCGCTCGACCACGCCCGCCGGCTGCTGTGCGGGGCCGTCGAGGCGGAGCTGGCGCGCGACTAGCCGGGCCACCGCGGGCGGCCCGCTCCCGTCGGGCTCCCGCGTCGGACACCCCTCGCCGGGGCCGATTCGGCCGATCCTGATAAAACCTCTAAACTCTGCGGCGCCGTGCGTGCCGTACGTGCCGGACGTGCCGTACGTGCCGCGTGTGCCGTACGCCCGTTTCCGGCCCGTCCGGCCCCCGTGCCGCCCCCTGACCGCCGAGAGAGGCAGCCCGCATGTCCGCTGACCGGTCCCCCTTCGCCCTCCAGCCGGTCTTCCAGGAGCTGGCCGACGACGACCCGCGCGAGGTCGGCGGCCACCTGCTGGCCGCCCGGCTCGGCGCCGGCGGCATGGGCCGGGTCTACCTCTCGTACACCCCCGGCGGCCGGCCGGTGGCGCTCAAGGTGGTGCGGCCCGAACTGGCCGGGGACCCGGAGTTCCGGGCCCGGTTCGCCCAGGAGGTGGCCAGCGCCCGGCGCATCCACGGGCTGTACACGGCCCAGGTGGTCGACGCGGGCGTGGACGCCGCCACCCCCTGGCTGGCCACCACCTACGTGCCGGGCCCCTCGCTCCAGGAGGTGGTGCAGCGCCACGGCCCGCTCCCGGAACGGACCGTCCTGCTGCTGATGGCCGGCATCGCCGAGGCGCTGCAGGCGATCCACGCCACCGGGGTGGTCCACCGGGACCTCAAACCCGGCAACGTGCTGATCGCCTCCGACGGCCCCCGGGTGATCGACTTCGGCATCGCCCGCGCGGCCGACGCCAGCGCGCTGACCGGCACCGGCCTGCGGATCGGCTCGCCCGCCTACATGGCGCCCGAGCAGGCCGTGGGCCGGGCCGCGACCCCGGCCACCGACGTGTACGCGCTGGGCGCCCTGGCCGTCCACGTCGCCGGCGGCGCTCCGCCGTTCGGGGACGGCCCGGACCCGGCGGCGCTCTACCGGACCGTCCACGAGGAGCCCGACCTCGGCCGGGTCCCGGAGAGCCTGCGCGCGCTGCTGCTGCGGTGCCTGGCCAAGCGGCCCGAGGACCGTCCGACCACCGCCGAGGTGATCGCCGCCGCCCGGAGCCACCCGGCCGTGGGCGGGCAGCTCAGGTTCGGCGACGACTGGCTGCCGCACCCGCTGACCAGCCAGATCACCCGGCACGCCGAGCTGCCGCAGGTGCCGGCCGGGGGGCCCGGGGCCGCCGGGCCCGGGTGGGACTCGGCGCGTACGGTCCTCGCCCCGACCGCCGCGCCGACGCCGACGGTGCTCGCGCCGGCGCCTGCGACCGGAGCCGCCCCGGCACCCGCCGGGCCGCTGCCCGCCGGGTCGCAGGTGTCGGCAGGCCGTCAGGCCCCGCGCGCGGGCGGCCGCAGACGCGCCCTCGGGCGCACCGCGCTGACCGCCGCCGTCGCCCTGGCCGTCGGCGCCGCCGCCGCGACGGCCCTGCTGCTCGACGACCAGGAGTCGGGGGAGGCCTCGGCCGCCGAGGCCCCGGTGTCCGGTGCCGCCGAGCCCGGCGCCCCGACCGCCGCCCTGACGCCCGCCGGGTCGCCGTCGCCCACCCGGTCCGCCCCCGTCGCGCCGGGCGCCGCGCCGCCGTCCGCCCCCGCCCCCGAGTACGCCCCGGCCTACCGCGCGGTCGAGCTGACCTCGTCGGACGCCGGCTACGAGTTCGACCTCGCCACCGGCACCGTGGTCCCGACCGACAGCGCGACCTGGTACGTCGGCCGCGGCGAGGGCGAGTTCCTGGTGCCGGAGAACGCCGACTCCTTCATCGGCCGGGACGCCGGACTGGGCCCGGCCGAGTGCCTCAAGGGCCTCGGCAGCCGCCCGGCCGGGCGGATCCCGTTCGCCGCCGTCGGGCCGCGCGGCGCCTTCTGCGTCCGGTCCGCGGACGGCCGGGACCTCGCGGTCGTCCGGGTGCTGTCGACCGCGGGCCCGGACGGGCCGGTCCGGGTCTCCCTGGACCACTACCGCCGCAACGGCTGAGAGCCGTCGTTCCCCCGTCGGGCGGCGGGGGGACGACGGCTCCCGGCGTCGGCGGCGGGCTCGCGTACGGGCCCGCCGGTCAGAGCGGCCGCTTCACCGGCCCGGCCTGCGGGGCGGCGGGCGGCTCGGTGACGGCTCCGCCGGGTGCACCGGGCGTCGCTCCGCCAGGTGAACCGGCCGTCGCCCCGCCGGGCGAACCCGCGGTTGCTCCAGCGGGAGGCTCGGTGACCGCTCCGCCAGGTGCTCCGTCCTCCCGCAGGGCCGCCGTCTCGGACTTCAGGATCCGCATCGACTTCCCCAGTCCGCGCGCCATCTCGGGCAGCTTCTTGGAGCCGAACAGCAGCACCAGCACGGCCACCGTGACCAGCACGTGCCAGGGCTCCAGACCATTGCGCAGCATCGCCGCCTCACCCGGCCTTTCGTCGTCGTGACCGGGGCCGCTCGTACGGCGCCCCCGGTCGTCTCGGGGTGGTTTGGGTGACTTCACCGTAAAGCTTGACTGATTTTTCAGTCAATGCGAGAGTCGGTCCCGGCGCTGCCGACCGACCTCGTCCTCCCGGACGACCTCCTCGTCCGCCGCCGACCATCGCCGCGTGGGCCGCTCCCCCGGAGCCCGCCCTCCCCGCCGCGCCGGATCCACCCCCCAGCCCCACCGGAGTCCACCGTGTCCCAGTCCCCCCTCGCCCGCCGCACGGTGCTGCGCTCCCTCGCCGGAGCCGGTGCGATCGCCCTCGGCGCGACGGCCTGCGCCACCGCCGGCGACGAGCCGGCCGGCCCCGCGGCCCCGGCCTCCGGCACCCTCGGACAGCCCGCCGCGCAGCCCCCGGCGCCCGCCTCCGATCCCACCCCCGCCCCCGCCCGCGGCCGGCGGCTCGGCGGCGAGTGGGAGAAGCACGAGCGGACCTTCATGGCCTGGCCCGCCTCCGAGAACGTCTGGGGCGAGCAGCTCGGGGCCGTCCGCAGGGACATCGCCACCGTGGCCCGGGCCATCGGACAGCGCGAACCGGTGGTCCTGCTCGTCCGCCCCGGCCAGGAGGCCTCGGCCCGCAACGCCTGCGGCTCGGACGTCGAGCTGCTCGCCGTCCCGGTGGACGACCTGTGGGCCCGCGACACCCTGCCGGTCTTCGTCGAGGAGGGCGGAAAGGTCAAGGGCGTCGACTTCAACTTCAGCGGCTGGGGCGGGAAGCAGGAGCACGCCAACGACGCCCGGATCGCCCGCACCGTCCTGGAGAAGTACGGGATCGAGCGGCTGGAGACCCCGCTCACCGCCGAGGGCGGCTCCTTCGAGACCGACGGCCAGGGCACCCTGCTGGTCACCGAGAGCTCCGTGGTCAACGACAACCGCAACCCGGGCCGCACCCGCGACGAGATCGAGGCGGAGCTCAAGCGGACGCTGGGCCTCACCAAGGTGATCTGGCTGGCGGGCGTCAAGGGCAAGGACATCACCGACGCCCACGTCGACTGCCTCGCCCGCTTCGCCGCCCCCGGCATCGTCTTCCTGGACCGCGCCTTCCCCGGCACCCCGCCCGACGTCTGGTCCCGCTCCGCCGACCAGGCCCGCGCCGTCCTCGCCGAGGCCACCGACGCGACCGGCGGGAAGCTCAAGGTCGTCGAGATCGGCCAGCCCGACCCGGACCGGATCACCGGCCGCGGCGACGCCTTCGTCTCCTCGTACATGAACTTCTACATCGGCAACAAGGGCGTCTACCTGCCGCTCTTCGGCGACGCCAAGGCCGACGGCCACGCCCAGGAGGTCTTCCGGGAGCAGTTCCCGGACCGCGAGATCGTCCCCGTGAAGATCGACACCATCGCCTCCGGCGGGGGCGGCATCCACTGCTCCACCCACGACCAGCCGGCCGGCTGACCCCCGCCGCCCCGCACCGAGGGAGAAGGGAACCCCCCGTGCAGCTGACCCCCACCGAACGCGACCGGCTGCTGATCTTCACAGCAGCCGAACTCGCCCGCGCCCGCCGCGCCCGCGGCCTGCGGCTCAACGTCCCCGAGGCCACCGCGCTCGTCTCGGACACCGTCTGCGAGGCCGCCCGCGACGGGCTGCGCCTGGCCGAGGCCGTCGCGCGCGGCCGCTCCGTCCTCTCCCCCGCCGACGTCCTGCCCGGCGTGGCGGACCTCGTCACCGAGATCCACGTCGAGGCCGTGTTCGAGGACGGCACCCGGCTCGCCGTCATCGCCGACCCGTTCGGCGGCGGCGCCCTCGGCGAGGCCGCACCCGGCGCCGTCCTCACCGACGGCGACGCCGCGACCGGACCGGAACCCGTCCGCACCATCGCCGTGCGCAACACCTCCGGGGTGCCGGTCTCGGTCACCTCGCACTTCCACTTCTTCGAGGCCAACCCGCGGCTGGCCTTCGACCGGGCCGCCGCCTACGGGATGCACCTGGCCGTGCCGGCCGGCTCCTCGGTGCGCTTCGACCCGGGCGCCACCGTCGAGGTCGGCCTGGTGCCGATCGGCGGCGATCGGGTCGCGATCGGCTTCGCCGGGCTGGTCGACGGGCCGCTGGACTCGCCCCGGGTGCGGCGCGAGGCGCTGCGCCGGGCCGCCGAACAGGGCTACCTCGGAGCGGGCGACGAAGGACTGGCCGGCGCGGGAACGGTCGACGGCGGAACGGCCGGCGCAGGAACAAGCGGCGAAGGACAGGAGCAGCACCCGTGAGCAGCAGCATCGACGCGTCCGAGTACACGGCCGTGCACGGCCCGCGCGCCGGGGACCGGGTCCGGCTCGGCGACAGCGGCCTGGTCGTCCGGGTCGAGTCCGACTCCCAGCGGCCGGGCGACGAGTTCCTGGCCGGCTTCGGCAAGACCGCCCGGGACGGCCTGCACCTCAAGGCCGCCGCCGTCCGGGACACCTGCGACGTGGTGATCAGCAACGTCCTGGTGATCGACGCGATCCAGGGCATCCGCAAGACCTCGATCGGCATCCGGGAGGGCCGGATCGCCTCGATCGGGCGGGCCGGCAACCCGGACACCCTGGACGGCGTGGACGTGGTGGTCGGCACCGGGACGGCCATCGTCTCCGGCGAGGGCCTGATCGTCACCGCCGGCGCCATCGACACCCACGTCCACCTGATGTCCCCGCGGATCATGGAGGCCTCGCTGGCCTCCGGCGTCACCACCATCATCGGCCAGGAGTTCGGCCCGGTCTGGGGCGTCGGCGTCAACTCCCCCTGGGCGCTGCGGCACGCCTTCAACTCCTTCGACGCCTGGCCCGTCAACATCGGCTTCCTGGGCCGCGGTTCGTCCTCCCACCCCGCCCCGCTCGTCGAGGCGCTGGCCGAGGGCGGAGCCTGCGGCTTCAAGGTGCACGAGGACATGGGCGCGCACACCCGCGCCCTGGACACCGCGCTGTCCGTCGCCGAGGCCCACGACGTCCAAGTGGCCCTGCACACCGACGGGTTGAACGAGTGCCTCTCGGTCGAGGACACCCTGAAGGTGCTCGACGGCCGGACCATCCACGCCTTCCACATCGAGGGCTGCGGCGGCGGACACGTCCCCAACGTCCTCAAGATGGCGGGCGTGCCGAACGTCATCGGCTCCTCCACCAACCCCACCCTCCCCTTCGGCCGGGACGCGGTCGCCGAGCACTACGGCATGATCGTCTCCGTCCACGGGCTCAAGACCGACCTGCCCGGCGACGCCGCGATGGCCCGCGACCGCATCCGGGCCGGCACCATGGGCGCCGAGGACGTGCTGCACGACCTCGGGGCCATCGGCATCACCTCCTCCGACGCCCAGGGCATGGGCCGGGCCGGCGAGACCGTGCGCCGCACCTTCGCGGTGGCGGGCAAGATGAAGGCCGAACGCGGCCCGCTGGAGGGCGACGGCCCGGACGACGACAACCAGCGCGTGCTGCGCTACATCGCCAAGCTCACCATCAACCCGGCCATCGCCCACGGCCTCTCCCACGAGGTCGGCTCCATCGAGGTCGGGAAACTCGCCGACCTCGTCCTGTGGCGCCCGGCGTCCTTCGGCGCCAAGCCCCAACTGGTCCTCAAGGCCGGCTTCCCCGCCTACGGCGTCACCGGCGACCCCAACGCCGCCACCGAGACCTGCCAACCCCTCGTCATGGGGCCCCTGTTCGGCGCCCACGGCGCCACCCCCGCGGACCTCTCCGTCGCCTTCACCAGCCGCGCCGCCGCCGAGTCCGGCACCCACGCCCGCCCGTACGACACCATGACCACCCGCCGACGCCGCGTCGCCGTCCGCCACACCCGCGGCATCGGCCCGGGCGACATGGTCCGCAACAGCCGCCTCGGCGAGGTCCTCGTCGACCCGCGCGAAGGCCTCGTCACCCTCGACGGCGCCCCCCTGCGGTCCGACCCCGCCGAGGAGGTCCCGCTGAACCGCCTGTACTTCCTCTGATTCCTCTGATTCCTCTACCCGTCGACCGGGGCGGGCCGGTGGACTCCTCGCCGGTCCGCGCGCGGCCCACCGGGGCGAGCCGACCTCCGCCCCCGTGCGCCGCGCAGTCCACCAGCGCGCCCCGGCGCGAAGGGTTCGCAGGAGGTGCACCGGGCCGCAGACTGTGTCCCGACCCCGCACCGGAGGAACGACGATGCCCACCGCCAGCCGTCCGCCGGCCCCTCCCGTCGCTCCCGGGCGGCTCCCGGGCGGCTCCCGCTGATCGGCCACGCCCTGGAACTGTGGCGGCGTCCGCTGGAGTTCCTCGGCAGCCTCACCGCCTACGACCGGATCGTGGCCGCCCACCTCGGCCCGAAGCCGAGCTACGTACTGACCAGCCCGGAGCTGGTCCACCGCGTACTGGTCACCGACGCGGCGAGCTTCGCCAAGGGCCGCTCCTTCGACAAGCTCCGCCCCTACCTCGGGAACGGACTGGCCACCTCCCAGGGCCCCCTCCACCTCCGACAACACCGACGGCACGGGCGAGCGGCCGGACCTGCTGTCGACGCTCCTCCAGGCCCGGGACGCCGACAGCGGCGAGGCCATGACCGACCGCCAGCTCCACGACGAACTCATCACCCTGCTGGTCGCCGGCACGGAGACCGCCGCAGGCGGGCTCGCCTGGCTCTTCCACGAGCTGGGCCGGCACCCGCTCGTCGACCAGCGGCTCCACCAGGAAGTGCGGGACCACGTCTCCCTTCCCCTCGGCCCCGAGCGGCTGGCCCGGCTGGAGTACACGCGCCGCGTCGTCGACGAGGCGCTGCGCGTCCGCAACCCCGGCGGCATCACGATCCGCCGCGCGACCACCGACGTCGAACTCGGCGGCTACCGCTTCCCCCGAGGCACCGAGTTCATCTTCAGCGCCCTGGTCCTCCACCGGAACCCTCGCTACTTCCCCCACCCCCTGCGGTTCGACCCCGACCGCTGGCTGCCCGACCGGCCCCCCGTCCCGCGCGGCGCGTTCGTCCCCTTCGGCGCCGGCAGCCACCTGTGCATCGGCGAGTCCTTCGCCCGCACCGAGATGATGACCGTGGTCGCGGCTATCGCGGGCCGCTGGCGGCTGGCGCCCGTCCCGGGAGCACGGGTACGAGGCGTCATGACCAGCACCAACCGTCCCGAGAACCTCCTGATGACGGCGGAACCGCGCACGGACCCGTCCGGGAACCGCCCGGCCGGGCCCTGACCGGTGCCGGGAGCCGTCGAGAGGCCCCGTCCCGGGGCCCGCGACGGACCGTGGCGCGGATCACAGCGGACTTCGCGCGGACGGTGAAATGCGGGAGCCGCCAAGGCGGTTGGCACGGGCGAACGATCACCGTCACCGCCCTGGCGGCCGCCACCGCCACCGCCGACCGCGAGGAATCCTCATGACCGTCACCGAGCCCGCCGCCTCCCGCGCGGCCGACCTCCTGTCCCGGCCCGTCACGATCAACGGGCTGACCGTGCCCAACCGGATCGTGATGGCGCCGATGACGCGCTCGTTCTCCCCGGGCGGCGTGCCCGGCGAGGACGTGCGCTCGTACTACGCCCGCCGCGCCGCCGCGGGCGTCGGCCTGATCGTCACCGAGGGGACGTACGTCGGCCACGAGTCCGCCGGCCAGAGCGACGCCATCCCGCGCTTCCACGGCGAGGAGCAGCTGGCCGGGTGGGCCCGCGTCGCCGAGGACGTCCACGCGGCGGGCGGCACCATCGTGCCGCAGCTCTGGCACATCGGCATGGCGCGCAAGCAGGGCGACCCGCCGTTCGCCGACGCCCCCGCCGTCGGCCCGTCCGGCATACGGCTGGACGGCACCGAGGGAACGGGGCGGGCGATGACGCGGGCCGACCTCGACGCCGTCATCGGCGCGTTCGCCGAGGCCGCCGCGGCCGCCGAGCGGATCGGCTTCGACGGCGTCGAGCTGCACGGCGCCCACGGCTACCTGCTCGACCAGTTCCTGTGGGCCGGCACCAACCGCCGCACCGACGCCTACGGCGGCGATCCGGTCGCCCGGACGAGGTTCACCGCCGAGCTCGTCGCCGCCGTGCGCGAGGCCGTCTCCCCCGGGTTCCCGGTGATCTTCCGCTACTCGCAGTGGAAGCTGGAGAACTACGACGCCCGCCTCGCCGAGACCCCGCAGGAGCTGGAGGCGATCCTCACCCCGCTCGCCGAGGCCGGCGTCGACGCCTTCCACGCCTCGACCCGCCGCTACTGGGTCCCCGAGTTCGACGACTCGGACCTCAACCTGGCCGGCTGGACCAGGAAGCTCACCGGCCGCCCCGCCATCACCGTCGGCTCGGTCGGCCTCGACGGCGACTTCATGCGCGCCTTCGCGGGCCAGGGCTCCGGGGTCCAGGGCCTCGACAACCTGCTCGACCGGCTGGAGCGCGACGAGTTCGACCTGGTCGCCGTCGGCCGCGCCCTCCTCCAGGACCCGCAGTGGGCCGCCAAGGTCCTCTCCGGCCGCTTCGCCGACCTGCTCCCGTACGACGCCGCCGCGAGCCGCACCCTGAGCTGACCGCGACGGGCCGACCGGGCCCGGCCCGTACCGCTGCGCTCGCGGTGCGGGCCGGGCCCGGTCGGCGGGCGGGCTACAGGTGGTCGGACCTCCGTGCCCCGCTCAGCCGCCGAGGGCCTCCGCCACGGGCAGCCGCGGGTCGTAGGCGGCCCAGCCCGGGTCCCCGGTCCCGGCGAAGGCGACCCAGGCACCGTGCACCCGGGCGGCGAGTCCGGCCGGGGCGGGGTCGGGGCCGAGCAGGCCGGTGTCCCCGTGCAGCCAGGGCTCGTCGGCGAGGTCGAACACGAAGGGCAGCTCGACGGTGTGGGCGGCGCCGAGCCGCCCGTCCAGGGCCGTCGAGCGGTACCCGAACGAGTAGCGGTACGTGCGGCGGCCGCCCGAGATCCGGGCGTGGGCCTCCGCCATGCGCGTCGTCCCGGCCTCGAACAGGGCGTGCGCGAGCACGGCGGAGCGCAGTTCACCCGGCGTGGCGCCCGGCCGCGCCGCCCGCAGGGCAGGGAGGACCGCCGCCGGATCCGCTAGCAGTCCGGCGGCGACGGCGTGGAGGTCGGCCTCTGTGGTGGACTCCAGCTCCCCCTCCGGCACGAGGTAGAGGTTCGCCTCCTCGGTGTTGGTGCCGATGAGCAGGTCGACGTCGCGGGCCGGTCCGTCCGCGAGGGCGTCCACGGGCTGGACCGGCAGGACGAGGCCGAGCGGGCTGAGCCCGGCCAGCGGGTCGGTGGCGGTGTCCGTCCGCAGGTCGAGGCCGAGCAGCGCGGGCAGGACCGCCAGCAACCGCTCGTCCGGGATCGGGGCGAACGCCTCGGCGGTCGCTTCGACGCCCAGCGCGGCGGCCGCGACGGCGGTGACCCGCCCCGCCTGCTCCGGGGTGAACGCGCCGGTTCCGCTGCCGCTCTGCACGATCGCCCGCCGGAACAGCCCGTCGGCCTCCGGCGCCGCGAGCAGCGCGCAGACCAGCGTCGCGCCCGCGGACTCCCCGAAGACGGTGACGTTCCCCGGGTCGCCGCCGAACGCCGCGATCGTGTCCCGCACCCAGCCGAGTGCGGCGAGCACGTCGAGCAGCCCCCGGTTGGCCGGGGCGCCCGGCAGGTCGAGGAACCCGGGGATGCCGAGGCGGTAGTTCACCGTCACCAGGACGACACCGTCGCGGGCGAACGCACCGCCGTCGTAGAGGGCGGCGCGGTTCGAGCCGGTGATGAACCCGCCGCCGTGCACGAACACCATGACCGGGCGGCGGCCGCCGTCGGCCGCGGGCGTGTGGACGTCGACGGCCAGGTACTCCGCACCGGGCGCCCAGCCGGGCCCGAAGTAGGGGCTCACGTCGAGCCGGTCGAAGGCGCGGACCGGCTGCGGGGCCGTCGGCGAGGGCCGCGTGCCGTCGCGGACGCCGGACCAGCCCGGGTGCGGTACGGGCGGGGCGAAGCGGCCGGCGCCGGTCGGTGCCGCCGCGTACGGCAGGGCGCGGTAGCGCTCGCCGGACCCGTCCCGGACGCCGCGCACGGCTCCTGCCGGGGTTTCGACGACCGGATCTGCCTGTCGGTGCATGGGAAACGATTCCTCTCTGACGGTTCTGGAGCTCTCAGGCGGTGCTGGGGCCGACGTACCGGCGGAGCAGGCGCGTCGGCGGATCAGGCGGATCAGGCGGATGACCGGATCATCAGGAGATACGGGAGAAGCCCGCCCACTCCCTGATCGCGAACGTCGACCCGTTGCGCGCGACCTCCACCGCGCCCCGGCCGCCGAAGTGCGCCGGGAAGAGCAGCGCACGGTGCTCGGCGGCCTGGCCGAGCAGCCGGTGCCGGGTGGCGCGGGACAGCGCCGGGTCCTCGCAGAAGCAGGAGTTGGTGTCCGGCTCGGCGATCTGGAACGGGCTGTGCACCAGGTCCCCGACGAACAGGGCCTGCTCGCCGCCGGACTCCAGGGTGAGCACGGACGAGCCGGGGGTGTGCCCGGGCGCGAGGTCGAGCCGCAGGTTCCGGTCGATCCGGTACGTGCCCTCCCACAGCCGCGTCAGTCCCGCCCGGTGGACCGGCGCGACGCTGTCCTCGAAGACGTTCTGGTTCCCGCGGCCGAGCACGCTGCGGTGCCCGTTGGCCGGGTCCCAGAACTCGAAGTCCCGCCGGGTCATCAGGTACCGGGCGTTGGGGAAGGTCGGCGCCCAGGTCCGGCCGTCGAGGCGGGTGTTCCAGCCGACGTGGTCGACGTGCAGGTGGGTGTTGACGACGAGGTCGACGTCCTCGGGCCGCACCCCGGTGGCGGCGAGGTTCTCGAGGTAGTCCGTGTCCAGGTGGTTCCAGACCGGCGCGTGGGGCCGGTCCTTGTGGTTGCCCGCCCCGGTGTCGACCAGGATCGTGCGCCCCTCGCTGCGCAGCAGCCAGGACTGGACCGCGGTACGGCACTCGTCCGTCGCCGGGTCCCAGAAGTCGGGCGCCAGCCAGTCGCGATGCCGCTCCCACGAGCCGTCGGGGCCGGCCGGGCCGTTCGGGCCGTTCGTGCTGCCGGGGCTATCTGGGAAGAACCGGCCCGGAGACAGCCCGGCCGAGCCGTAGAACTCCTTGATCCGGGTGACGGTGACGTCACCGAGGGTGATCTGCTCCGGGTTCCGCCGCATGGGCTCCCCTCCTCGGGTCCGGGGCACGCGGTCGACCGTCCGCCGACCGCTCCCGACCGTTTCCGGTCGGGACCGAGCCTGGCCCCTCCGAGCGGCACCGACCAGCCCCCGCTCGTCCTACCCCGGCCTGTCCTACCCCTCACAGGGTGTGGCTGGGACCGCTCCGGGCGCCGAATACTGGGGGGCATGAACGGACCCGGCCCGCTCGGCGCCTTCCTCAGAGCCCGACGGACGCGGCTGCACCCCGAGGACGTCGGCCTGCGCGAACTCGGGCCCCGCCGTCGGGTGGCCGGGCTCCGGCGCGAGGAGGTGGCCCAGCTGGCGGGCGTCAGCGTCTCGTACTACACCCGGCTGGAGCAGGGCCTGTCCCGCGGGGCGTCGGCCGAGGTGCTCGACGCGATCGCCCGCGCGCTCCTGCTCGGCGACCACGAGCGCGAGCACCTCGACCGGCTCGCCGTCGCCGCCCGCCACACCCCCCGGGTGCGCCGGCCGCGACCCGAGCGGCTGGCGGACGAGACCCGCGACCTGCTCCGCGCGGTCGACGGCGTCCCGGCCGTGGTGCTCGGCCGCCGTACGGACGTGCTGGCCTGGAACACCCTCGGGCACGCCCTGCTGACCGGCCACGTGGACGTCCACGGCCCGGACGACCCGGCGCGACGCCCGAACCTGAGCCGGATGCTGTTCCTGGACGGGCACGCCCGGGAGCTGTACGTGGACTGGCAGCACAAGGCGCGCACGGTGGTCGGCAGCCTGCGCGCCACCGTCGGCCGGCACCCCGAGGACCCGCTGCTGGCCGAGCTGATCGGCGAACTGACCATGAAGAGCCCGGAGTTCGTCGCACTGTGGGGCGACCACCGGGTGGCGCCGTGCGACACCCGCTCCTACCGGCTGCACCACCCCGCCGTCGGCGCGCTCACCGTGACGCAGCAGATGCTGTCGATCGCCCGCTCACCCGATCAGGTACTCGTCGTCTGCACCGCCCCCGCCGGTTCCCCCTCCGAGGCGGCCCTCGCCCTCCTCACCCGGGCCGGCGTCGGCCGCGGGGTTCCGCGGAGCAGCGGTCCGCCCCGGAACGGCAAAGGGCCCGCACCGTGCGTGACGCACGGTGCGGGCCCCTGTCTGCCGGGCTAAAGCGCGGCAGGGAAATTACAGCGGGCGGATGTTCTCGGCCTGCGGGCCCTTCTGGCCCTGCGTGACGTCGAACTCGACCTTCTGACCCTCGAGCAGCTCGCGGAAGCCCTGGGCGACGATGTTCGAGTAGTGGGCGAACACGTCAGCGCCGCCGCCCTCCTGCTCGATGAAGCCGAAGCCCTTTTCCGCGTTGAACCACTTCACGGTGCCAGTAGCCATGAGAAATCTCCTTCGAGAGACTGTGCGAAGTCTGCACCATGCAGACATTCGAGTCGCCGCGATGAGAACCCGCCGGAAAGAGCCGGTAAAACAAAAAATGCGCCCGCAACAATAAGCAGGCGCACACAAAGTTCATGGGAACCACAACTGCAACTAAGAAGAGCTTAGCAGACTCCGGCCCGCCGGCGCGGATTTTCACTCGTCTATTTTTTTCCCGCCCTCCCGGGCGCGACCGTCTCGCCCCGAAAGCGACAGCAACGATCGATTCCCGCACCGGAGTTGGCGACACCGGACCCCGCGCCGCCCCGGTCATGATTTTTTCGCCACGCCCAGGGGGCGAGTCGCCCCGGGGACACCCGGCAACGGATTCACACCCTCCGGAACGGCCCGTTCCGTCGATTTTCGGAGCATACTGACCGGGATGAGGAAAACACCGGCAGTCCGACGCCCCCTGCCCACCAGCCCCTTCAAACCCCGGCCCGACGCACCGCCCAAGCTATTCGCGGTGGGCGACCGCGTGAGCCACGACAAGTATGGTCTCGGCCGCGTCCTCGCGGTGGAGGACGGAGCCTACGCGGCCGTCCTCGTCGACTTCGGCACCCGACAGGAGCGGATCGCCCCACCGTACGCCGCCTTGTTCACACTCTGACCGGCACACCCGCGGCCCTACCGTCACCGCTCCGGGGCGCATGCCGGAGCCCGATCGGCCGCTCACCTGGGTCCGGCCACCCGGCCGGACGCCAGGCGTTTCGTGATGCGTCGACGCGCCCGGCCCGCAGCCCGGTTCCGCACCACGCCCGGGCCACGCCCGCGCCCTGTCCGCCCCGCACCCGCACCCGCGCCCGCACCCGTGACGCGGCCACCCGGCGGCCCCGGCCACCCGCACGGCCCCGCGGACGGCTTCGGATTTTGGACTAGACCAATACCGATCCGGTCAACTCCTCCACGCCCCGTCCACGCGCCCTCCCCTCCCCCGTAGCGTGTCCACGCCTCGCACAGCGCGAGGACACCGTCCGGGGAGATCTCCATGAACTCGCTTACGGGTACGGCTCGTTGGACCACCGCCCTCGCGGCATCAGTCACGCTCCTGTGCGCCGTGCCGGCCGGCGCCACGGCCGGCACCACCGGCACCGCCCACACCGCCGACACCGCCGTCGGCTGGCGGGCGCTCGGCATCGCCGTCAGCTCCGACGGCAACCGCGCCTACGTCGTCGCCGAGGACCACGTCGGCACCGGCTACCCCACCCTCCTGCGCACCGTCGACACCCGCACCCGCACGGTCGTGGCGCAGACCCTGCTCAGCCAGGACGGCACCGCCGGCCGGCCCGCCCTCAGCCCCGACGGCAACCGGATCTACGTCCTCGCCGCCGAGCAGCTGCTGGTCGTCGACCTCGCCACGAACACCGTGCTGTCCCGCACGCCCGTCGACCGCCCGCGCGCGCTCGCCGTCAGCTCCGACGGCTCCAGGGTGTTCGTGACCCAGCAGGGCACCGCCGGCCCCGGCCGGGTGCTGGTCTTCGACACCTTCACCCGTTCCTTCACCGGCGCCGTCACACTGGGCGACCCCGACGTCGACGGGATCGCCCTCCACAACGGCGGCGCCGACGCCTACGTCGCCACCGGCGCGGGCGTCGTCCACCTCGACCTGACCGCTCCCGTCCCGACCGTCACCCGCACCGTCCAACCGCTCGCCGCCGCGACCGAGGTCACCGCCTCCCCGGAGGGCACCCGCCTCTACGCCCTCGGCAGCCGGGCCGCCCAGGGCTCCGGCTACGAGCTCGACCCCTTCACCGACACGTCCCGCACCGCCTTCACCCTCGGCGGCCCGGCCACCTCCGCCGACACCCACCTGGTGGCGGTCTCCCCGGACGGCGGCCGCCTGTTCGTCCTCAAGGACGGCTGGAAGCCCTCCGCCACCGTGCTGGCCTACGACACCGCCACCAACACCGCCCTCCCGGCCGCCGACCTCACCGGCTTCGGCCTGGACGGCGTCGGCACCGCCGCCCTCGGCCCCGACGGCCACACCCTCTACCTGGCCGGTCCGCGCGGCGAGACCAGCTACCTGAAGGCCGTCACCTTCTGACCCGCCCGCCGGGCGGGTGCGCGGCCCCGCGCCACCCCGCGCACCCGCCCGTCCACTCCCGTCCGCGCCCGTCCGCGCCCGCCGACGGGTCGGTGGCCCCGTCGGGTGATCCCAGGGCGCGGGTTCCACGGCGGCCCGTCCATAACTCGCATAGTCGGACTCGTCATACCAGCCGATCGTGGGACGAGCCGACCATGCGATTTGCCTGCCGAGAGATCCTCACAGCCGCCACCGCCCTGCTGCTCTCCCTCACCGGCTGCGGGTCGCCGCAGGAACGGCAGCCCGCACCGTCGACCCCCCGCGATCCGAGCTCCCCGGCCGCGCCCACCCAGGCAGGGCCGCGGGCGTTCACCCTCGTCGCGACCGGGGACGTCCTGCCGCACACGGAGATCATCCAGCAGGCCAAGGAGGACGCCGGGGGCAGCGGTTACGACTTCACCCGGATGCTCGCCGGGGTCAAACCGGTCATCAGCGCCGCCGACCTAGCCATCTGCCACATGGAGACGGTGTACGGCGCCGACGGCGGGCCGTTCACCGGCTACCCGTCGTTCATCTCGCCACCCCAGGTCGCCCAGGCGCTCAAGGACACCGGCTACACCTCCTGCGACACCGCCTCCAACCACACGCTCGACGGCGGCCCGGACGGCATCCGGCGCACGCTCGACGCCATGGACGCCGTCGGCCTGAAGCACACGGGCTCCGCGCGCAGCGCCGACGAGGCGGGCAGCCCCACGACGCTCACGGCGGGCGGCGCCACGGTGGCCCAGCTCGCCTACACCTACGGCACCAACGGCATCCCCCTGCCGAAGGACCGGCCCTGGGCGGTCAACCTCATCGACCGGGAACGGATCCTCACCGACGCCCGGGCCGCCCGCGAGCGCGGCGCGGACATCGTGGTGGTCAGCCTCCACTGGGGCACCGAGTGGCAGGACACCCCGGACGAGCAGCAGCTCGCGCTCGCCCGCGACCTGGCCGCCGAGCAGAGCCCCGGCCGGCCCGACATCGACCTGGTCCTCGGCACCCACGCCCACATCCCGCAGGCCTACGAGAAGATCAACGACACCTGGACGGTCTACGGCATGGGCGACCAGCTCGCCGGCCACATGTTCAACCCCACCGGCGCGGAGGACCCCCGGGGGAACTGGAGCTCGATCGCCCGCTTCACCTTCTCCCCGCCGCCCGGGCCCGGGCAACGATGGACCGTCACCAAGGCCGAGTTCCTCCCGCAGCTGACCGACCTCGGCCCGCCCTACCGGGTCCTCGACCTGACCGAGGCCCTCCGCCACACCCCCGACCGCGCCGACTACACCCGGGCCCTCGACCACATCCGGTCGGTCGTCCTGAGCCGCGACGGCGCCTCGGCCGGGCTCACCATGGCCCCCTGAGCGGACCGGCGCCGGAACCTCCGCGAAGCCCCGGGGCGCGGCTGCTCGCGAGCAGCCGCCCGGTGGGCGGCGACCAGGTCGCGGTACCAGGCGTCCTGCGACGCTCCCATCCCCGTGAGCCACCAGCTGGGGGCCCGCCCGCTAACGGCCGTCCGGTCGGGGCGACGGTGCGGCGATGTCCGTACGGAGGCCGGCGGCGTCGAGCCGCGCGAGGACCTGGGTCAGGTAGCCGTGGGCGTCCCTGACCGTGTGGACCGAGCGGAGCTGTCGGACGATGCGCTCGCGTTCGGCGGGGTGGAGCCGGGCGTCGTGGAGCGCCGCGACCTGGAGGAAGCCCTGCAGGGTGGAGCTGATCGGCCGGTCGGCGGTGGTCCGCACTCCGACCGGCCCCTCGCCCGGCCCGACCGGTGCCCCGTCGTCGCCCTCGTCGTCGCAGGTGAACCCGGAGTCGGCCGGAGCGGGCAGGGTCAGCGGAGCGTCACCGCGCGGCTCGGCCGCGGACAGCAGGTGGAGGAAGTCATTTGGCTCCGGCGTCACGCAGGGTGAGGCTCGGCAGGTGGTAGAGGCGTTCGACCGATGCCAGCAGCGATCCGTGGTCGTAGACGGTGTGGTCGATCAGGTTGCAGTTCCGGCCGTCCGGTCCGCTCGGCCGGACGGCCGGGACCCACGGCGAGACGATGACGGCGGGGACGCGGACACCGAGTCGGTCGAACCGGAAGCCGTGGCTGTTGTGCGCCGGGTCGGTCACGTCACCGGGCGGGACGGCGGCCGGCGGCTCGACATGGTCGTAGAAGCCGCCGTGCTCGTCGTAGGTGATCACCAACAGGCTCGACTCCCAGTGCGGCGACTGCCTGATCGACTCGTAGACGTACTTGATCAGGGCCTCGCCCCGGGTGACGTCGTCGATCGGGTGCTGGCTGTTGCCGCACTGGAAGTTGCCGCCGTGGCTGAGGACGTGACCGTAGCTGGGTTCGATGAAGACGTACGAGGCGGCGAAGTCCTGATGCCGCAGATCCCCGGCGAGCTCGTCCAGGCCGTGGAAGCGCTCCAGCATGGTGGGCAGGTCCATGCCCGCCAGCGCGCTGACCTGCGGGAGGGCGTCGCCCTGGTAGACCTGCCAGTCGCACCCCTTGCTGTCGAGCGCGTCGTAGATCGTGCCGTTCTCGAACTGGTAGCCGTCGACCTGCGAGGCGGCCAGTTCCAGCGGGTCCGGACTGCGGTCCAGCCCGCCCGAGGTCGCCGCGTGCAGGAAGAACCGGTTCGGCCAGGTCGGCCCCGGCAGGGCGCAGAACCAGTTGTCGCACACCGCGAACTCGCGGGCGAGCGCGCTGATCACCGGCACCTGGTCCGGGGTGAAGCACGCCATCACCGCCCCGAGGTCCGCCAGGGCCGAGGCGTCGCCCTTGGCCACGGCCTGGTTGGCGTAGTTGTCCACGAACCCCTGCATGGTGAGCGTGGGGTAGCTGCCGCCGTAGTGGCACGTGTCGTCCCTCGGTGTGCCGGTGATCGGCACCGAGGCCAGCTGGAGCTGGACGTCGCAGAACTCGTGCGGCGGGTCGACCGGCATGACGAAGGGCGCGCCGGCGCGCACCGCGAAGACCTGACCGTCGTGCGTGTTCGTCAGGCTCGCCGAGGGCCCGTTGACGGTGGTCGGCGCGCCGCTCACCGCATCCACCCCGACCCCCGGCCGGAAGCCGGACCCGGCGTCGACCGTGCCGGTGGAGACGCCGAGCATGTGGTCGAACGAACGGTTCTCCAGTACCAGCACGAAGACGTGCCTGATCCGCCCCTCCGGCCGGGTGGCCGGACCGAAGACGCGGCAGGGGATCCAGAGGACCAGCCACACCACGTACGCCACCGCCGTGAGGACCCAGTAGAGGACCCAGGCGAACGCGCGGCAGACCCGGTTCGCCAGCCGGTACCAGGCCTGGCCGAGCAGGTCGGCCACCCGGTAGAACGCATCGCGGAACCACGAGGACAGCGCCTGGTCACCACACCGGCCGGCACCCCGATCCGCCCACTGCGCACACCTGTCGGCCCCCTCGTCCGCCCACCGGGAACAGGCCCGGACCAGCCTCGCGCGCCACTCGTCCCGGGTGCGGGTGATCGAGTACCGGACCTCACCGCACGGCGACATCCGCCGCCTCCTGCTCCGCGGGCGACCGCAGCACCCGGCGGGTCACCGCCCGAAGCCCGGCATCGGCGAGCCTGCCGACCCGCTCCGGCCCGGGCGCGTCTCCGGTGTTTCCGGTGTGTCCGAGCGCGCTGCGCCCTCTACTGGCCTGTCCTTCCAGGCAAACACCGTTCGATGGCCCGCTCAACCCGACGGCAGCAGGCGCCCGGCCGCGGGGAAGACGGCGCGGACGACGGCGCCGACACCACCGCCGGGGGCGCTGCCGGCGGCATCGATTCGCAGGCGCAGGCCGGAGAGGGCGGGGCCAGCTCACGCGGCCCGCTCCGGGTCCGCACCCGAACCACGGCGGCCGACAGCCCGAGCGCCTGCACCACGGTCCGGCAGAGCAGCGGCGGTGCGTCCGCCGGGTTGACGGCATTGAACCCCTCGGCCCGTCGGACGGGCTGTCATTCTATCCGTGTCGGTGGTCTGCCAAATCGTCGAGGAGAAGGTCGGCGACCACCTCTTCGACCACTGCGGTGCGCAGTTCGGCCATGGAATCGACGAGTCTCCGGTCCCACGGTGCGGGCGTCAGACGCCCCGGGTCGGGGCCCGAGGGAACCCGTGGCGCGGCGGCCCGGTAGTCGTCGGCTGCCATCCGCCAGGGGGCTGCGCCGGTCTTGGCCATGACGTGCGCCGCGATGCGGATGCCCTCGCCGTCGAAGTCGCCGTGGTAGCGCAGGGACGCGCCGTCGTCGGCGAGTCGGCGCAGCAGGTGGATCACGGCGGTGTTGGGCCAGCCGGAGGTGCAGACCAGCGGCGGGCAGTGGGGGCCGAAGCGGCGCAGGCTCAGGGCGAGCACGCTGGGGTTCTCGGTGATGTGCACGGGTCCGGTGGGACCGGTGAATTCGCCGGGTGAGCGCACTTGGGCGAGGGTGAGGCTGACGGGGTGGCCCGCTCCGGCGCAGATCCGGGAGATCTCGGCCACCGGGCCCTCTCCCCCGGGGCGGAGACCGACGGCGAGCACGGTGGCCGACAGCTCGTCGTCGGCCACGCCGGCTCGACTCCACAGTGCGCGCCGCCCTTCGGCCGTTTCGGGCATGTCAGTGCCGTACAGCACCGCCAGTGCCCGCAGGACCAGGGAGGAGAGCCGGGTCCCGTCGTCCAAGGCGTGGGAGTCGCCGTCGAGGAGGCGCGCGGCGAGGACCGGTAGCGGCTCACCACCGGCCGGGAGCGCGGCGAGGACGGTCAGCGCCGCGGCGATGAGGCCCCGGGTCCGCTCGGGTGAGCCGTCGACGAGGCCGCCGGCCCGCAGGTGGCCGACCCAGTCCAGCAGGGCCGGCTGGACGGTGACCACCTCGTGACCGGCCAACCACGCCCACAGGGCCTCGCGTTGGCCGGTCCTGTGGTGGCGCTCGGCGGCCCGGTCGTGGATCGGGCCGAGGATCGCGGTCACCACGTCCCGGACGGGTCGGCCGCAGGCGTCCAGCACGGCACTGTCGAGCCCGGCGAGGGGGATCGTCGGTTCGGCGCCGGGGAGCCGGTCGAGCCCGAGGAGGTCGGCCAGTGCCTCCCGGCCCGCCTCGTCGAGTGGTCCGGACCGTACCCGGCTGACGGGGCGACCGGTCGAGAGACGGCCGTGAACGGCCGACCACAGGGGTCGGAGCTCGGGGAGGTCGAGGGGGTGGCGGTCCGTCATGCCGGTTCTTCCGCGTCGGCTTCGTCGGGCAGCAGGTCGGTGCCCGTCCAGGTGAAACGGGCACTGGTGACGGCGTCGTCGCCGTCACCTCCGGTGATCAACTGGTGGACGGCGATGCCGGAGAGCTCCCGGTAGGTGCACCATTCGTGGTCCGAGGTGAGCACCAGGTCGAGGTCGAGTGCCGCGAGGAGGCCGAAGACCTGCCCGCGGTTGACGGTGTCGACGCCGACGAAGACCTCGTCGAGCAGGATCAGCCGCGGAGACTCCGGCACCGCCTCGTAATGGGCGGCCACGGCGGCGAACAGCGGCAGGTGGAGGGCGATGGCCTTCTCGCCGCCCGAGAGCGCGCCGTGGAGCTTCTTGGTGAGCAGCTGCCACCCGGAGCCGTTAGCACGGTCCAGTTTGACGACGAACTGGTGCCAGGCCGTGTAGTCGAGGACCTCGGCGAGCTGCTCCTCCCAGGTCGCCGCCGTGTTGCGGGTCTTCGCTTCCTCGATCCGGCCCCGGAAGAAGGCGTGGAGGGCCTCACGGTCGGCTTCGGTGATCCGCGCCGGGTCCTTGAGCAGCAGCTCACGGGCCGTCCGGGTACCGGCGGGCAGGTCGGGGTGGATCTGCCACACCAGACGGACGGCCACCCGTGAGGCAGTGCGGATCCCTTCGAGGTGGCCGTTCATCCGCTCGACGAGTTCACCGGCCTGACGGATCCGGGAGGCGAGGTGGCGGCGCGTGTCGCCGGTGAGGGTCCGGTCGAAGAGGCCGCGTTCGGCTGCGGTGATGTCGTCCTGACCGCGGTCACGCTCACCGGTGAGGATGACGAGGAGGCCGGTCGCGCCGACCCGGATGCCGTCGACGGTGGCGGTGAGGACCTGGACGTCCTCCTCCGCTTCGAGCTCGAGGTCGGCGCGGCTGCTGAGGCTCTGACGGGCTCGGTGGACGGCCTCGGAGAGACGGTTCAGGGAGTCACCGAGGTTCCTGGTGCCGTGCGGCAGGTCGGGCCACGCGGCAGCGGTCTCGCGCGCCGCTTCGAGGGTGGCGCGGGTGCCGTCCGCGGAGGTGAGGACGAGCCCGAGGCCCGCGTCCTCGGGGAATCCGAGGACGCACAGGCGCCGGAAACCATGGGCGGCCTCGTTCCGGGCCTCGACGGCCCTGTCGTGCAGGGCCTCGTCCTGGGCCGCGGTGGCGCCGAGCGCGCCGATGCGGCCTTCGAGCGCGAGAAGTGCCTGGGTGCCGGATTCGAGGTCGCGGCGAACGCGGTCGAGGGACTTCCGGAAGTCACTGATGCGGGCGGCCACTTCGCGGTAGTCCTCACCGACGGTGCTCTCGACCGCCCGGAGCGTGGAGCGGAGCCCACGGGCGGCGGCCTCGGCGGTCTCGGCCTCCGCCAGGCCCTCGGCCGCGGCCCCCCTCGATGCCTCGGCATGGCCGCGCGCGGAGTGCCAGGCATGGTCGGCGGCTGTCCAGGCGAGATGGGCGTCGAGCCAGACGTCGGCCTGTTCGCGCAGCGCTTCGACGGCCGCGGCGGTCTTGTCCAGGGCGGCGCGTTCGGTCGGCAGGGCATGCTCGGCGGAGGCGACGGCGAGTGTGCGCAGCGCGTCCGCGACCGCCTTCTCCTGCCGCGCGAGCTGTTCGACGGCCTCCCGCACGGCGTCCTCCCGAGCGCCCACCTCGGACTCGGCCCGGTCCCAGCCGCCCTTGGCCTCCTCCACGTCCCGGTGGTGCGGCCGGGAGCGGAGGTCGGCTTCGAGGCGCGTCCGACGGTCGGCGAGGGCGTGCAGCCGCGTCTCGTAGCCGACGACGGCGGTGTCGGCCTCGGCCAGTTCGGTGGTGAGTTCCGCGATCCGCCGCTGCCTGGCGCGTTCCCGGGCCGCGGCGCCGATGTGGCTGGACTCCTCCTTGGCCCAGGAGCCGACCGCCATCGCCAGCCGCCAGCTTCCGTCGGCGCCCACGACTGCCGGGTGGTCCGTCGTCAGTGCGGGGCCGTAGGCGACACCGGCAAGCAGCCGCCGCACCCGGGCGGGCGGCACCGGGCCGCCGGGTTCCGGAGCCAGGACGTCGAGCAGCGAGGGGCCGGGTGCGGGCGCGGCCGCTGCCGGATCGGCCAGGACGTCGTGCCCTGCGACGACGAGACCGCCGTCGGGGGTCATCCAGGCGTCGAGCAGGCCGGCCGCTTCGAGGGCCGCTTCGACGCCGGCCTGATCGGCGGGCGGAACGTCCGGCCGGAAGGCCAGCAGACGCCACAGTGGCGCCCCCGGCAGGACCGACCGGTCGGCCGTGCGAGTCCGTGGTGGAACCGGCGGGAGATCGGCCGCGGCCGCGATGCGTTCCAGTTCCCGGAGGACCCGGTCACGCCCGGCGCGGGCGTCGTCCCGGCCGGCGCGGGCGGTCGTCTCGTCGGCGGTGATGGAGCTCTCCGCCGCCCGGGCCGCGGCTTCGACCAACACGAGGACATCAGTCTCGACGGCGGCACGGGACGCGAGTTCCTCTGCGTCGTCGATCGAGAGTTCCGCGCAGTCCTCCCTCGCCCAACGACGCAACAGGGCGGCGTGGGCGTCGACGGCGGCCTGGTAGGCGCGGGCGTTCCCCTCGCGCTTCGCGGTCGCCCCGGTCAGCCGTTCGCGCGCCGAATCGAGGTGCTGCTCCGCCGTCGTCCGGCCCGCGAGGAACCGTTCGTGGCGCTCGACGGCGGCTCGGACGTCGGCGATCTGGTGGTGCCGCGAGACGACCGCACCGCGCAGCAGACGGCGCGCCGTACGCCCCTGCTCCTCGTTCTCCCCCGACGGACCCGGTGCGGTGCCGAGCACCGTCTGCACCTCGGCGCAGACGGACTCCATGGCTGCTCGCCGCGCCGCGCCACGTGCCTCCTCGCGAGCGGCCCGGGTGTGTTCGGCCCGCTGTTCGGAACGCAGCCGCGCATCGTCGGCACGCCCCGCGTCCTCGTCGGCCGCCCGAACCTTCCGGTCGGCGGCGGTACGGGCCCGGGCGGCGGTCTGGTCGGCCTGCTCGCTCCTACGACGGAGCTGGTCGAGCTCCTGCCCCTGCCGGTAGACCTCGGAGTCGAGCAGCCCCTCGATGGCGCCCTCGATCTCCTGCCGCCCGTGTTCGAGTTCCTGTTGCGTCCGGTTGCTCTCGTCGCGCTCACGCACGGCTCCCGCGTGCGCCTCCCCGCTCTCCCTCGCGAGGCGGGCGAGGTTGTCCATCTCGGTCGTCGCGGAGATGAGACCGGCTGCTCCGGCACGCAGGACGCGCTGGGCGTAGCCGCGTTGCTGGTTCGCGACGGCGGTGGCCGCGGCCACCTCGTCGTCCAGTGTCTTCAGGTGCTCGCGCTGGCGGTCGAGGCGCTCGAAACCCTCGGCCAGTTCGGTGATCTCGCCCTGGCCGAGCGGGGGCAGCGCCCGCGAGAGCAGCGAGGACAGCAGCGACGGATCCAGGCGCTCCGAGAGCTTGGGGGTGCGGAGCTGGAGCAGCGCGGTGATCAGGGCGTCGAAGCGCTGCTCGCTCAGCCCGGGGAAGAGCGTGCTGCGGACCGTGTTGCGGTAGTCGGTGGGTGCCCCGTGCAACTCGCCCCGGCCGTGCAGGGCATCGGCCAGGGCGGCGCGGGTGAGCGGCTGGCCCGCGTCGTTGACCAGGGAGAGACCGCCTGGGCGGTCGATCCGCGCGCCGGTGGTGAAGTAGTCGACGGTGGCACCGGGGGTGTGCACGCTGGCCTGGAGCCTGGCGCCGCAGGTGAACCACCCGGGATCGCCGTCACCGCGGACGAACTCCAGCCACACGTACCCGACGCGGGTCTTGCCCGTGGTGCCCTCCCCCATCAGGTTCCAGTGCATGGTGCGCTCGGAGCCGCCGAAGGTGGACAGCCGGTTGGGTCGCAGGCTCGCGTCGAACAGGAACGGCAGGAGCACCTCCAGCGCCTTCGACTTGCCGGTGCCGTTCTGCCCCCGCAGGAGCAGCCGGCCCTTGTGGAAGGTGAAGGTCTCGTCGTAGTAGCGCCAGACGTTGAGGATGCCGGCCCTGGCGGGCCGCCATCGCACGGCTGCGGCCGCCGTCGGGGGCACGGGGCTCTGCGGTGGCTGTGTCACGGTCATCGGAGGTCTTCCCTGGTCAGGTTGCGGGACCGTCGGTCACGGTGGTGCGGTACCGGAACGCCGCGGGCCGGGGAACGGTGCGGTCGCCGATCCGGCGGGCCAGGCCGAAGTCGTCGAGGACACGAAGGGCATCGGCGGTGAGCCGCTGGGCGCCGTCCTCGGACTGGTAACCCTTCGCCCACCGCGGGAAGCGCCGCAGCAGCGTGTTCGCCTCGGCCTCGAGCTGTTCCGGTGTCAGCCCGTCCGGGGCGGCCGTCAGCGGTTCCAGCAGGAGCAGGGCGGCGACGCGTGCCGTCGCGGAGTCGTCCGGGAAGCGGCTGTCGGTGGCGATGGCCTCCGGGTCCACGAGCAGCAGGCCGTCGGCCCGTTCCTCCAGCACGAAGCCACCCTGCTCGGCGGCGCGCTTGACGATCTGGCGCCCCGTCGGCGAGGCCAGGTAGGCCAGTTCGTCGGCGCCGAGTTCGTCGTGGTGCAGGACGGGATCGTCGAAGAGCCGCCGGAGCACCGAGTGCCGGAGCCGGAGGTTGCGCTGCGCGTCGGAGGCGTCGGCCCCGCCGTACCGGCTCTCGCGCACCGTGCCCCGCAGGAGTTCCTCGAAGCGCAGCGGCACGTCCTGCGCCGGAACGGCCAGCCGGGACGGGCCGACGGGCGCGGCGAGCAGGCGCATCAGGACGGTGGCGTCCACTCGGTAGAGGACCTTGGCCTTCGCCGAGTCGACGAAGCTCTCCGTGACGCCGTCCACGGTGAGGAGCGCGCCGTAGGCCTCCAACAGCTTGAGCACGTCCACGAACGCCATGCGCTCGGACCTGCTCGCCGTGTCGAAGGGCGGCAGTGCCTCGTCGGTGGCACAGGCGTGGACGACCCGGTCGGCGAGCAGGCCGACCGTCGTGACCGGGACCGGAAGCAGCTCGGCCGCGACGACGCACAGCAGCGTGTAACGGCGGCGGTCGAACGGGGCCTTGCCGGACCGCAGCCGACGGGCGGGGCGCGAGGCGTCGGGCACGGTCCGGATCTTGAGCAGACGCGCATACCCCAGGCGCGGCTCCACCACCAGCTGCCAGCCGCAGTTGTAGTCGAACCACTTCGTCAGCGGATCCTGACGGCGGCGGATCAGCTCGAAGGCGGGCGGGTCACCGCGCTCGGTGATCAGCGGCAGGCCGAGGAGCAGTCTGATGCCTCGGGCTATGTCCTGCCGCTCGGCCAGGACCAGCTGGTTGGCGAGGGTGCTCATGTGCCGCTCCTGGTGGTGTTCATGCGCTGTCCTCCCGGACGACCGCCCGCAGTGCGCTCGGGCTCCGGATCTCCACCAGGTAGTCGGGCCCTTCGAACCGGCCGTGGGAGGTCCGCAGGACGGCCCGTCCGCCCTCGGGAGAAGGCCGGAGCACGATCTCCACGCGGCCGTCCGAGGTGACCGCCCGACGTGCCCCGCCGGCGTCCGGTCGTACGGCCAGCGCCCGGCCGAGGAGGTCGAGCAGCCGCTCGAAGACGGTGTGGTCCAGCACGCGCAGGTCGGAGAGCCGCACCGGGCCGTCGGTTCCCAGAACGTCCCAGGCCGCTTCGAGTTCGGCCCGCTCCTTCCGGGCCCGCTCGGCCCGGGCCGCCTTGATGCCTCCGATGTCGCGCACCTTCCCGGTGCGGGTGAACCGCTCGGTGCGGCCGCTGGTGCGCAGCAGCGCCGAGACCTCCACCGGCGGAGCCTCGGCCCAGCTGCCCGAGGAGGGCACCAACTCCGGGTCGGGGTGGGCGAGATGGGCATGCCGGGCCGACCCCAGACCGAAGGCGGCCGACCAGAGGCGGTGCAGGTCGTCCTCGGTGGGCGCGGCGGCGAACCAGCGGGCCAGCTCCCGGAAGTCCTGGACGGCGCTGGAGGAGCGGCGCCGTGACTCGGTGATCCGGTCGAGAACCTGGAGGAGCGTCACGATCGCCCGCCGCGCCACGTCGTGCAGCTGCTCCACGCGGGGCCGTGCCCCGTCGGCCGGCCGGAACCAGGACCGGAGCCCCTCCCAGCGCGCCCGGCGCCGCTCCAGCCAGGCCGGCGCGGGATCGCCGTCGGCGACCGGCGGCAGCTCGGCGCCCCGCAGCGCCCGCGCGTGCAGCAGGCTCACCCCGAGCCGCTCCACACGCTCGACGGCGGTGGCGACCGCCTGGCCCCGCTGGTCGAGGTTGACGAGGAACTCCTGGAGATAGGCCACCGTCGCGGCCTTCACCTCGCGGAAGGTCGCCAGGTCCGCACCTTCGGCGCGCAGCAGGCGCTGCAACTCGCCGTTGAACGCCTTGGTGTTGGCCAGCAGCGCCTCCAGGTGGCCCTCCAGCTCCTGCAGCGTGGTGAAGACCCGACGGTCCGAGGACGCGGAGTCGCCCAGCAGGACGTACAGCTCGTCGAGCCGGTCCGTGATCGCCTCCAGCACCGCCGTCTGGAGCGCCCCCGTCGAGGCGAGGACGAACAGGGCGTGCTCGACCCCGGCGGACGCGGCCTCACCGCGCCGGGTCAGCGAGTACTGGAGGTTGCGGCGCTCGTACTCCTCGGCGGTGCGGTAGTTCTCCGCGTGGTTCTGGACGACGTCCAGCAGCTGCCACTCCCTGAGCTTGCGCAGCGCCTCCTGGAGGTCGTCGTCATGGATCGCGTCGAGCCAGCCCACCGTCCGCAGCCGGGTGCGGACCTCGTCCAGCCCGAGCGCGGTCTCCAGCCGCTCGTTGGCCGCTCCGAAGGCCTGAAGGATCGCACCGTAGAGTTCGGCCTTCTCCCCCGTCGTGAACCGGAACATCTCCGGCGGCACCCTGCGCAACCGCTGCCCTCCCCGTCTTCCGGGCACCACAGTACGCGGACGCGCCGACGCCCGACGACGCGGTTGTCAACCGGCCAGGTCGGAGTGCGGCAGGTACAGCTGGTGCAGGTGCGCCCGGGCCTCCGGGGAGGCCTGTGTCCCGGCTCCGGCAACCGCCGGTGAGGTTTCACAGAGCTGAACGCGCTCCGATCAGTTCTCTTCCGTCCCCGCCATCCCGCTCACCTCCGCGATTCCCTCGACCGTCGCGCGGTCGCTCGCCCGCCGGCCCTCGGCGGCGTCAAGCCGGTCGCGCATGTCCCGCAGGCGGGCCGGATCGGAAGCGACCTCCGGCGGTACGAGCGACATGACCCCCTTGGCCCGCTCGCCGTCGCCGAGGTCGGCCACCACACCGTCGGCGCGGTCCTCGTGTCCGGGCACCAGGGCACCGAGCAGGCCGAGGAGAACGAGCAGTTCGCGCTGCACCGCGGGTGTGAACAGCTCCCGTTCCTCTGCGTCCAGCTTCACCTCGATCCGCCCACCACCGAGCTCGGCATAGCCGCGCAGGAGATCCATCAGAAGCTTGAACTGCCGCTCGGGCATCAGGACCTGGAGCGACTCGATGTAGAGCTTCAGCCGCAGCGCCGGTAGTTCCGCGTCCATCCGGGCCTCCCTGGCACGTCAGTCGACCGGAATCCTCACCGATCGTAGTCACCCGATGGCACGGGTGGCGAGGACAGGTGACAGCGCGCGGAGGCGGGCGGAGTTCCCATGGCCGTCAAGGATCGGACGACACCCCCTTCCCCGTCGCGATCCTGACCCGCACCCCCTTGCCCAGGCCTTGACTAACGTCCGGATTCCGCATGGTGACCGGCGATCAGGTCGCGGTACCAGGCGTAGGAGGCTTTCGGGGTGCGCTGCTGGGAGGCGAAGTCGACGTGGACGAGGCCGAAGCGCTGGTGGTAGCCCTCGGCCCGTCGGACGGGGTGTCATTGTGGTCGCGACCCTCAGTCGGCCGACGAGGTTGCCGAACATTCCGTGCAGAGATTTCTTCCCGTCCGGGAGCGCTCGGCGAGGGTGCTGCGGGCACGGAGGAGACGCACGGACGCACCCGGCGCACGCCAGGTCCCACAACGCCGGATCAGTCCGTGCCGGGCTGAACGAGCTTGAAAGCCAGGCGCGCTGCGGCGCGTTGGGCCGCTCGGCGGATGCGCACCGGGGCCGACGGCGCCGGCAGCGGTGCCGGGCGGGTGGTGGCCAGCCTGGGGAAGAGTGCTTCGGCGTTGGTGCGGTTGACGGCCGTGAGCGTACCGGGGTCGACGCCCGTGTCGAGGCCGTTGGCGAAGTACTGCCCGGCGGGGGTGGGGGCGAAGGGCCAGTCGCTGCCGAACAGGACGTGTCCGGGGCGGGCGAAGGCGAGGAGGGTGGGCAGGGCGGCCGGGCTGGAGGACAGGGCGGTGTCGAAGTGGAAGGAGCGGAAGTCGTCCAGCACGTCGAGCGGGCTGCGTGCGGTGTCATTGGCGAGGGTGACGGCCATCCGGTGCGAGGCGTAGGGGACGAAGCCGCCGGCGTGGCTGAGGATGAAGCGGATGTTCGGGTAGCGACGCAGGATTCCGTTGCGGACCAGGAGGTAGGCCGCTCTGGTGGTGTCCAGCAGGAAGTCGGCGGCGAAGGCCGGGATGCCGCGGACCGGTTCAGCGGGCAGTTCCGCGGGGTGGACGAAGACCACCGCACCACGGTCGTCGAGCGCGCGCCACAGGACGTCCTGGCCGTCGGCCCCGAGGTAGGTGCCGCGGTTGTTGGCGAGCAGAGTGACGCCGTCGGCGCGCAGCTCGTCCAGCGCGCGTACCGCCTCGGCGGCGGAGGCTCCGGCGTCGGGCAGGGGCAGGGTGGCGAAGAAGCCGAAGCGGCCGGGGTGGTCCGAGGCGAGGGACGCGCCGTGGTCGTTGAGACGTCGGGCCAGGTCGGCCGCTTCGGCGGGGTCGGCGAGGAAGCCCGTCGCGGGCGTGGACACGGAGACGATCGCGGTGGCGGTGTCCAGGAGGTCCATCAGGTGCAGGGCCGACTGGGCGCTCCAGTCGGGCAGGGCCCGGCCTCCGGCGTCGGTGATGCCGGCCCTGGCGAGCTCGTCGCGGTAGAAGTCGGGCACCACGTGCTGGTGGACGTCGATGCGTTGTGCCGAAGGAGACATGCCGCGGCCTTTCGTGCGCTCTGTGGGGGCGGAGCGGGGTTGTCGTACCGGCCGCCGGGCGCGTGCCGCTCGCGGGTCGTCCGCGGCTCGGCCGCGGCGGGCGTCCCCTCCGGTGGTGCGCGGTTCCGGTCACTTGACCCTCTCCGACGGCGAGCATACCGTAGCAGTCATTCCAATTGGAGTGAGCACTACAGCAACAGTTGCGCGGTGCGATCGACACGATGAGGTGGGCCTGATGCGTCAGACCGGGGCTGGGACAGAGCCCGAGGACGGTTCCTACGACGTGGCCGTCATCGGCTACGGGCCCACGGGCGTGACCGCGGCGAACCTGCTGGGCGCCGCGGGGCTGCGCGTCGTGGTCCTGGAGCGGGACGCCGAGGTCTTCTCCCGCGCCCGGGCCATCTCCACGGACGAGGAGGTCGTGCGGATCTGGCAGCGGATAGGACTGGCCGAGCGCCTCAAGCAGGACATGCTGACCGAGCGGCCCGTGGACTTCGTCGACGCGGACGGCCGCCCCTTCATCCGTGCCCGCCCCACCCCGCGCGGGCACGGGCACCCGCCGCAGATGTTCATCTACCAGCCCGCGCTGGAGCAGGTGCTGCGCGACGGCGTCGACCGGTACCCGAACGTGGAGGTCCTGCTACGCCACGAGTGCCTGCGCCTGCGCCAGGACGCCGACGGGGTGGAGCTGACGACCGTCGGCACGGCCGACGACTCCGTGCACCGGCTGCGCGCCTCCTACGTGATCGCGGCCGACGGCGGCTCCAGCCTCACCCGCGCCCAGCTGAACATCGGCTACGAGGGCCGGACGTACGAGGACCGCTGGGTCGTCATCGACACCGAGATGCTCAAGCCCTGGCCCGACCACGACAAGCTGCGCTTCCACTGCGACCCCGCGCGCCCGGCCGTCGACTGCCCGACCCCGCTGGGCCACCACCGCTACGAGTTCCCGCTCCTGCCCGGGGACGACGAGGAGCACCTGGTCACCGAGGACGCCGTGTACGGGCTGATCTCCCGGTACGGGATCGGCCGCGACAGCGTCAAGGTCCTGCGCGCGACCGTCTACAGCCACCACGTGCGCTTCGCGACCCGCTTCCGCGCGGGCCGGGTCTTCCTGGCCGGCGACGCCGCCCACGCCATGCCGCCGTGGATCGGCCAGGGCATGGCCGCGGGCGTGCGCGACGTGGCCAACCTCTGCTGGAAGCTCGACGCCGTCCTGCGCGGCGAACTGCCCGAGACGGTCCTCGACAGCTACGAGGCCGAACGCAAACCGCACGTCAAGGAGGTCACCCGGCGGGCGGTGCTCGTCGGCCGGACCATCACCGAACGCCGCCGGCCGGTCACCAAGGTCCGCGACGGCGCCCTGCGCACCCTGGACCGCGTCCCGGGCTTCAGCAACTGGCTGCAGAGCGCGAACTGGATCCCCGTCGCCCGGTACGACGCCGGCCTGCAGGCCCGCTCCCGCGCCAGGGCGACCGGCCACCAGGTGCCCCAGCCGTGGGTGACCGGCCCCGACGGCAGCCGCGTGCGCCTCGACGACGCGCTCGGCGGCCGGTGGCACCTGCTGCACGCCCGGACCGCCGCCCCCCAACTCGCCTGGGACGTCCTGGGCGTGCCGTCCCTGACCGTCACGCCGCTGGGCTCCGCACCCGCGGAGGGCACCCTCGTCGACAGCGACGGCGTCCTGCTGCCCTGGATGGCCCGGCACGGCGCGGCCGCACTCGCCCTGCGCCCCGACGCCTACGTCTACGCGGCGGCCCCCGCGGGCGCCCCGCTCCCGCTGCCGCCCCGGGGCTTCGCCCCCACCACCGCTCCCCGCACGCACGCGTCCACCGCCCAGTGAGGACCCCGGCACCATGACGACGACACCGACCGGCCTGCCGACGATGCAGGAGACGACGTACGACATCGGCGGAAGGAAGGTCTTCGCCGCGGAGACCGGGGACGGCCCGCCGCTCCTGCTGCTGCACGGCGGCGGCCCGGGCGCCTCCGGCGTCTCCAACTACACCCGCAACATCGCCGCCCTGGCCCGGGACCACCGGGTCATCGTGCCCGACCTGCCCGGCTACGGCCGCAGCACCAAGGGCGTCGACGCCGGCGACCCCTTCGGCTTCCTCTCCGACCAGATCCGCGGGCTGCTCGACCGCCTCGGCCTCGAAAAGGCCCACCTGGTCGGCAACTCCTACGGCGGCGCCTGCGCCCTGCGCCTGGCCCTGGACACCCCCGACCGGGTCGACCGCATGGTCCTGATGGGCCCCGGCGGCATCGGCACCACCCGCGCCCTGCCCACCCCCGGCCTCAACAGCCTGCTGAACTACTACACCGGCGACGGGCCCTCGCGGCCGAAGCTGGAGAAGTTCATCCGCGACCACCTCGTCTTCAACGCCGCCGACGTCCCCGACTCCGTGATCGACGAGCGCTACCGCGCCAGCATCGACCCGGAGGTGGTCGCCGCACCGCCCCTGCGGCGGCCCTCCGGACGCGACGCCCTGCGGACCGTGTGGAGGATGGATTTCACCCGCGACCCGCGCCTGTCCCGGCTGCCCGTCCCGACCCTGGTGCTGTGGGGGGCCCAGGACAGGGTCAACCGGCCCTCCGGCGGCCGGATGCTCGCCGAACGCATGCCCGACTGCGACCTGTACACGGTCGCCAACACCGGCCACTGGGTCCAGTTCGAGCGCGCGGAACTCTTCAACCGGCTGTGCGCCGACTTCCTGGCAGGCCAACGATGAACACCGTACCGACCAGCGTCTTCGGGGCCGTCCACCTCGGCTACGTCGTCATCGAGACGAACCGCTTCGCCGACTGGCGCCGCTTCGGCACCGACGCCATCGGCATGCACCACGACAGCCTCTCCCCCGACCTGATGCGCTTCCGCCTCGACGGCCAGGAGTGCCGCTTCCTGCTCACCCGCGGGCCCGCCGAGGACGTCGTCGCCACCGGCTGGCACGTCGACGACCACGCCGCCTTCGAACGGATCGAAGCCCGCATCCGCGCCCACGGCGTCCCCCTCACCCGGGGCTCAGACGAGGAGGCGGCCCTGCGCGGCGTCGAACGCCTGCTGCGCTTCCCCGGCCCCAAAGGCATCACCCAGGAGATCTACACCAACCCGAAGCGAGCGGCCGAACCACTGCGCATGCTCGCCTCTGGCTTCGTCACCGGCGACTCCGGCCTGGGCCACGTCGCGCTGACCTCCACCAGGCCCGCGCAGATCCGGGGCTACTTCGACACCGTCTTCGACGCCCGCCTGACCGACTACATCGACGAGACCATCAGCGGCGTCAAACTCAAGATCCGCTTCCTGCGCGTCAACGAGCGCCACCACTCCATCGCCGTCGCCGCCGTCCGCGGCCTGCCCCTGGACCCGGTCCGCACCCGGGTGCAGCACCTCAACATCCAGGCCGCCACCCTCGACGACGTCGCCCGCAGCTACCAGCGCGTCCACGAACTCGGCTTCGAGATGGCCCTGTCGGTGGGCCAGCACACCAACGACAAGGAACTGTCCTACTACGCCCGCACCCCCTCGGGCTTCGAGTGGGAGGTCGGCTGGAACCCGGTCGTCATCGACGAGAGCACCTGGGAACCCACCACCCACCAGGGCATCAGCACCTGGGGCCACCTGCCCGTCGGCCGGACCGTCGTCGACAAGCTCGCCCAGTTCCGCGCCGGAGCCCGATCCCTAGCCCGCCCGGAACGCACCGTGCCCGCCCTCAGCGGCACGGGCATCCCCGACGACTGACCCGGGACAGCCGCCGCACCGCCGGAACGGCTCCGTCCCCGCCCTGCCCGGCGTCCGCGGCGCACGCCCGCACCCGGCACAAGCCGGTGCCCCGGCCGTTCCCCCACCCCTCGACGATCCCCCGGAGGCCACCCTCGTGCTCGGCTCCGCACCACCCCACCGATCCCTGCCGGTTCCGACCCGGCCCGCCCGCGTCGCCGAGGCGGCCGCCCTCCTGGAGGAGGCCGCCCGCACCGGCATCCCGTGCGCCCCGGTACGCACGCTGCTCCCGGAGTCCGACATCGAGGCCGCCTACGCCGTACAGCAGCTCCACGTCGACCTCGCCGTCAGCGCCGGGCGACGACTCGTAGGCCGCAAGATCGGCCTCACCTCGCCCGCCGTACAGCGCCAACTCGGCGTCGACCGGCCTGACTTCGGCGCCCTGTTCGCCGACATGGCGGTACCCGAGGGACAGCCCGTCGCCCCCGGCCGACTGCTCCAGCCGAAGGTCGAGGCCGAGGTCGCCCTGGTCCTCGGCTCCGACCTGCCCCACCGCGACCCGACCGTCGCCGACCTGCTGCGCGCCACGGCGTTCGCACTGCCCGCGCTGGAGATCGTCGACAGCCGCATCGCCGACTGGGACATCACCATCGTCGACACCGTCGCCGACAACGCCTCCTGCGGGCTGTACGTCCTCGGCGGCACCCCGGTGCCGCTGGACCGGGTCGACCTGCGGGCCGTGACCATGACGCTGACCAGGAACGGCGAACAGGTCTCCCGGGGTACCGGGGCCGACTGCCTGGGCAGCCCGCTCACCGCCGCCCTCTGGCTCGCCTCCACCCTCGCCGGGCTCGGCGACCCGCTGCGGGCCGGCGACCTCGTCCTGACCGGCGCACTGGGCCCGATGGCCGCCGCCGCCGCGGGCGACGAGTTCACCGCCGTCATCGAAGGGCTGGGCACGGTCACGACCGCGTTCGCACCCGCCACCGAGGAAGGAGCCCTCGCATGACCACGAAGGTCGCCGTCATCGGGTCCGGCAACATCGGCACCGACCTGATGATCAAGATCCTGCGGCTCTCCGAAACCTTGGAGATCGCCGCGATGGCCGGGATCGACCCCGACTCCGACGGCCTGGCCCGCGCCCGCCGCCTGAAGGTCGCCACCACCCACGAGGGCGTGGACGGTCTGGTGGGACTGGACGAGTTCGCGGACGTGCAGATCGTCTTCGACGCCACCTCCGCCGGCGCCCACCGCCGCCACGACGAGGTGCTGCGCTCGCTGGGGCGCACCGTCGTCGACCTGACGCCCGCGGCGCTCGGCCCGTACGTCGTCCCGCCGGTCAACGGCGACGCCCACCTCGACGCCCCCAACGTCAACATGGTCACCTGCGGCGGCCAGGCCACCATCCCGGTCGTGGCCGCGGTCTCGGCCGTGACCCCCGTCCACTACGGCGAGATCGTCGCCTCGATCTCCTCGCGCTCCGCGGGCCCCGGCACCCGGGCCAACATCGACGAGTTCACCGAGACCACCTCCTCGGCCATCGAGAAGGTGGGCGGCGCCTCCCGCGGCAAGGCGATCATCGTCCTGAACCCGGCCGAGCCGCCGCTGATCATGCGCGACACCGTGTACTGCCTGGTCGGCGACTGCGACGACGCCGCGGTGACCGAATCGGTCGAGCGGATGGTCGCCCGGGTCCAGGCGTACGTCCCCGGCTACCGCCTCAAGCAGAAGGTGCAGTTCGACCGCGTCGCTGCCGACGACCCGCTCCGCTCCCTGCTGCCCGCGCCCTCCCGCACCGGCGGTGCCGCGAAGGTGTCGGTGTTCCTGGAGGTCGAGGGGGCCGCCCACTACCTGCCCGCCTACGCCGGCAACCTCGACATCATGACCTCGGCCGCCCTGCGCACCGCCGAACGCATGGCCGCCCACCGCGCCCCGGAGGTGGCGACGCGATGACTTCCCTGTACATCCAGGACGTGACCCTGCGGGACGGCATGCACGCCGTGCGCCACCGCTACACCGTCGACCAGGCCCGCACCATCGCTGGCGCCCTCGACGCGGCCGGCGTGGCCGCGATCGAGATCGCCCACGGCGACGGCCTGTCCGGCTCCAGCATCACCTACGGCGTCGGCGCCCACACCGACTGGGAGTGGATCGCCGCCGTCTGCGACAGCGTCCACCACGCGGTGCCCACCACCCTGCTGCTGCCCGGCATCGGCACCCTGCACGACCTGCGGCAGGCGCAAGCCCTCGGCATCCGCTCGGTGCGCGTCGCCACCCACTGCACCGAGGCCGACATCTCCGCCCAGCACATCGACGCCGCCCGCGGCCTGGGCATGGACGTGGCCGGCTTCCTGATGATGTCCCACCTGGCAGAGCCCGCCGAACTCGCCCGGCAGGCCAGGCTGATGGAGTCCTACGGCGCCCAGTGCGTCTACGTCACCGACTCCGGCGGACGCCTCACCATGGACGGCGTGCGCGACCGCCTGCGCGCCTACCGCGACGTCCTGTCCCCCGACACCGAACTCGGCATCCACGCCCACCACAACCTGGGCCTGGGCGTCGCCAACTCCGTCGTGGCCGTGGAGAACGGCGTCACCCGCGTCGACGCCTCCCTCGCCGGCCAGGGAGCGGGCGCCGGCAACTGCCCTCTGGAGGCGTTCGTGGCGGTCGCCGACCTGATGGGCTGGGAGCACGGCTGCGACCTGTTCCCGCTGATGGACGCCGCCGACGACGTGGTCCGCCCGCTGCAGGACCGCGAGGTCCGCGTCGACCGCGAGACCCTCACCCTCGGCTACGCGGGCGTGTACTCCAGCTTCCTGCGCCATGCCGAGACCGCCGCCCGCCGCTACGGCCTGGACACCCGCGCGATCCTGGTCGAGGTCGGGCGGCGCAAGATGGTGGGCGGCCAGGAAGACATGATCACGGACATCGCCCTCGACCTCGCGACGGCCCGCTCCGCCGACTGACCGAACAGCCCTCGCACGCCCCGGGCCGACGGACGCCGCGACGCGGGACGTCGAGGACCCGGCGGAACGCTTCGCCGCCGGCATCCGGCCGACCCTGGTGCCGGCGGCCTCCCTCCCCGAGGTCACCGGTGCCCTGAGGCTGCGCGGCATGCAGCACATCCGCACGGCCGACGGGCTCGGGCCCCTGCCCCTGCCCCTGCGCGATCTCGAACCCTGGCGCGCAGCGGGCCGGCTCCGGACCGAGGCCCCCGTGGTGCCCCTCGGCGCGATCGGAGGGGCCGTCCTCGGCCTGTTGCGGTCGCGGTTGCGGTTGCAGTTGCGGTCGCGGTTGCGGTTGCGGTTGCGGTCGCGGTTGCCCATGGTGAAGCGGCTCGACGACGGCGACGGGACCGCGGATGTCCGAGCTGCCGGTGCTCACGCCGGGTCTGTCGGACGAGGACGCCCACGAGGTGGCCAGCCGTCCCTGCCACCCCTGGCCCCGGAGCGGCGGGGTCCGCTGACGGGCGCGGCCGAACCGCCGGCCGACCGGGTCGTGGCCGTCGGGTCCGGGTCCTAGGCGGTGCGGGACCGCAGCTCGACACCGTGCCCGGACATGCGGGCGACGATGCCGTGGTCGGTGACGGCCACGGACCGGAGCGCGAGCCCCTCGGGCAGGTCGTCGAGCGGGGTCCGGCGCTCCAAGGCCCTCGCCAGCAGGGTTCGTGCGGCCGGGGAAACGTTCTCGGGGAGCCGGACGTCGTCGAGTCCGACGGCGTCCGGAGCGGCGACGCCGACATGGGCGGAGGCGGTGACCTGCCCGAACAGCGGCAACCGGGCGGTCGCTGCCACCCGGTCGTCACCCTCGCCCCGGCCGATGGCGACCCCGTAGAAGGCCGAGAGCTCGTCGTACGCGACGGTCGCCGTGACCTCCGCCTCGTCGGCCCGCTCCCCGCCGTCCCGTTCCCGGTGCACTCCTCGCAGGTGGACGGCAACGTCCTCGACGGTCAGGACGCGGCCGTCCAGGTCGGCCGGCACGCGTGCGGCGTCGATGTCCGCCTCGGTGACCACTCCCCGGGCCAACTGCAGAGACACGGGGAAACCGTGTACGCGCACCTCGGGAGCGGCTGCGAGGCCGAGGTTCCGACGAGCCGAGTCGGCGATGCGCTCCTGGGTGTACTGCGTGGCCAGTACCTCGCCGCCGCCGGCGGCGGCGAGCAGCGTCAGGGCCACCGCGATCCACCCGTTGCGGCGGCGCTTGAGGCGCGGCGCCCGGCCGTTGACCGGTTCGTGCATGTTCTCTCTCCTCTGCGGTAATGGCCTGGTCCGACCGCGGTGTCGGACAGCGGCGGTGTTGGTTCGTCAGTGACGGACCGGCGACGGGGGGAGCACCGGGCCGGGACCGGTGCTCGTGCGCGGTGCCGAGGGGCTGGGTCCGCTGCCCGTCGGGGTGCGTGGGGAAGGGCGGCGCGGACCTCGCGCTGGAAGCGGCTCCGGGCGGCGTCGTCGAGGGCGAGCCGCGGGTGCATCGGCTTCACGGCGACCGTACGGTGCGGGAGCAGGTCGTCGGCCGACCGGACCTCGCCCGCGCCGCCGCGGCCGATCACCTCGCGCAACGCGTACCCGCCGCCGGTCAGGCCGGCCCATTCGTCGTAGGGGATGTACGGCATGGCGGCGTCTGCGGTCCTACTGATGACCGGCCCGGCTGCCGAACGGACGGCCACATCTTTCGACGGACCGTCACCGACGGGGTGGGAGGGGCGGGTTCAGTCCGACGTCGGCGGTGTTCTCGGCGCGCGGAACAGGCAGCCGACGGCTGCGGCCAGGACGATGGCACCGACCGCGACGAGCGAGGCCGACAGTCCGTCCATGAAGGCGGCCTTGACGCCGTCCGCCAGGGCCGCTCCCCCGACGCCGAGCCGATCGGCGACGTGCAGGCCCGCGGCGGCGGAGTCGCGCGCGGCCGAGGCCGCCTCGGCGGGCAGCTGGTCGAGGGAAGCGGGGAGGCTGGATCGGTAGTGGCTGCCGTAGATCGAGCCCATGAGGGCGATGCCGACGGCCGAGCCGACCTCGCGGGTGGTGTCGTTCATCGCGGAGGCGACGCCCTGCCGGCCGCGGCCGAGCGAGCCGGTGATGGCGGAGGTGCCCACGGCCCCGGACAGGCCGATGCCGAAGCCCGCCAGGACGAGCCCGCCGAGGAAGGGCAGGTAGCCGGAGTCGACGTCGATCCGGGAGATGACGAACAGGCCGGCGCTCAGCAGGGCCAGGCCGGCGGCCATGGTGACCTTCATCCCCACCCGTCGCACCAGGCGGGGGGTGAGCTGCGAAGTGGGCAGGACGACCACGGCGACGGGGACGAGGGCGACGGCGGCCTTGAGCGGGCTGTAGCCGAGGATGAGCTGCAGGTATTGCAGGCCGACGAAGAAGAACCCGAAGACGGCCATGAACTGTACGAGGACGGTGATCGCGCCGGCCCGGAAGCCGCGGATGCCGAACAGGGCGGGGTCGAGGAGCGGGTGCTCGTTGCGCAGGCCGAGCCAGGCGTACGCGGTGAAGGCCAGAACCGTGACGACGAGTGCGGCGACGGCCGGGGGCTGCGTCCAGCCCTGCTCGTTGCCCTCGATGATGGCGAAGACCAGGGTGCCGATCCCGAGCGCGGTGCAGACGGCCCCGGGCACGTCGGGCGGCTCGGGGTGCGGGTCCTTGGTGTCGGGCGCCAGGAGGATCCCCGCCAGCGCGGCGACCAGGGCGACCGCGGCGCCGGTGACGAAGATCGACCGCCAGGAGTACCACTCCAGCAGCGTCCCCGCGGCGAGCATGCCGAGGATGGCGCCGGCCGCGGCGAATCCCGACCAGGTAGCCACGCCCTTGGCCCGCTGCTCGGGCGGGAAGGCGGCCGTGATGGTGGACAGCGTGCCCGGCATGATCATCGCGGCACCGATCCCCATGACGACCCGCCAGACAATGAGCGTGGTGGTGGAGTCGGCGAAGGAAGCGGCCAGGGAGGCGGCACCGAAGACCACGGTGCCCGCGACGAGGACGTTGCGGCGCCCGAGCCGGTCGCCGATCGCGCCGAGGGGCAGCACGAGCGCGGCCAGGGCGACGGTGTAGGCGTCGGCGATCCAGGTCAGCGAACTGTTGGTGGCCGACAGGTCGAGCGCCAGGTCCGGCAGTGCGAGGTTGAGGGCGGAGACGGAGGCCACGACGAGGACCAGGGCCAGGCACATGGCGGCGAGTACGCCGTTGTGTCCGGCCCGGCCGGCCGCGACGGCGCCGAGGCTCTCCCCCGCCCGGTCGTCGGTCTGGTGTTGAGGGATGGTGGACATGGGGAACCTGTCTCGGTCGATGCTGTGTTGAGAGGGCCCGAGGGGCGGACGCGCCGCGGGTGCACCGGGCCGCACGGAACGGACGCACCGCGATCGGGCGGGCGCCTCACAGCGGCAGGGTCGGGAGGCGACGCTCGGGCGGGGACGCGCGCTTCGGTGTCGGAGCGGCCGACGGCCCCGGACGCGTACGGGGTGGCACCGGGCGGGTCCGGGCCGGCGGCACGGCCCTGCCCGGTTCCGGCCGGGTCGGCGGCCGGGCGGCACGGGGAGCCGGCCGCGGAGTCGCGCGACCGGCCGGGCTCACTCCTCCTTCTCCGCCGCCATGCGTGTAGCCGCCTCGTAGACGAGCCGGGCGTGCAGTTCGAACATCGCGACCAGGTCGACGCCGTCCCCGTTGATCTCGCGCTGGACGAACAGTCCGTCGGCACCGGCGACGGCATAGGTCGTGAGCAGGCGGACAGAGTCCTCGTCGAGGTCCGGGACGAGCTCCCGGGCCATCTCGGCGATCTTCGCACCCGCGATCTCACGGACCTGGAGGAACACCGTCCGGCCCCGGGGCTCCGTGGGGCGCCGCTCCAGCGCGAGCATCAGCCCGAACCGGAGGAAGTCGGGAGCGTCGATCAGCGACTTCGCCACGCTCACCGCCATGGCCGTGACCCGCTCCAACGGAGTGCCCGCTTCCTCGCCCGGCAGCTCGACGGCAGCCAGCCAGGTCGCGAAGCTGCGTTCGATCACCGCGGCGATCAGGTCGTCCTTGTCCTTGAAGTGCCAGTAGATCGAGCTGGCGGGCAGCCCGCACTTGGTGCTGACGGCCGCGATCGAGGTGCCCTCGTAGCCGCGCTCGCCCGCGATCTCCACGGCGGCGTCCAGGATGCGCTGGCGCGACTCCACCCCGTTCGCGCGCTTCTTGCGGGTCGTCTGCGGCCCGGCCATGGCGGGTGCCTCCTCGTGTTCGGGTGCGTTCGACTGTCGTCGACGGCGATCCTACTGCAGCGTTCACTCCAATTGGAGCGATCACTACAGCAAGTGTGCCACAGTGCGCTCGCCGGCGCGCTCCGCCTGCCGGATCGGCCGAGCGCGTCCGGCTCGGGGCTCAGCCCGTACGGGCCCCGAGCCGGGCGGCCAGCGCCGGGAACTGGGCCAGCGCATTGCCCCGCTCGACAGCCAGGCGCTCGTCGGGACCGAACGTCTCGTCCAGTTGGGGCGCGGGATCTCCGGCCCCCAGGAACAAGGGACTGCTGAACGGCCAGTCGGTGGCGAACAGGATGTGCTCGGCGCCGGCCAGCTCCCGCACCGACTTCATCGCCTGGGGCGCCGGCGAGAGGGCCGTGTCGTAGAAGAGGCCGCGGAACTGCGCACTGCTGTCCGCCGACCCGGAGGCGCCGAACCGCTGGGCGAGCTCGGGGGTCAGCGTCAACAGGCTCGCACGGTAGGAGATGTAGGGCAGCGTGCCGCCGGCGTGGGCGGCCAGCCAGCGGATGCGCGCGTGCCGCTCGTACACCCCCTTGTAGAGCATGTTGACCAGCGCTCGCGTGGTGTCGAACGTGAACTCGTAGAGGAAGGGCGGCAGCCCCAGGTCGGGATAGGCCGAGGGGGTCACCGGGTGGACGAACACCATGGCCCGCAGGTCGTCGAGTTCGCGCAGCAACGGCTCGAAGACGGGATCGCCCAGGTAGGTCCCGCCGTAACTGCTGAACAGGCCCACGCCGTCCAACCCGAGTTCACGCACCGCCCTCCGGGCTTCCACCACCGCGTCGCCCACGTCCATCGCGGTCACCCTGCGGCCCAACGGCAGGACCGCGAAGCCGCCGAAGCGCCCCTGGCGGTAGGTGGATCCGCAGACGAGCTCACGGCTCATGTAGGTGTTCAGGCGCCGCGCCATGGCCAACCGGTCGGCGGCGGCATCCAGATAGGTGACCCCCGGCTCGGAGACGGAGACCACCTGCGCCTCGATGCCGTAGCGGTTCATGAAGTCGACCGCGAGGGCCGGGCTCCACACCGGGACCGGCACTCCGCCGATCTCGACGATGCCGTGCGCGGCGAGGGACTGCCGGTAGAAGTCCGGGAGCAGGTGGCAGTGCACGTCGATGCGGCCCCGGCCGCGCGTCACGGGCGACCGCGGCGCCGGGTCGGGCGATGCCGCGCGGGCCGGCGTCGGATCGAGCGCCGCGGTGGCGACGGCGAGCGGCAGGGCGGCCTTGAGGAGCCTTCGGCGCCCCGGACTTGGGGCATTCTCGGTTTCGGTGTCGGTCATTACGCGCACCTCCTGTGGGCAACGGGACGCAGCATGAACCGTTGGCGGGTCGTCATCGGCACCAAGCAGGCATGCCGGACCGGCGGGTCTGCGTCGCCACGGACGCACCCGTTCATGTAGCGGTCACTACAGACTCATGTAGTGACCGCTACGGTAAGAGGGGCGAAGGTCGGAGTCAATGGGCAGGGCGCGGCGAGATCCGGTCCAGGGGACCATGCAGGGCGCACCGCCCACCGCCGCTCTCTCCGGATCCCGGTGCGGGCCGCCACACCGCCCTGCGGGCAGCTCACTTCAGCCGACAGGTCTTCGACGACCTGCCACTGCGACACGAGCGCCCAGGTACGTAGAGCCCACCAGGCGCGGCCGCTGCTACCGATCCGCCGACTTCGCCCGGTGGGCGGCGATCAGGTCGCGGTACCAGGCGTAGGAGGCCTTCGGGGTGCGCTGCTGGGTGGCGAAGTCGACGTGGACGAGGCCGAAGCGCTGGTGGTAGCCCTCGGCCCATTCGAAGTTGTCGAGGAGGGACCAGGTGTAGTAGCCGCGGATGTCGATGCCTTCGGCGGTGGCTTGGGCGAGGGCGTCGAGGTGGGCGGACATGAAGTCGATGCGGGGCTGGTCGGGGGTGGTGGACTCCTCGACGGAGCAGCCGTTCTCGGTGATGGTGAGGGGTGGGAGGGCCTTGCCGTACGACTCGCGGAGGTTGAGGAGGAGTTGGCGGAGGGCTTCGGGGACGACGGGCCAGCCGAAGGCGGTGTGGGGGACGTCGGGGATGTCGACGAGGTCGAAGGGGAGGCCGGGTTCGGTGGGGGCGGCGACGCGGGTGGGGTTGTAGAAGTTGAGGCCGAGGCCGTCGAGGCCGGGGGTGTGGATGAGGTCGAGGTCGCCGGGGTGGACGGCGCCGAAGATGTCGTCGGGGACACCGAGGGCGGTGAGGTCGGGGTAGCGGCCGAGGAGGACGGGGTCGGTGAACAGGCGGTTGTGGAGGGCGTCGTAGGCCTCGGCGGCGGCGAGGTCGGCGGGTGAGGGGGTGGCCGGCTCGACGGGGGTGAGGTTGTTGGAGAGCATCGCCTCCAGGCCGCGGTCGTGGAGGACGGTGGCGGCCAGGCCGTGGGCGAGGAGCTGGTGGTGGGCGGCGGGGAGGGCCTCGAACATCAGGGTGCGGCCGGGGGCGTGGGTGCCCAGGGCGTAGCCGAAGACGGTGTGGACGAAGGGCTCGTTGAGGGTGATCCAGGCGGGGACGCGGTCGCCGAGGCGGTCGGCGACGATCCCCGCGTACTCGGCGAAGCGGTACGCGGTGTCGCGGTTCAGCCAGCCGCCGTGGTCTTCGAGGCCCTGCGGGAGGTCCCAGTGGAAGAGGGTGGGCAGCGGGGTGATGCCGGCTTCGAGGAGGGCGTCGACGAGGCGGTCGTAGAAGGCGAGGCCGGCGGCGTTCACGGCGCCCGCGCCGGTGGGCTGGACGCGGGACCAGGCGACGGAGAAGCGGTAGCCGTCCAGTCCGAGGCCCTTCATCAGGGCGATGTCCTCGGGGTACCGGTGGTAGTGGTCGCAGGCCACCGCGCCGGTGTGGCCGTCGCGGACGGCGCCGGGGCGGGCGGCGAAGGTGTCCCAGACGGAGGGCCCGCGGCCGTCCTCGTTCACCGCCCCCTCGATCTGGTAGGCGGCGGTGGCGGCACCCCAGCGGAACCCCGCCGGCAGGTCGAAGCGGTCCGGCATGACAGCCTCCTGACGGAAACATGAGGGGAAGTCATGTTACCGGCGCGGCGCCGAAACACCAGAGTGGAACGACGGAAGGGACCGGAGCCCCGCAGAGGGCCTCGGTCCCTTCCGTCGTCCGGTGGCCAGGGGGTGAGGGACTCACCCAGGACCCGTCACCACACGTCGGCGAGCTCCCGCAGCAGTTCGACCACCCGTGCCGTCTGCACCGGCCCGAGCCGCGGGTCCGGCGCCACCGAGGTGAAGACCAGGGCCAGCATCACCGCCGCGTCCAGCCGGTAGAGGAGGTCGGCCGCGGGGGTGACGGAGGACTTCCCGCCCGCGGCCTCGTAGCCCTGGCGGATCGCCCGCTCGTCCAGGCCGTTCTCCGGGATGAGCGCGTACTCGGACATCCGCGCCAGTTCCATCGCGGGGTCGCCGATCAGCACGTTGGACCAGTCGATCAGCGCGGCCACCCGCCCCTGGCTGCACAGCAGGTTCTGCCGGCGCAGGTCCAGGTGGAGCAGCGCCGGCTCGGCCGACGTCTCGGCGAGCCGCGCCGCGATCGCCGCGCGCTCGGGCAGCTCGCCCAGGCCCGGGCGGAGGTCCAGCAGCCTGCCGAACCGGTCGGGCAGCCGCTGCGCCAGCAGGTCGGGGACGGGCCGGCCGTACTGGACGACGGGCGCGAGGTCCGGGGCCGGCTTGGCGCGCAGCGCCGCGAACAGCGCCCCGACCTCGGACCAGTCCGGTGCCTGGGCGTCGGAGTCCACGAAGGCCGAGAGCAGCACCGGCGTGCCCGTCCGGGTGTACTCGATGCCCAGGGCGCGGGCGACCGGGAAGCCGTCCGGGGCCAGCCACTGGGTGATCCGGAGTTCCTGCTCCAGCAGGCCGTCCGCGCCGACGCCGACGTTGTTCGCGGTGTGGAACGTACGGGCGCGCGGCACGCGCAGCACCACGTCCTCGTGCGCCGCGCCGCTCAGCGGGCTCGCCCGGTAGACGAGGAACTCCACGCCGCTGCTGAGCACCACGGGCGGGGTGTAGCCGAGCGAGCCCGCGAGTTCGGCGAGCCCGTCCGTGACGTCCTGGTCGATCAGTTGTCCAGTGGCGGGAAGCCTCACCAGAAACCTTCCTCTGTTTGTCATTTGACGGCCAGGAAGCCCTCGAAGCAGGTGTACTTCTGGGCCGTCATGGCCTGGCCGGACCCGGCCCTGCTGCCCTGGCGACGCTCCGCCAGGGTGCGGATCAGGGTACCGGTCGAGCAGCCCACGTCGAGGAGGAGGCCGTCCTCTACGACGATGCCGGCGTAGTGCCGGGCGACCAGCTCCGGCAGTTGCGGGAACTCCCTCGGCCGGCAGCGGGGCGATGCTCGTGTGGGTCTGGAGGTCGCGGACGGCGTGGCAGTCGCCGATGACGGCCGGGAAGTCGCCCGTGGCGAGCTGGTTGGTGCTCTCCTGGAGCGGCGCACCGGATTCCGTCGATTCCGCCGCGCTGCCGTGTCGCCGTACTGCCGTACTGCCGCGCCGACCCGGTTCGGGACGCGGCCGGGCCCGCCCTCCCGGTGGGGCGGGAGGACGGGCCCGGGTGGGTCAGCGGTGGGTCAGTGGCGGGTCAGTGACGGACCGGCGGCGGCAGCTGCCGCTCCCGGGCGGGCGCGGTGAAGGCGACCGGACCGGTGCTGGAGGGGGTGCTGCCGCCGCGGACGGGCAGGCCGCCCTCGACGGCGTACATGGCCTCGTCGTAGGCCTGGCCGTCGGCCGGGGCCCTGCCGACCGCGAAGATCGCCACCGCCTTGCCGTCGAGGACGGAGGTGGAGAGGTAGTCGCCGACCATGGCGCCGCCTCCGGTGGCGGCGATCCGGGACAGCGGCATCGGGCCGGCGACGGTCCGCGGCGCGCTCCAGGTGGCGCCGCCGTTGGCGGAGGAGATGAAGCCGACCTCCAACTCGCAGGTGGCGTCGGTGCAGTCGGCGTTCGGGTAGAAGTAGTAGTACAGCCCGAGCTTGGCGCTGTGCCCGGAGGTGGCGCGGTCGACGCCGAGGCCGGGGAGGAAGTGGTCGGCGCCGCTGGTGGTGGCGTCGATCGGCACCCGGGTCACGGCGGACCAGGTGGTCCCGTCGGCCGAGGTCGCGTAGACGATGTCGTTGCCCGGGCAGCCGGCCCGGAACCGGCAGTCCTGCCAGGCGACGTAGACCCGGCCGGCGCCGTCGATCTCGGCCGAGGGCAGGCCCTCGCCGTCGCGCAGGCCGCCCGCGACGCCGTGCGCCACGACGTCGGCGACCAGGACGGTGGAGCCCCAGGACCGGCCCCCGTCGGTCGAGTTGAAGGAGCGGATCGAGGTGGTGTCGGTCGAGAAGGGGACCACGACCCGGCCGTCGGGCTGCACCAGCGGCTGGCCGCCGAGGCCCAGGTTGACGCCGGACGGGCCCGACGGGGCGGACCAGGTGGCGCCGCCGTCCCGGGAGGCGGACATCACCACCAGGTTGTCGGAGGAGGGGATGTCGACCTCGATGTAGCAGGTGCCGAAGTACGGGCTGGACGGGGTGTTGTCGCAGACGATCCACTCCTTGTCGTAGCCCTGGCCGTCGAAGCCGACCGCCCGCACCGGGTCCTGCCAGCGCAGGCCGTCGGCCGAGCGGCTGACGGTCACCCCGACGGGGTTGATCGCCGCGTCGATGACCAGGCCGGCGATCATCCAGGTGCCGTGCCTGGCGTCGTAGGCGATCGAGGGGTCGGAGGCCCGGGCCCAGTTGCCGCCGCCCTGGTGGGTGGTGATGCCGGGCAGGATGCCGTGCCGCCAGGTGGCGCCGCCGTCCCGCGAGGTGTTCCAGCTGAGGGCGGCCGAACCGCCGGCGGGGAACCGCCCGACCTGGGACGAGGAGACGATCGTGCCGCCGTAGGCGAAGGTGTCGGGCTCCACCTCGGTGGCGTGCTGGCTTCCGGTCCCGGTGTCGGTGAACGGGTCGGCGCTCACCTGCAGCAGGCGCGGCCCGCCGCCGTCGACGGTCAGGGCGTACGGGGCGGCGCCGGCGGCCGGGGCGGCGTTCCAGGCCGCGCCGGTCAGGACGAGGGCGGCCGCGGCGGCGACGGCGAACGGCCGCCGCCAGCGGGCAGGGGTGCGCGGGTGCTTCATCCGAAGCTCCTTCGCGTGGGGGAAGGTACGGACGACGAGGGGCGGGCCGCGGTCCGAGGGCGCGGCGACCCGCCCCGGTTGGCGCGTGCGGATCGGAGGAGTCCGGCGCCGTCGAGGCTCGTGGGGGCGACGCCGCCCGATCGCGTGCCGCGCGCAGAAGTGCACACGTGTTCGCAAATCGGAAGTGTGAGCCGGATCATGACATCGCACAAGATGTGCGACCAAAACGGAACGGCGCCTCGCGGACCGTCGGGTCCGGCGCCCCTCCCCCGGCGCGGGGCGGCGCCCCCGCGGACGTGAATACTGGCTGGTTGTCATCCGTTTTCCGTGGCTGGGGCGTCCTGAAGGCATGAAGCGCGAATCGATCCTCCCGGGGGGCTCCGGATCCGACCCGTTCGACGAGTTCGTCGTAGCCCGGTACCAGGCCCTGCTGCGGGGGGCGTACCTGATCACGGGTGACGTCCACGACGCCCGGGACCTGCTGCACGACGCCCTCGCGCAGGTGTACCCGAAGCGTTCGACGATCCGGGACACGGCCGCGACCGAGGGGTACGTCCGCAGGACGATGGTCCGCACCCACGTCTCGCGCTGGCGGCGGACCAGACGCGAAGTGCTCACCTCCGCACTGCCGGACGGACCGGCGGCCCCGGAGGGCGAACGGGACGACCAGCTGGCGGCGGCACTGGCCGGACTGCCCAAGCGGCAGCGGGCCGCCGTGGTGCTGCGCTACTACCTGGACCTGCCGGTCGCTCAGGTGGCGGAGGAGCTGGGGTGCTCGGTGCCCACGGCGAAGACGCACCTGGCGCGCGGGATCAAGGCGCTTCGACAGGACATGGAAAACGTGAGGGAGCTGGTAGGCCGTGAGCGCTGAGGACAGGTTCGAGGAGGAGCTGGTCACCCGGCTCCGAACACACGCGGCAGGGATCGCCGGCACCCCGCCGCTGGCCGAACTGCACCGGGCCGGGCGTCGGCGCGCCCGGCGGCAGGCCGCCGTACGGGGGGTGACGGCGGCCGCGGTGCTGGTCCTCGGAGCGGGAGCGCTGACGCAGCTCGGTGGCGGCGGCCCCGGGAGCGACCGTACGGGGGCGGCCGGGACGGGCCTCAGCGTGCTGACTCCGACGGCGGGGGCGACGGCGCCGGGGCGCACCGCCGTGATGCTGAACTGTGTGAACGGGCCCACGTCGATGCGGACACCGGGCTGGCACCAGCACTCCAGCCAGCAGCCCTGGGAGACGCCGTCGGCGATCACCTCGTCGGGCTACTCGTCGTCGTGGACGCCGCCGCCGGGCTCCCCTTGGTTGGGCCTGTTGTCGCCTGCCACCCTTCCGCCGGGCTACTCGTCCTCGGACGTCCCGTCGACAGGCACGCCGTTCTCCGGCCTCCCGTCGTCGTCCGGCTCGCCGTCGTCCCTGCCCACGGACTCGGCCTCGGGCTCGGCCTCGGGCTCGGGCTCGGGCTCGGGCTCGGGCTCGGGCTCGGGCTCGCCGTCGTCGCTGTCGTCGGAAGACCCGGCGGAGGCCCGCGTGACCCGGGCGGGTGAGTCCATCGAGACGCTGGCGATGACCGACTACCCGGACCACTACTTCGGCACGTGCCGCGACAGGAACACGGACACGCTCTACGTGATGCGGGTCCCCGGCAGCGGCCTGGACGCCGCCGTGACCGCCAGGGCGGCCGACTGGCCCACGGTGAAGGTGCGGTTCGCCGACGCCGCGGGCTCCCGCGAGCAGCTCATGACCCTCCTGAACCGGATCCGCGCGGACACCGAGGAGTGGCGGGTCAGGGGCGTGGTGATCGACGGGCTGACGCTCGCCATCGACGGCACCGGCGTCGTGGTCGACACCCCGCAGTGGCAGTCCGCCGAGGCGGACATCAAGGCGAAGTACGGGGCCCTGGTGGCCGAGGTCCGCTAGCGACCCTGCTTTTCAACGCCATTGGCCACCAAGGGACTTGGACCAGGTCCGGAGGGCGGTGTCACCGACCGGGTCGGTGGCTCCGCCGTCCGGCGTGTCCGGGTTCCGGCGCGCTCACTCGTGGGCGCTGATCTCGCCGCCGGCGCTGAGCACGATGGAGACGCCGTTGGCGTCGACCCCGACATCGTGCTGGTTCGCCTCCAGCGTGCCGTACACCGCGTTCTCGTTGCCGAGGATCTCCGCGCGGTACCGGAGTTCGCCGACCTTCGTGACCTTGGCCGTCCAGCCGCCCGCCAGCTTGAAGGTGCCCGGCCCCTGGTGGCTGCCGCCCATCCAGGAGCGGATCCGGCCGTCCAGCGAGAGCATGACGAACATGCCGTTGGCGTCGAGCCCGTCGTCGTGCTCCTTCGTCTCCATGGTGGCGAGGACCTGACCGGCGTTGACGATCTTGGCGGTGTAGTGCTGGTTGCCGAGGTCGTGGATCTCGGCCTTGCTGCCGTCCACCAGGGTCTCGGTACGGACCCCCTGGCCCCCCTTGGGCGGGGTGGCCGGCGTGGTCGCGGCGTGCCCGCTGGGCGCGGCGGCCGGAGGGGTGGCGCCGCGCGTGCCGGTCGGAGTGGGCGCGGCGGAGGCCGTGGCCGGAGGCTCGGTGGCGGGCGCGGCGGGCGGCGCGGTGGCGGCGGCCGACGCGGTGGTCGGCGCGGCCGCGCCGGTCGCGCCCGACGTGGAGGAGCAGGCCGTCGCGGCGGGCACCAGCAGGGCCGCGGTCAGGACGGTTCCGGCCAGCGTACGGGCAGTGGTCGCGCGGCGGATCGTCGAGAAGGGCATGCGGTTCTCCTGAGCGAAGTGCGGGTGAGGAGCGCGCGGCGCCCTCTCCTGCGGGGACCGGAGGGCGGCTTCGCGTGCAGTTCGAAGGTAGTGCGAACAGTCGACGGAATGGAGCCTTCCGTGTCACCGAACTGCAACGCCCCTGGCCGCACGGCTCCGGTCACGCCGGCGCCGAGCCGTACTCAAATCCCCTGCCACCGCCGTCGGTACGGCCGCGCCGACGGCCGGTCAGCGCTTCGCCGTGGCGGCGGACAGCTGTCCGCGTACCCATGCGGGGTCGGGGTTGGTGTGCGGCCGGCCGGTCACGACGACGGTCGGCACGGTCTCGTTGCCGTCGTTGGCCGCGCGCACCACCGCGGCCGCCTCCGGGTCGCTCCAGATGTTCACCCAGTGCACCCGCCGGGCCGCCCGGCCCAGCCGGATCCGCAGCCGCAGGCAGTACCTGCAGCCCGGCCGCCAGTACACCACCGGCCGGCCGTCGGCCGCGCTGCGGCGCTGCGCCTCCGCCGCGCCGAGCGACTTCGGGAAGACCAGGGTCGAGCTCACGGCCGCGAGCCCCGCGAACCCCAGCAGGTACACGACGGCCGCTCCGCGGCTCCCGCTCAACACGAGTCCGCCCGCGACGGCCGCACCGCAGAGCACCAACAACAACGGCAGCATCCACACACGCATCATGGCGGCCCAGGCTATCCGTACACGGCCCCCGCCGCTCCACTCCCCCGGCTGTGCCGCGCGAGGGCCTTCGACACTCGAATCAACACCCTTGCAAAAACCGGGTGGTGACGCTGCGTCAGGACATCTCGCGATGGCTCGGCGGACCGCCGGGAAGCCCGAGGGCCGAGGTCAGGCGAGGTCGCGCCGACGGCGGAGCGAACCGGCCGTCAGGATCACCGGGCCGGCCAGGCTGCACACCGCCAGCAGGAGCAGCGCCGTACGCGGCCCCCAGGCCGTGGAGGCGGCACCGGCCAGCAGCGCGCCGACCGGGATGGAGCCCCAGGAGACGAACCGGACGGTGGCCATCACCCTCGGGAGCAGCTCCGGCGGAGTGTGGGTCTGCCGGTAGGTGCGGGCGACGATGGTGGTGACCACGACGCCCGCCGCGAAGCCCGCGTTGCCGAGGGCGAAGAGCAGCACCGCCCACCCCGAACCGGCCGCCGGGAGCAGGAAGGTGACGAGCGCGGCGATCCGTGCCGACCACCGCAGGGCCCCGCCGCTGCCGATCCGGGAGACCACCCGGGGCGTCAGGACGGCGCCGACCAGGCTGCCCAGGCCGCCGGTGGCCATCAGCGCGCCGACGGCCGCGGCCGGGGCGTCGAGGGCGTCCACCAGGAACACCGGAGTGAGCGTCATCAGCCCACCGGAGACGAAGTTGACCGCGGTGGCGTAGGCGGCACACGGCCCGATCACCGGATGCCGGGTGACGAAGTGCCAGCCCTCGCGGATCTGCCTCCACATCCCCGCACCGCCCGGCCGCGGGGCGGGCCGCTCCGCGCGCGGCAGACTGCGCAGCAGCGCCGCCGAGACCAGGTAGCTGACCGCGTCCAGCACCATCGCGGCCGCACCGCCGACGAGTTGGACCAGCACCCCGCCCAGCGAGGGGCCGGCCAGCTCGGTCGCGGCGCTGCTGCCGGAGAGCAGGCTGTTGCGGACGGTCAGCTCCTCCTTGGCGACGATCGAGGGCAGGAAGGTGGAGTTGCCGACGTCGAAGACCACACCCGCCAGCCCGACCAGCAGCGCGACCACCACCAGCTGCGGCAGGCCCAGTACGCCCAGGGCCGCCGCCACCGGCACCGAGGCCACCGCCGCCCCGCGCACGAGGTCCATCGCCACCTGGGTGCCGCGCAGCGGGAGCCGGTGGACCAGGACCCCGGCCGGCAGTCCGACCAGCAGCCAGGCCAGGTACCCGGCGCCGGTGACCAGGCCGACCTGCCAGGCCGTCGCGTGCAGGGTGAGCACGGCGATCAGCGGCAGGGCCACGACGGACACCTGGTTCCCGAGCCGGCTGACCAGCGATCCGGTCCAGTAGCGCCAGAACACCCCCGCCGAGGTCCGGTGTCGCGCCTCCCCCTCCGCTGCGCGGTCCGCCGCGACCGCCGTCCGCGTCGTCACATCCATCTTCGGTCCGTCCCTTCCGTCGCAACCGGCCCACCCATCGCTCCCCCGCTTCCCCGGCGCCGGCGCTCCCGGCCGCACGCTGGAGCCCGGCGCCCATCGAGACCGCACGGCCGCACGCACCACCCGCGAGGCCCCGGGCCGCCGCACCGGCGCCCAAGTCACGGACCAGCCGGTCGCGTTCGCCGAGCACGCCGCGCCGCACCCGCCCACCGTCCGGGCCGCGGGCGTCGACCGGCCCGAACGGATCACCCTCGCGCCGGACGCCACCCGCACCATCCGTGGGGTCCGCTACCGGTGATCGACCCGGCGGGATCGGTGAAGGGCGCCCGCGCCCCGGTCGACGGGCTCACGGCACACTGACGGCGGGCCGTGACCGGCCCAGCCCTGACGCACCGGGCGTCCGCACAGCCGCCCGGGTCCTGACGCGTCCCTGCCCAACTCACCCGACGCCCACACCCCGAACGACCGAACACGCCACGGCCGTCACACCGAAACCCGGCCACCCCATGCGGTGGCCCGCACACCCGGCCGAACCCTGGCCGGATCCCGCCGCCGCCGGGGCCGCGGCCGCGCGCTCCCGCCGGTCACTCTCACGCGGCCGCCGCACCCGCCGCGCCGCGCCGCCGATCCGACCGCAGCGCGACCGGACGATCCCGCCACCCGCCCCCGCGGCGCGGCCGTCCCCGCGGGAGAACCACCCGGAAGGCCCGCTTCCGGATTGTGACGTGCCCCTGTCTAGTTCGTTCCCGTCCCGGTGTGGTGGGATGAGCCTCACGGGGATGAACCGCTGACGGGGGTGTGTGCTGGTGCGGAATGGATGGTTGCGGGAGCTGGACGGGGACGCGGTGCGCCTGGCGGCCGTGGGGCTGGTGCGGCTGGGGGCGCAGGACTGGCTGAGTACGGAGGGCGGGGCGCCGGCCTGGGTGGGCGGGTTGCGGGCGGCCTCGTTCGCCGATGCCTGGCTGGCGTTCGGGGACGGACCCGCGTCCGGGTTGCGGGCGCCCGCGCCGGAGGTGCTGCGGGCCGTGGTCGCCCGGGCCGCGGAGCTGGTGCTGCGCTCCTGCCGGGAGGACGGTCCGGCGGCGCTGGAGTGGCTCGGGCAGCGCTCGGCGGAGGCCCGGGAGCAGGCGCATCGGGAGGACGCCTCGCACCCGGCCGAGCCCTGTGCGCTGACCCTGGTGTGGCACGGGGTCCAGGCGCTGACCGCCGAGGACGGGCCGGATCACGCCCGCCGGATCGAGGAGCGCGCCGAGGCGTACGTGCGGGAGCGGCACTGCCGCCAGGACACCCTGGCGCTGGTGCTGTGCTGCACCCGGATCGCCGCGGCCGCGCTGGTGGAGCTGTGCGAGGGCGATCCGGAGCGGGTGGCCGGCCGGCTGGAGCAGGACGCGGCACGTTCCATGCCGCGCGCCGGCCGGGTGCCGCTGTGGGTACCGGGCCGACCGGCCCTGCCCGCCGGCTGACCGGGCCGATCGGGGCACCGACCGGGCCGGCCGGAACGCCGGCCGGCCCGGTCAGGCGGCGGCGAGCAGCCGGGCGACCTCCGTCATGGCCGCCCCCAGTGGCAGGTCGAGGCGGAGCCCGGCGAGTTCGTCCCCGCGTGTCGGCCCCTGGTTGACGATCGCGACCGGCAGCCGGGCCCGGGCGGCGCGGCGGACGAAGCGCAGCCCGGACAGGACCGCCAGGGAGGATCCGAGGACCACCAACGAGCCTGCCGCGTCGACCAGTTCGTAGCAGTGCTCGACCCGGGGCGGTGGGACGTTCTCACCGAAGAAGACCACGTCGGGCTTGAGCACGCCGCCGCACGCCGTGCAGGCGGCGACCCGGAAGCCGTCCACCGCGGACTGCGGCAGCCGCGCGTCGCCGTCGGGCCGCAGCTCCGCCCGGGTCGACCGGAAGCCCGGGTTGAGCTCCTCCAGCCGCCGGTCCAGCTCGGCCCGGGTGCTGGTGCGGAGGCAGTCGAGGCAGACCACCCGGCGGAGTCCGCCGTGCAGCTCGACGGCCTCCCGGGTGCCGGCCGCGTGGTGGAGGCCATCGACGTTCTGGGTGATGACCGCCGCGACGTGCCCGGCCCGGCGCAGCCGTTCCACCGCGTGGTGCCCGGCGTTGGGCCGGGCCCCGGCGATCGCGGGCCAGCCGGTGTGGCTGCGGGCCCAGTAGCGGCGCCGGGCCTCCGCACTGCCGGTGAACTCCTGGTACGTCATCGGGGTGCCGCTGCGGCGGCGGCCGGTGGCGCCGCGGTAGTCGGGGATACCGGACTCGGTGGACAGGCCGGCCCCGCTGAGCACCACCGCGCCGCGCCGGTCCAGCAGCCGTACCAGGCCTTCCAGCTCCTCCCCCGGGGGAACGGCGGCCTGCCCGCCCGGGTGTTCGAACGCGTCCATACCGTCGAGGTTAGGGCGTGGCGCCGCAGGAGGGGCCGGCACAGGTCCCGGACGCTCGGGATGCGATCGCGGCACCGCGCGGTCCTGTCAGCTCTTCCGGCCCCGCGGCACGTGGTTCCCCGCCCGCCCGGGCGGCTCCTCGGCGGCACCGGCGGCGAAGGCCGTGATCCGCTCCAGCGGCGGGTTCCAGCCCCGGGTGGTGTCCACGGCCAGGCAGGGGGCGTCGAGCGCGATCGGCACCCAGGACTCGATCGGCCGCTCGCCGCGCGCGATGCGGCGCAGCAGCTCACCGTCCGCGTGGACGGCGCGACCGGGTTCCTCGGCGGCCCTGCGGGCGATGCGCTCGCGGGCGGTCCCGGGGTCGACGGTGCAGCGTACGATGCGCAGCTCGGCGCGGCCGACGAGCGGCAGCAGACCGGGCCGCCACAGCCGGTCCTGGAAGGCCGCTTCCGCCACCAGGTCCGTTCCCGCGCGCAGGAGTCCGTCGACGGTGCGGAAGAACTCGGTCAGCGTCCGCTGGTTCAGGTCCTGGTCCAGGTCCTGGTCCACGTCCAGGTCCAGGTCCAGGTCCTCGGCCGGGGCCTGCCGGGCGGCGGCCATCCGCTCCTTGATCTCGTCCCGGCAGACCGCCGGGCGGCCGAGCGCGTCGGCCAGGGCGTGCGCCAGCGTGGTCTTGCCCGCTCCGGGCGGGCCGCTCACGACGAGCAGGTGCGGGCGTCGGTCCATGGTCGGGGTTCGGTCCGTGGTCGGGGTTCGGTCCGTGGTCGGGAGGGAGGGCGTCATGCCTGCCGAGTCTGCGCCGGGCGGCCGCCGCCCGCCACCTCCCCTGCGGGTGGCGGACGGCGGACGGCGGCATAGCGCCGCCGGAACCCGCCGGAGCCGCCGTTCCAGTGGACCCGCCCCTCGGGAAACCCCGCCGACGCGGAGGTGAACGAGGCCGAACCGCCGCTACAGGAGCAGATGTTGCCGCATTCCGGCGACCGGACGCCGGACCCGCCGCCTCAGCCCCAGCCGGGCACCGGCGGCAACGGCCACCCCGGCGGCCCGGGCAGCGGCCCGTCCGCCCGCAGGCCCTCCGCCCGCAGGCGCTCCACCGACCCGCGCCCCGACAGCCAGGCGAGCAGGGCGTGGCCGGGGCCGCTGACGGTGGGGCCGGACGGGGCCAGGGCCCAGTCGCGGCCGAGGTCGGTGGCCGTCAGCCGGGCGACGGGGAATCCGCGCGCGGCCAGGGCGGCCGCCGTCCCGTCGAGCGCCCAGGCGACGTACCCGGTGGGCCAGTCGGCGGTCGAGCGGCCGAGGTCCAGGTCGACGTGGTGGGTTTCGAGCTCCCGCCACGCCCGGTGCAGGGTGAACCACGCCGGGTGCCGCCAGCCGGCGAGGGCGGTGACCGGCGTGGACCACCGTTCGGCGGGCATCGCGTCGGCCGCCGCGAACATCCCGTCCAGGCTGTTCCGCAGGTCGGCGGCCGGCTCCGCCGCACCGCGCCCGGCGCCCTCGCGCGGGGCGTGGTCCGACGCGGCGGCCCCGGCGCGCGGACCCGGCTCGGTGCCGGTGCGGGCCACGGTCAGCAGCCACCGGTACGCGTCGGCGCTGCGGGCGAGGTGGGTGAGGACGTGGGCGCGGCTCCAGCCGGGCAGCGTCGAGGGCTCGCGGGCCTGCCGGTCGGTCAGCGTGCCGACGGTGGCGAGCACCCGCCCGGCGGAGGCCCGCACCTCGGCGAGCAGCACGCCGACCCCGGCCCCGTCCAGGCCTGCGGGCGGCGGCGGCCCGGGAGACGTCACGGGCGGCGCGCCCACGCCGAGATCATCGGGGCGGTGGCCAGGTCGAGCCGGCCGGTCGCGACGTTGGCCAGGTGGCGGTCGATCTCCTCGTCCGTCGCGAGGCCTTCCCGTACCAGCAGTCCGCGGATCTGCCGGACGGTCGCGTCCTCCAGGACCGCGCAGGCCGGCGAGGTGATCGGGAAGTACGCGTCGGCCTGGACGTCGACCAGGCCCGCCTCGCGCAGCGCCCTGGGCAGCGTCCGCCCGTACGCGAGGTCGGCGCCGCGGCCCGCCATCAGGGTGCGGAAGCCGGTCCGCAGCCGGTTGGCGAGGCGCTCGTCGGGGCCGGACTCGTCGGGGCAGAGCAGCGGTTGCAGGGCCGGGTCGGCGTCCTCCAGGAGCAGCCGGCCGCCGGGGCGCAGCGCCCGCACCATCCTGCGCAGGGCCTCGGCGCGGTCGGCGACGTGCACCAGGACCAGCCGGGCGTGCACCAGGTCGAAGCCGCCGGGCGGCGGCGGGTCGGCGGCCACGTCGTGGCGCAGCACCTCGATCACGCCGCCGGCGGCGGGGGCGGTCCAGGAGACGTCGATGTCGGTGGCGACCACCGCGCCGGTCGGGCCGACCCGCTCGGCGAGCCCGAGCGGCACCGAGGGGCCGCCCGCGCCGACCTCCCAGCAGCGCATGCCGGGGCCGATCCCGAGGGCGTCGACGTGCCGGAAGGTCACCGGGTCGAAGAGTTCGGCGAGGGCGCCGAAGCGGATGCCCGCCTCCGACTGGCGGTTGTCCAGGAGGTAGCCGTGGTCGCTCTCGTGCTCAGCCATGCCGGGATTCTCGCAGACGCGGGTTCGAAGACAGGCCCTCGGGGCGCGGCGCTCGGGTCGGGCCGTTCAGGGCTGCGGGGCCGGGTCGGTGAGCGCCGGGATGTCGTAGGTCACCTTGCCGATGTCGGAGATCAGGTAGCCGCCGTCGGGCCCGCGTCGGAGCGTCAGTCGCGGGGTGTACGACTGCCTGGGCGTTCGGAACCAGCCCTCCTCGGCGGCGTAGGTGCAGTAGACGGCGACCTCCAGCGCGACCACCTCGCCGGTGAGGTCGCGCGGATCGAAGCGGCCCGCCGCGGGCCCCGCGACCACCCATCTGACCAGCGACCAGCCCCGGCGTGCGGTCAGGTCGGCGGGCCAGGCCGACCCGTTCTCCTCGCAGGCGGTCAACCCGCCGCCGGCGGCGGCCAGTTCGGAGGTCAGGTACCGGCGCGACCGGCTCAGGACGGCCGCCGGCCCGGTGTCGCCGCGGGAGGTGTCGAAGGTGCCCGAGGTGACGGCCCAGGCGATCGCGACGGACTCCGCGTCGTGCCCGTCCACCGTCAGCGGCGGCGTCTGCGCGGTCGGCCGGTCCTTCGGCGGGGCGATCGGATCCCCCGGCTGGTATCCCGGTTTGGAGGGGAAGCTGTAGCCGGCCGGAGCGACGGCGACCGTGGTGCCCGGGATCTCCTGCTGGTCCTGGTCGTAGCAGGGGTTGCACCGGATGCGCTCGCCGGAGCCGGTGCCGTAGCTCGTCTCCCAGCCCCTGCCGTGGGTCGACAGCTCGGTGCCGGACTCCCTGCGCACCCCGGAGACGTGGAACGGGCGGTCGCCGTCCTTCAGCGTCCAGGTGCGGCGCTTGCCGTCGACGGTGCCCTCGACCGTGAGCACGTAGTCGTAGCTGTGCCGGGTCGCGAGCACGGTGAGGCTGACGATCTCGGGCTTCCGGTCCTCCAGGTAGAGGTACTTGTCGGTGAAGTAGGGGGCGAACGACACCGGTCCGGCGGCCCCGATCAGCGCGACCGGGTTCGGGGAGTCCAGGTCGACGCCCATGTCGATCTTCTTGCCCTCCCCCTGTCCGGCGCAGTCCACGACCGTGCCGGGCAGCGGGTCGCGGGGCTCGCCCACGATGGTCGCCCGCACCTGTTCGATCGCCACGGTGTGGCCGTTGCCGACCATCGAGACCGACAGCGGCGACGCGCCCACGTCCGTACCGCCCTGCGCGTGCGCCCACGTCCGGGCGGCTTCGCAGCCGGTGACGGCCGGCGGGTCGGTCGGTTTGACGACCCGGGGGACGACCGTGGTCGAGTCGGCGTCGGCGTGCTCGGGGTCGTAGTGGGCACCGAGTTCCGGCCCCTTGCCGCCCTCCGTCGCGGTCAGCGCCCAGTACGTCGTGCCGGCCCCCAGCAGGGCCAGCACACACAGCACGGCGATCAGCAGCCGCAGGCGCGGTCTGCGGCCGCCCATCAGCGTGAGGACGCCGCCCATGAACACGTTGCCGTGGATGGTGCTCTGGCTGATCCTGTTGTGCGTCTCGTGCTGGTCGCCCACTCCACCCACCCCGTCCGAGGGATCCGCGTCCACCACAGTGGCGGTTCCCGGCGGGTGGAGGGAAGACCCGCGCCGCAAGCCCCGGGCGCCGTGGCGTCGTGGCGTCGTGGCGTCGTCGGCGCGGACGGTCTTGTTGACGAAATGTCAGCAAGTTCGTCCGATCGCCTTGACGGCATGCGGTCACGGCTGGACCCTGTGGACCCGGAAACGCCGCGCGCTCCCCGGTCCCCACCGCTCGGGAACGCGCGAGAGGACGTCTTCTCGCCCCTCACCGAGGAAGAGGTTTTCCCATGCGCTTCAGCCGCCTCCCCGCCACCGCCGCCGTCTGCGCGACCGCCGCGCTCGCGCTGGCCGCCGTACCCGCCTCCGCGTCGCCCGAGTCCCTCGCCGCCGGCCCGGTCCTCACCGCCGGGAGCGCGGGCGGCACCGCCGTCGCCGTCGGCGACGCGCTCGCCGCACCGCTCGCCCCGGGCACCAAGGCCACCTTCTACTCGACCGCGACCAGCACCACCGGTGTCACCTGCGCCACCTCGCAGCTCTCGGCCTCGGTGCTGGGCAACCCGGCGGCGCCGGGCAGCGCGACCGCGTCGCTGACCGGGCTGACCTTCGGCTCGTGCACCGCCAACGTCACCGGGGTCACCTCGGTGCGCAGCCTGACGGTCGGCAACCTGCCGTACGGCGTCACCGTCTCCGACGCGCCCGGCCTGCCGGTCACCCTGACCGGCGGGTCCGCCGGGACGATCCAGGCCACCGCCGTGCTGGACACCTGGTTCGGCACCATCACCTGCTCCTACCAGCTGAGCGGCGCGTTCACCGGCAGCGCCGACAACACCGCGCACAGCCTGGCCTTCCGCACCGAGCACTTCGCCAAGAGCGGCGGCTCGACGCTCTGCCCGGCCGACGGCTACTTCTCCGCGACGTACGGGCCGGTCGCGGACACCAGCCAGTCGGGAAGCCCGGCGGTCTTCGTCAACTGACCGCACCCGCGAGGGAGTCGGGGCGGGTGCGGCAGCGCCGCCGGGCCCACCCCGGCTCCGGTCAGACCCGGAGCAGGCCGAACTCCCGGGCGGCGGCCCGGAGTACGGCGACCAGTGCCAGCAGCATCAGCGCGCCGTGGGCCGGCATCGACAGGTACGGCGCCACGCCGGGTGCGATGAACTTGAGGTAGCTGCCGAAGGACGCGAGCTGGACCAGCACCGGCAGGTACCAGAGCTGTCGGGGCAGGTGGAAGGCGACGATCACGCTGAGGACGTCCGCGACGTAGAAGTAGCGCTCGTGCATGGACGGCAGCAGGAACGGCACCGCGATCGCGAAGACGGTGGCCAGCAGCAGGATCCCCGTCCCGGTGAGCCCCGCCCGTCCGCCCCCGGCCGTGGACCTGCCGGCAAGGGACTCTCCGGCCGCGCCTCCGGCGCTTCGCAGGGCCCGGACCGCCAGGGCGATCAGCGCCAGCACCAACGCGCCCGCGACCAGCACGCCCGCCCGGCGCACCGGGTCGTCCTCGCCGGACGGCACCGAGACGAACTGGTAGACCGACGGCGCGTTGAGCGTGAGGTCCCGGTAGGTCCCGGTCTGCCGGGCGTACACCGTCAGCAGCTGCCAGGGGTCGGCGCCGAGCAGCACGGCGGGGACGTCGAGCGCCAGGTAGGCGGCCGGGACGGCCAGCAGGCACCGCCACGGCATCCGCCGGGCCAGGACCACGACGAGCAGCAGGGGGAAGAGGAAGACCGCCTGGAGCTTGAAGGCCAGGGCGATCCCGAAGAAGGCGCAGGTCCACCAGGGCCGGCCACGCAGGAGGTGGTGGACGCCGCCGAGCAGGAAGGCGGTGAAGATCGCGTCGGCCTGGGCCCACCACCCGCTGTTGGTCACGACCGTGGGCAGGAACAGCACGGTCACCGCCGCCGCGAAGGGCCGCCAGGGCCGGTGCGGCCACCGCAGCGCGACGATGCGGTGGGTGTAGTAGGCCAGCGCCAGGTCGAAGAGGACCGACAGGCACTTGACCGCCGCCAGCGCGGGCACCGGCAGTCGGCCGAGCGCGGCCATCAGGTACAGGTAGGGGACGTTGTAGTCCGAGAAGCCGGTGTCGCCGAGGGCCTGGAATCCGCCGTGCGCCGCGATGTACCGGTACCAGGGGCCGAGGAAGTAGTACCAGTCCGACGACTCGTACTGCAGCAGCAGGCCCCGGAGCAGGAGCGCGGACGCCACCGCCGCCACCGCGACCGGCACCGGCACCGGCACCGGCACCACCGGATCGGCCCGGCGCGGAGGCGGGGTCCCTCGGTCCGGCGCGGCTTCCTGGGGGCCGGGGCGCAGGTCGGGTTCGGGTCGGACTGGACAGTGGTTCATACCACCAGGACGCGGCACCCACCGGAAACGGACGACAACGAACCGGTACGGATTTCCGCGGGCCGCCGACCGGGCCGCCGACCGACCCACCGACCGACCCGCGGACCGACCCACCCGGGCCCGCCCCGGGCCTGAGCTCGTACGGCTCCGGCCCGGGGAGCGAGCGGGCGACCGGCAGCGGTCAGTCCCCGGCCTCCCGGTGCCGCCACCGCACCGGGTCCTCGGCCACCGCGGCGCCCGCCGCGGTCCGGGCCGGCGTCCGGTAGCCCGCCGTGGCGAGCACCAGCATCTCGTTCTCCCCCGGCCGGAACTCGTAGGCCACCCGCTCCACCCGGCTGGGGACGCCGAGGTCCGCCAGTTCCTCGCGCAGCGGCTCCAGCCCGGGGTAGCGCTCCCGCGTGTCGTACACCATCAGCGGGAACACCCGCACCTCGCGCCGCGCCACCCGGGCGAGCTCCAGCAGGGCCGCCCGGTGGAAGTCCCCGTCCAGCCGGTTGCCGTACGAGAACAGCAGGTGCGAGCTGAGCACCAGGTCGAAGGAGTCGTCGGCGAAGGGGAGTTCGGGCAGCGAGCCGGCCACGTAGCGGTCCGGGCGGGCGGCGATGTCGGCGCGGAAGTCCCGGGCGTTGGCGGTCCACTGGCGGATCATGTCGTCCGCGTCGGTGTACCAGGACCACACGTGGTCGGCCGTCTCCTTCACCAGCCGCTCGCGCTTGAACCCGGTCTCCCGCTCCACCAGCAGGCCCAGCTCCTCGCGGTGCTCGGCGTACTGACGGTCGACGGCGACGGCGTCGATGCCGCGCCGCCCGGCCTCCGCCACGAAGCTCGCGGCGCCGGCCGGGCAGTCCAGGACACGCTGCGCCAGGTCGCGCTCGGTGAGCGCGAACATCGCCCGGTACTCCGCGAAGGAGCGTGCGCTGACCAGCACGGCTCAGCCCCTTCCGACGAACGGCATGGTGGTCGGCAGCACGACCAGGGACTGGATGGTGGTGTCCGGCGGCTGCGAGGCCATCAGCACCAGGGCCTCGGTGAAGCGGTCCACCGGGATGGTCGCCTCGACGGCCATGGTCCGGTCGGCCTGCATCGCGGCCGGCTGCGGGCCGCCGTCCACCGGGGTGACGTTGCCGACGTCGATCTGCCCGCAGGAGATGCCGTACGCCCGGCCGTCCAGGGCGAGCACCTTGGTGAGGCCGAGCACGGCGTGCTTGGCGGCGGTGTACGCGATGGAGTTGGGGCGCGGCACGTAGGCCGAGGGCGCGCCGTTGTTGATGATCCGCCCGCCCTGCGGGGTCTGGGTGCTCATCACCCGGAAGGCCTCGCGGGCGCAGAGGAAGCCGCCGGTGACGATGGTGTCCAGCACCCGGTTCCAGTCCTCGAACGGGGTCTCGGTGATCGGCCGGCGCGGGGCGGCGGCGCCCGCGTTGTTGAACAGCAGGTCCACCCGGCCGTAGCGGTCGAGGACGGTGTCGAAGAGCCGGGCGACCTCCTCCGGGCTGCGGATGTCCGTCGGGACGGGCAGCACCCGGGCGGCTCCGGGCCCGGCCAGGGCGGCGGTCTCCTCCAGCGCGTCCTTGCGCCGCCCGGCGACGGCCACGGTCCAGCCGGCCGCCAGCAGGGCCAGTGCCGAGGCCCGGCCGAGGCCGCTGCCCCCGCCGGTGACGATCGCCACCCGCCCGTGCGGTGCGGGCGCGCCTCCGGTGCCGGCTCCGGCGGTCACGGCTCCCGTGCTCTCGGCTCCAGCGGTCACGGCGTCCACTCCTCCCCCTCGTTCACCCAGACCCGCAGCATCCGCCGGGCGTACGGGCCCGGCTCGTCGATGAACGGCGAACGCCCGTGCAGCACACGGCTGTTGCGGATGATCAGCAGGTCACCGGCGGCCATCGGCAGCCCGAAGGCGATCTCCGGCCGGTAGAGCACCTCGTCCAGCACGCCGAGCGCCTCCCACTGACGGTCCGTCAATTCCGGTCCGCCACGGTCGGGAGAGGAGCGGACGGTGCGGGTCTGGTAGTAGCACCCGATCGTTCCGTCCTTGCGGTCGTACAGGATCGGGGTGACCACCACCTGCGGACCGGCCCGGCCGCTGCGCTCGAAGGTCCACTCCTCGCGGAGCGTGGCCAGCGCGTCCGGCCGCTCCCGCTCGATCAGGTCGTGCACGTGCCGGGCGCTCGCCAGCTTGGTCAGCCCGCCGCCGTCGAAGGCGGGCCGCAGGCAGAGCAGGACCAGCAGGTCGCAGGTGTCGCAGTGGAAGCCCAGCTCGGTGTTTCCGTCGCCGTCCTGGTCGTGCAGCACCGAGGTGAGGTCGCCGCGCCCGTTCTGCGGGACGATCCGGCCGAAGTCCCCCAGGAGGAAGGAGAGCACCTCGGTGATCTCCTGCTCCGGGCGGGTCGCGTCCACCAGGCCGCTCACATGGGTGATGCCCACCGAGTCGGCGGCGTTCCGGACGAACTCCCGCAGCCTGGTCCGCACCTGCTCACCCGCGCCCCACTGCCCGGCCCGCGCGTCGGCCCAGAGCAGCCGCCGCTCCCGTTCCTCCAGCGGGAGCGACCAGAGCTCCCGCCGGGCGTCCAACTCCAGGCTGCTCCAGCCGATTTCGGTCACCGCGTCCATGTCCTCTCCTCCCTACCGGCCGCCGGCCGCGACGGCCTTCGCCCACAGTTCCAGGCCCTCGTCGATCTGTTCGGCCGTGACCACCAGCGCGGGGATCATCCGGACCGTGTTGAGGTGGATCCCGCACAGCAACAGCAGCAGGCCGTGCTCGGCCGCGGCCTGCTGGGCCCGCCGGGCCGCCTCCGGGTCCGGGGTGCCGTCCGGGCGGCAGAACTCGCTGGCGGCCATCAGTCCGAGCCCGCGGACGTCGGCGATCCCGGGCGCCTCGGCGGCGACCGCCCGCAGCCCGGCCAGCAGCCGGGCGCCCTGCTCGGCCGCGTTCTCGACCAGCCGCTCCTCGCGCAGCACGTCCAGGGTCGCCAGCGCGGCGGCGCAGGCCACCGGGTTGCCCCCGTAGGTGCCGCCCTGCGAGCCGGGCCAGGCGCGGCCCATCAGCTCGGCGGGCGCGGCGATCGCGGACAGCGGGAAGCCGCTGGCCAGGCCCTTGGCGGTGATCAGGACGTCGGGGCGCACCCCTTCTTCGTACTGGTGGGCCCAGAACCGGCCGGTACGGCCGAAGCCGGTCTGCACCTCGTCCACCACCAGCAGGATCCCGTGCCGGTCGGCCCGCTCGCGCAGCCCGGCCAGGAAGCCGGGCGGGGCCGGGACGTAGCCGCCCTCGCCGAGCACCGGCTCGACGAACATCGCGGCCGTCTCGGCGGGTGCGGAGACGGTGGCGAGCACCTCGTCCAGTCCGCGCAGGGCGTGCGCCACCGCCTCGTCCTCGGACAGCCCGAGCCGGAACGCGGCCGGGAAGGGCGCCACCGCGACCCCGGGCATCAGCGGGCCGATGCCGGCCCGGAACCGGGTGCCGGCCGTGGTGAGCGAGGCCGCGCCCATGGTGCGGCCGTGGAACGCGCCCTCGAAGACGATCACGTTCTGCCGCCCGGTGGCGTGCCGGGCGAGCCGCAGCGCGGCCTCCACCGCCTCGGTGCCGGCGGTGGCGTAGAACAGCGAGTCCAGGCCGGACGGCAGGACCTCGCCGAGCCGCTCGGTGAGCGTGAGCAGCTGATCGTGCAGCACGGTGGTGTACTGCCCGTGGATGAGCCGTCCGGCCTGTTCCCGGACGGCCTCGACCACCTTCGGGTGACAGTGGCCGGTGCTGGTCACCCCCACGCCGGAGGTGAAGTCGAGGTGGCGGCGGCCGTCGGCGTCGTAGAGGTGGAGTCCTTCGCCGCGTACGGCGACGACCGGGGTGGCCTGCTTGAGCGCCGGGGAGAGCTGGGACACGGGGCCTGCCTTCACGGGTTGGTCCTGCCTTCACGGATGTCGTCTCGGGGGTCGTGACCGGCGCCGTCGCGGACGTCGTCACGGATGTCGTCACGGGTGAGCGGAGTCGGGCCGGCGGGCGGCAGGTAGCCGGCCTCGGCGGCCCAGGTGAGTGCGGCCGACCACCACCGCGGGGTCGGCGCGGCGAACCGCACGCCCAGGCGGTCGAGCACCGCGGTGGTGTACGAGCTGTCCACCAGGACGCGGCGCTCCTCCTGCGCCGCCCAGGCGGCGGCCACCCGGGCGGCCGTCGGGTGGCGGCGCTCGGCCCGGGCGAGGGCGGCCGCGAAGGCCGCCTCGTCGGTGAGCCGTACGGCGTGGCCGTGCCCGGCCAGCCACCGCACCAGCTCGTCGTGCGGGACGGCGTGCGGCGTCTCCACGTGGTACGCGCCGGGCGCGGCGTACGGGTCGAGGGCGATCGCGGCGATCCCGGCGGCCACCGTGTCCACGTACGAGAACGCGAAGGCGGTGCCCGGCCGGCTCGGCGCGGCGCCGGCCAGCAGGTAGCCGCGGAGCAGCTGGTAGATCCGGTTGTCGCCGGCGTTGGCCTGGAACGCGCCGGTCCGGCTGTGCGCCGCGATGTGGCCGCTGCGGTGCAGGTAGGCGGCGTGCCCGCGGGCGGCCCAGGCCCGGACGGCCTGTTCGGCCCGGTACTTGGTCCGCTCGTACGGGGTGCGGAAGTGCTGGCCGATCTCCAGGTCCGCCTCGCTGAAGCGGCGCGGCGGGCCGTCGACGCCGCCCGAGACGGCCAGCGTGGAGACGTGGTGGACCCGGGCGTCCGGGGCGTGCTCCCCGACCCAGTCGAGCAGTCGGCGCACCGCCGTGTGGTTGGTGCGCTCCAGCTCGTCGGGCGAGGCCACCAGTCGGACGTCCGCCGCCGCGTGCACCACCAGGTGGGCGCCCCGGGCGTGTTCCAGTGCGGCCGGGGAGAGGCCGAGGCCGTCCCGGTCGATGTCCCCGGCGAGCGCCCGGGCGGGCCGGACCGCGCCCGCCGCGCCGGTGCCGAGCCGCTTCAGCGCCTCGGCGTCGTCGGCGGCCCGCACCAGGCAGGTGACCTCGGCACCGCGTGCCAGGAAGGCCTCCAGCAGGTGCCGTCCGAGGTAGCCGGTGGCGCCGGTGAGCAGCACCCGGGCGGGTTCGCGCACCGTCGCCCGGGCCGTCGGGGCGACACCGGGGTGCAGCAGTTGGCCGGAGGTGGACAGCGGTGCCCGGACGGGCGGTGCGGCCTCCGGCGCCTCGGTGTCGGCCCGCGCGTCGGTCCGGCCGACGACCTCGGCCTGGGGGTCGATCTGGACATCGGCCTGCGCCTCGGCCGCCACGGCGCGGGCGAACCGCCCGGTGATCCGCTCGGCGGCGGGGTGCGGCAGGCCGGGCCGGCCGTACACCAGGTCGGCGACCAGCCGCTGCTCCACCACCCGTGCGGTGAGCCGCAGTTCGTACAGCGGGTCGCCGCCCGTACAGCGGGCCGTGCCGGCCTGTTCGGCGGCGACGGTCCAGTCCAGCGCGGGCTCCTCGGGCAGCCGGAAGGTGCCGAGGAAGTTGAAGCCGACGGCGGGCCGTCCGCCGGGCCCGTCCATCGGCCGGACGGGGGCCTCGCGCAGCCGCCGGGCCACGGTGTCCGGGGTGGCCCCGGAGTCCAGCTCGACGTGCTTGACGGCGGTGAACCAGCCGACGGTGTCCAGGAATTCGCCCGGGTCGCCGACCGCGTCCCGGCCGTGGGTCTCGACCTCCACCGCGAGCCGGGGGCGGCCGCCGTCACCGGTGACGGCCTCGGCGAAGGCGGCCAGCAGTACGGCCTCCAACCCGGCCCCGGCACCGTGCCGGGCGATCAGCCGGGCGGTGGCGTCCGGGTCGAGCGCCCAGCTGAGCGCGGCGGGCTCCTCGGCCTCTCCGACCTCCCCGGCCTCCTCGACCTTCCCGACGGTGGCGTCCCCGACGACGGCTTCCACGGCGACGGGTTCCGCCGCGTCGGAGGACGAGACCGCCGCCCAGGCGTAGAAGTCCGCCGTCGGCGGCAGGTCGACCGGCTTCCGGTCGAGCACCGCCCGGTACGCGTGCGCCAGGTCGTCCAGCAGGATCCGCCAGGACAGCCCGTCGACCACCAGGTGGTGCGCGATCAGCGCGAGCCGGTCGTCGGTGCCGGGCGGGCCGGTGAACAGGTGGGCGCGCAGCAGCCGGCCGGCCGACGGGTCGAGGCTGCGGTGGAGTTCGGTGCAGACCCCGGCGACGGTGTCGGCGAGCTCCCCGGCCGCGCGCGGGATCCGGGAGAAGGAGACCGGGTCGAGCTCGGCCACCGCCCGGACCTCGCCGCAGCCGTCCAGGGTGACCGGCCGGCGCAGCGCCGGGTGCCGTTCCAGGACGGCCGCGACGGCCGCCGAGAGCGCCTCCGGGTCGACGGCGGTGCGACAGCGCAGCAGCACCGACTGGTTCCAGTGCCGCAGGTCCCGCACCGTCCGCTGCCGGTACAACCACCGCTGGGCCGGGGCGAGTCGGCGACCGCTCGTGGAGCCGCGCGGGGCCGGGACGGACGGCGCGACCGGGACGGCGACCGCCGCCAGGCCCTCCGCCGTCGGGTACCGGTAGAAGTCCTCGTAGGCGACCCGCAGGCCGGAGCGCCGCAGGAGGGCGATGGTGCGCATGGCGAGGATGGAGTCCCCGCCGAGGCCGAGCACGTCGGCGCGCGGCCCGACGGCGGGCAGGCCCAGGGCTCCCGCCCAGAACCGGGCGATCTCCCCGGCCGGTCCGCTCCCCGCACCGCCGTTCACCCCGGTGTCGTCCGGTTCGGTTCCGTCCGACCCGGTGTCGCCCGACTCGGCCCGGGCCTCGACCAGTTCGGCCGCCAGCTCGGCCAGCCGCTGCCGGTCGAGCTTGCCGTTCGGTCCGACCGGGAACCGCGGCAGCACCAGGATCGGCTGCGGCACGGAGTAGCCGGGCAGCCGGTCCCGCAGGTGCGCCCGCAGCCCGTCCAGGCTCCCAGCCCCGTCCAGGCCCCCCGTCCCGTCCGCGCCGTCCAACAGCCGGACGACACCGATGAGTTGGTTGCCGAGCGCGGTCTCCCGCAGCAGCGCCGCCGAGCGCGCGACGCCCGGGTGGCCGTCCATCGCCCGCTCGACCTCGGCGAGGTCCACCCGGTAGCCGCGGACCTTGACCTGGCGGTCCACCCGGCCCAGGAAGACCAGGCTGCCGTCCGCCCGCCGTCGGCACAGGTCGCCCGTGCGGTAGACGAGTCGGCCGTCGCGCCGGACGAAGCCGCGGGCGGTCTCGTCCGGCCGGCCGAAGTACCCGGCGGCCACGCCCCGGCCGCCGATGAGCAGTTCGCCCACCGAGCCGTCCGGCACCGCCCGGCCATCGCCGTCCACCACGGTCAGCAGCACCTCGCCGATCGCGGTGCCGATCGGTACGGTCGGCTCCTCGGCGGGCAGTTGGCGGGCGGAGGTGACGAGCAGGCAGGTGGCGCCGACGGTGGTCTCGGTCGGTCCGTAGTGGTTGGCCAGCCGCGCGGTGGTGCCGCCGTCGAGCAGGGCGGCGGCGAGCGGGCGGGGCAGCGCCTCGCCGCCGAGCAGCACGGTGTGCAGCGGCGGGGAGTCGGCCGGGCGGCCCTCCAGCAGGGCGGTCAGGTGCGAGGGGGTGGTCTTCAGCACGTCCACCCGGGCCCGCCGCAGCGAGGCCCAGAAGGCTTCCGGGTCGCGCACCTCGCGGTCCGGCACGAGGTGCACCGAGCCGCCGGTGGCCAGGGCGAGCAGCCAGGCGGTGTGGCCGAGGTCGGCGGCCAGGGTGGTGACGTGGGCGGCGCGGGGCGCGTCGGCCTCGGTGAGGTCGAGCCGCCCGGCCAGAGCCCGGGCGTAGTGCACGGCGTTGGCGTGGGTGACGGCCACCGCCTTGGGCTCGCCGCTCGACCCGGAGGTGAAGGAGAGGTACGCGAGGTCCTCGCCCCGTACCTCGGTGGTCACCGGGGGCAGCTCCGGCAGCGCCTCGACGTCCACCACCTCCCCGCCGAGGCCGCCCTCGGTGGCGAGCACCCGGGCCACCCGGACGGAGGCCAGCCGCCGGGCCAGGTCGGCCGCCGACCAGTCCGGATCGGCGAGCACGGCCGCCGCGCCCGCGCGCAGCACGCCGTACAGCAGCACCAGCATCCGGGCGTCCCGGGGCCCGAGCAGGGCGACCCGGTCGCCCCGGCGGGTGCCGGCGGCGGCCAGCCGGGCGGCGATCCGGTCGGCCGCGGTGTCGACCGTGCGGTAGTCGAAGGTGCGGACGCCGTCGCCCAGGGCGGGCCGGTCGGGGTGCGCCCGGGCGTGGTGGGCGAGCAGGTCGGGCAGCGAGCGGGCCCGGTGGGCGGGGTCGGCCGGGTGGCCGCAGGCCGCGGACCGGAGGTGCTGTGTCGCGGAGGTCACGCCGACTCGTCCCCCCTCCGGCCCGCCCGGGCGGGCCCGGCGGCCACCCCCGGGTCGCCCACCAGGTAGCCGTCCAGCAGCTCCCGCTCGGGCAACCGTCCGGCCAACTCCCAGGCCAGCATGCGGTGCAGGCCGTCGAGGTGGATCAGCCCCGACCGGAGCACGAGGTCCCCGTAGTCGGAGTGGTCGACCGGGGCGGTGCTGAGGAAGACGGGCGTGAGCGGGGCCCACCTCAGCAGCCGCAGCTTCGCCGCGCAGACCGGGTTGGCGGCGGTCCAGGCCGCTCCGCCCGCGCGGATCCGCTCGGCCGCCTCGCCCACCGTCAGCCCGGAGCGCGGCACCAGTTCGAGCTCCCCGCCCTCGCTCAGGTGCCAGGGCAGCACGATGCCCAGGACGTCCGTCCGGGAGAGCCGGATCCGCCACCAGCCGCCGGGGATGCGGTCGGCACGGTCGAGGTTCTCCTCGCCGTACATGTTGCTGTTCGCCTCGTGGGCCCGATCCACCGGGTGGTCCCGCAGGTAGGCGTCGTGGACCTCGGGGTAGGCGACGGCTGTGACGATCTCCACGGCAGTGCTCCTCAGACGGTTCCGGTGTACTCGGTGCGGGCGTGTTCGCTGCCGGTGTACTCGGTGAAGTGCCGCTCCGCGAACAGCTCGGGCCACTGGCCGTCGGCCAGGTCCAGTTCGCGGGCCCGGGCGAGCATCTGCCGCCAGTACGGCTTCACCGGGCGCCAGCGCGCTCCCACCTGGCAGTAGGAGGCGTCGACGAAGTACCGGGGGCGGCCCGGCCCTTCGGGTGCCGGCCGGCGGGTGTGGAACAGCGCCGAGTTGAGCAGCACGGTGGAGCCGGGCGGCAGCCGGTCGATGACCACCTCGCCGGGCAGTTCGCCGGTGCCGTGGTGGGCGTAGGCGGACTTGCCGACGGTGCGCAGGTGCGAGCCGGGCAGCACGGCCAGACTGCCGACCTTCTCGTCCAGTCCGCCGAGGTAGTGCAGCGCGTGGACCATCAGCAGCGACGGGTCGGAGCGGTCGTTGGGCTCGCAGTCGTGGTGCCAGGCCTTGCCCGGGATCCCCGGGTCCTGGCGGTCGCTGTGCAGGTGGTGGAAGACGAAGTCCGGCCCGAGCAGGCGGGTCAGGGTGCGCAACAGGGGCGGGTGGGTGAGGAGTTCGCCGTGGGCGGGCAGTTCCAGTTCCAGCAGCGGGGGCGGTCCGTGCCGTAAGGGGTCGGCGCACGCGGCGATCGACCGGGCCCGCAGGCCTTCGTCGACCCACCGGTCCACCTCGGGCGCGAGCCGTTCGCGCAGCGCTTCCGGCAGCAGGCCGGGCAGGACCAGGTACCCGGACTCCAGGAACTGGCGGCGGTGCTCGGTGTCGAGGGCCTCACGCCCTCCGGAGGACGGCGTCACCGAACCGATCCCCTCCTTCCGTTCGGCGGGGAACACACAGGGAATCGGCGCCACGGGACGTGGCGCGGGCAGTGGGGGCACACGGCGTCATCCAGACCTCGGGTGGCGGCGGAGCGTCCGTCACAGGCGCCTCGGCCGCCACAGCTGAATCGTGATCACCACGAAGAGGCATGCGTTGATCACGCAAGGTAGTCCGCCTCAGGAGTATGAACCTGTCTTCGCGTCCACGACAAGACCAATGCCAACCCGTGGACACCTTCCCGCCACCGTGCCGTTCAGCTCCGGCCACCAGTCGTCTCCCGTCCCACGGGGAACTCCGGTCCGTTCGCGCCCCGGTGATTCGCCGCCGCAACAGCGGATGCGGCACAGTGAGGTCATGAGCGACAGGAGTCACCCCGCCCCCGGACCGGTCCGGCGCCGCCCGGTCCAGCAGCGCAGCCTGGAGCGGTACGGCCGCATCCTGGACGCCTGCGCCGGGCTGCTGGACGAGGTCGGGGCGACCGCGCTCACCACCAAGGAGGTCGCCCAGCGCGCCCAGGTGCCGATCGGCACCCTGTACCAGTTCTTCGCCGGCAAGGAGGACCTGCTGGCGGCGCTCGCCACCCGCAACCTCGACCACTACCTCCAGCGCCTGGACGCCCGGCTGGCCGCCGCCGCGCCGGTCGGCCCCGCCGTCTTCACCGATCTCGCGGTGGAGGAGTTCGTGGCGATGAAGCGCGCGGTGCCGGGCTTCGGCCAACTGGACTTCGGCCTGGCCGGACCGGCCGTCCCCACCGGTGTCCGGGACGACCGGTACCTGCTGGACGCGGGCGTGGACAACAACACCGCCGTCGCCCTGCGGCTCCAGGCGCTCGGCGGCGAACTGTTCCGGGCGGGCGACCCGACGGCCGTCATGCTGACCCTGCGGGTGGCCCTGGAGGCCGCCGACGCGGTGCTCAAGCTGGCCTTCCGGGAGTCCCCGGACGGCGATCCGGCGCTGATCGCCGAGTGCAAGCGGCTGGTCCGCGGCTACCTCGCGCAACAGCCGTCCGCCCGCTGAGGCCCGGCCCCGCGGGCCCCGCCCGCCCGAGGCGTTGCGCGCCCGCCGCCCCCGCAGCACAGTGGATAGCGGGAACCGTCCGCGGAGGCGGCCCGGCACACGACCCGAGGGAGCAGACCATGCACGCGGCGGTAGGTGACCGGCTCCACATCCACAGCAGGTCGGTGGGCATGGTGGACCAGAAGGGCGAGATCGTCGAGGTGCGCGGCACCGACGGCGAACCGCCGTACGTGGTCCGCTTCGAGGACGGCCACGAGGGCCTGATCTACCCCGGCCCCGACTGCAACATCGAACAGCGCCAGGCGGAACGCTGACCCACTCCCCCGCCACCCCGCCCCGCGCGAGGTGGTGAGGAGCGGTGCCCGCCCCCACGACCCCGCTGCCCGGGGCACTCGCCGGACTCGCGCCACTGCTGGACCACTACGGGTACCTCGCGGTGGCGGTGCTCGTCCTGCTGGACAACTGCGGCGTCCCGGTGCCCGGGCAGACCGTCCTGGTGCTGGCCTCGGTGTACGCCGGCACCGGGCACCTCGACCTCGCCGCCGTCCTGCTGATCGCCACCGGCGCCGCCGCGCTCGGCAACGGCCTCGGCTACCTGATCGGCCGCACCGGCGGACGCGCCTTCGTCCACCGCTGGGGCCGCTACGTGCTGCTCACCCCGGCCCGGATGGAGCGCGCCGACGGCTTCTTCGCCCGGCACGGCGGCAAGGTGGTCGCGGTCGCCCGCTTCGTGGACGGGCTGCGCCAGTACAACGGGATCATCGCCGGGACCACGGAGATGCCCCGACGCCGGTTCCTGGCGTTCAACCTGCTCGGCGCGGTGCTGTGGACGGCGGTCTGGGGCACCTTCGGCTACCTCGCCGGTGCCAACATCGGCGCCGTGTACCACACGGCGCTGCGCTACCAGGTCTGGTTCGCGGTCGGGTTGGGCGTGCTGGTCGCCGCCCTCCTGCTGCGGCAGGTGCTGCGCTACCGGCGCCGGCGCCGCGCGGGCACCGACGCCGACTCCGACCCCGACGCCGGCTCCGGCCCCGACTCCGGCCCCGACGCGGGCTCCGGGTAGCCGGAGGTCAACGCAGCGGGAACACCTCGAACGGCACCGCGAAGCGCGTCCCCAGCCGGCTGCCCGCGCCCCGGCCGAAGCCCTCCAGGAACTCCCGCGGCTCCGCCATCGCCCCGCCCAGCCCGGCCAGGTACGCCTTGTGCTCCTCCAGCGAGGCGACGCCCTGGTCGAAGGTCCCGGTGGTGTCCACCGCGTGCTTCGCCTCCGGCGAGGCCACCGCCCAGATCTGCCGCACGCCGTTCCACGGCTCGTGGCCCTCGTACAGCAGCTCGCGGAACACCCAGCGGTTCCCGGCGTCCCGGACCCCGTCCAGGGTGGCCCGGCCGACCGCGACGTGGTCGGCCTGGTTGAGGAACACCCCGCCGTAGGTGTCCCGGAAGTTGCTGGTGATCACGATGTCCGGCCGGTGCCGGCGCACCACCCGGGCGATGTCCCGGCGCAGCGGCAGCCCGTACTCCACCACGCCGTCCGGGTGGCCGAGGAACTCCACGGTGTCGACGCCGACCACGCGCGCCGAGGCGATCTGCTCCGCCTCGCGCAGCGGACCGCACTCGGCCGGGTCCAGCGTGTCGATGCCCGCCTCGCCGCTGGTCACCATCGCATAGACGACCTTCTTGCCCTGCGAGGTCCAGCGGGCGACGGCCGCGGCCCCGCCGTACTCCATGTCGTCGGGGTGGGCGACGATCGCCAGCGCCGTCCGCCAGTCCTCGTCGACGGGCTCGAAGGGCTCGGGGGCCTGCTCGGTCATGCTGCTCGTTCCTCTCGGTGCGGCTCGGGGTCGTCCGGCGGTACGGACGTACGGAGGTATCACAGGCGTACGTCCGTACCACGCGTGACTCTAGAAGACCCGCGTCCCCCACGCCCCGTCAGACACCTCCGCGGCCAGGCGGCTTGCCCCTGACGCAAGGGTCAGGGGTTAGCGTCCGGGCGTCCCGCGGCGGCACCGACCGCCGCCGCCTCCCCCGCCCGCTCAGAGGAGTGCCGCCATGGCCCTGCCCACCACCGCCCGCGTCGTCCGGCTGACCGCCGCACCGGCCGGACTGCCCGCCCCCGGGGACTTCACCGTGGCCGAGGAGCCGCTGGCGGCGCCCGGCCCCGGGGAGGTCCTCGTCCGCAACCGGGCCTTCCTGGTCTTCCCCGGGCTGCGCACGCTGATCGGCGGCGCGGGCTCCGGCCTGCCGATGCCGCACATCGCCCCCGGGGACGCGCTGTTCGGGCCCGCCCTCGGCGAGGTGCTGGCCGCACCGGAGGACGGGCCGCTGCGCCCCGGCGACCTGGTCACCCACCTGAACGGCTGGCGGAGCCACGCGCTCGCCGAGGCCGCGCATCTCACCCCCGTCCCGTCGGAATTCCCGGACCCGCTCGCCCTGGTCTCCGCCGCCTCGGCCGGCTACGGCGGGCTGACCCGCTCCGCCGGGGTGCGCCCGGGCGACGTGGTGCTGGTGACCGGCGCGGCCGGCGCGGTCGGCACGGTGGCCGGGCAGGTCGCCCGGCTGCTCGGCGCCGCCCGGGTGATCGGCACCACCCGCTCGCCAGCCAAGGCGGAGCGGCTGACCGCCGAACTCGGCTACGACGCGGCGCTGGTGCCCGGCGGGCGGCCCTTCGCCGAGCAACTGGCCGCGGCGGCACCGGAGGGCGTCGACGTCGTGCTGGACCTGGTCGGCGGCGAGCAGCTGACCGCCGCCGTGGACGCGGCCCGGCACGGCGCCCGGTTCGCCCTGGTCGGCGCGTTGGACGGCCAGCTCGCACCGGAACGCCGGGGCGGCGACGCACCCGCCGTGATCGACGCCTTCCGGGTCGCCACCCTCGGCCTGAGCCTGCGCGGCTTCACCGTGCTCGACCACCCGGACCTGGAGGCCGAGTGGCGGGAGCGCCTGGCCGGCTGGCTGCGCGCCGGGGAGATCGTCCTGCCCCGGACGCCGGTGGCGGGCATCGACCGGGCCGTCGGAGCGTTGACCGGACTGTTCACCGGGGACACCTTCGGGACGACCGTCGTGGAACTCTGACGACCAGGGAGCGGGCATGCGGATCGGGGACGCGGCAGCGGCGGCGGGCACCACACCCAGGGCGCTGCGCTTCTACGAACAGCGCGGCCTCCTCCGACCGCCCGCCCGCTCCGCCTCCGGCCAGCGCGAGTACGGCCACGCCGAGGTCGCCCGGGTCCGGGTGATCCGCCAACTCCTCGCCACCGGGCTGACGGTGGACGACCTGGCCAGCCGGGCCCACCGCCTCGACCTGCTCGACCAGGACCCGCCGGTGCGCTGCTCCGGCTCCCCCGGTCCCGACACCTTCGCCCCCGTCGTCCACGCCCGGCTGGCCGCGCTGGACGCCGAGATCGCCCGCCTCACCGCGCTGCGCGCCAGGCTCGCCCACCACATCGCCACCGGCGGCGCGGACGTCCCGGCCGGGGACTGACGGACGCCCGGGTCACCGGCCTCCGCAACAGACTCGCCCGGCACCTCGCGACGGGGGTGCGCGAGGTGCCGGGCGAGGGTCCGGGGGTGGGGTCAGGTCGCGTCGGCGGCGAGCCGGGGTTCGGCGGGGGCGGCGGGGGCGTCCTGGTCGGGCCAGCGGATCCGGGTGGCGCAGAGCGAGACGACGGCCGCCGAGGCGGCGACGGCGGCCATGCCCCAGAGCAGGCTGGTGGCGCCGGCGATGAAGCCGATCACGGCGGGGCCGGCCAGCAGGCCGGTGGTGCCCATGGCGGCGACCAGGGAGAGCGCGTCGGGGCCCTGCCGGGCGGCGGCGACGTAGACGCACGGGGTCACCGCCGCCACGCCGAGGCCGACGCAGGCGAACCCGAGCAGGGTCGGGACGACACCGCCGACCGCCAGGGCGAGGGCCAGTCCGAGGCCGGCCAGCAGGCTGCCGGTGCGCACGATCCGGCCGTCGCCGAAGCGGGTGCGCCAGCCGTCCGCGAAGATCCGGGCGCAGACCATCATCACCGAGACCACCGCGATGCCCATCGGGGCGAGTCCGGCGCCGGCCTGCACGTAGTCCTTGAGGTAGAGCGCCGACCAGTCGTTCATGGCGCCCTCGGTGACGGTGCCGAACACCATCGCCAGGCCCATCCAGAGGGTCACGACGGTCGGCAGCACGAAGCCGCGGCGCTCCTTCCGCTCCTCCGGCTCGGCGGCCGCGGCCGGGCCGTCCGTCAGCAGACCCGGCCGGGCGGCCACGACCAGCGCCGCGAGCAGTGCGGCGGCCACGCCGAAGTGCGCCGCCAGGGTGCCGGTGACGGAGGTGACGCCCGAGGCCAGCAGGGCGGCGAGCAGCGAGCCGGCGCTGAAGGTGGCGTGCAGCCGGGACATCGTGGTCCGCTCGAAGCGGGCCTCCAGCGCGGCGCCCTGGGCGTTCATCGCGACGTTCAGGGCGCCGACCGCGACGCCGTCGAAGAACAGCACCAGCAGCGTCACCGGATAGTTCGGCACCACCGACAGCGCGAGCAGGACGACGCCGAGGGCGAGCGCGGACAGCACCGAGAGCAGGCGGGAGCCGAGCCGCCGCATCAGCACCGCGACCAGGGGGAAGGACACCGCCGCGCCGACCCCGCAGGTCATCAGCAGCAGGCCGATCTGGGCCTCGCCCAGGTCGAGCCTGGCCTTGAGCGCGGGCACCCGGGAGACCCAGGTCGCGTACTGGAATCCGAGGACGAAGAACAGTGCGCCGATGGCCACTTGGGACCGGCGGAAGTCGTCGCGAACGGGGGACATCGGTATCAGCCCACTTCGGCTCTGGAGTGCGGCCCGGGGGTCGGGTCGGTGGGGTGCGGCAGCGGCCGGGACGGGACGGGGTCCAGCGGCATCGCCATGTAGACCGCCCGGGTGCCGTAGCTTTCGGGCAGGTCGATCTCGGGCCGGGCGCGGTAGCCCAGCGTGGTCCACAGCACGTGCGAGCCGCGGACGGCGACCAGCGAGACGCTCCGGTAGCCGGCCGTCCGGGCGGTCTCCTCCAGGTGCCGCAGCATCCGCAGGGACAGGCCCCGGCCGCGCAGCTCCTCGGCGACGACCAGGTCGTGCGCGTGCATGTTGGTCGGCCGCTCGCCCGCGCCCGCGCCGTGTCCGTCCTCGCTGCGGGCGAGGTCCGGGCAGCGGAACAGCGGGTACGGCAGGGCGAGCAGGTACCCGCCCACGCCGCCCTGGCCGTCCTGGCCGCCCGGGTGCTCCAGCACGAAGCAGGTGTCCGGCGAGGCGCGGTGCCGGGACCGGAGCGCCTCGCGCCCCTCGGACAGGCCGCTGGCGGCGTAGGCGCGCTCCTCCAGCGCGACCACGGCGTCCCAGTCCTCCTCCCGGAGCAGCCGGATGCGCAGGTCGGTCGGAGCGTCGACGAGGGCGTCGGTCATGCGGTGCCTCCGTGGTGGTCCCGGCCGTCGCCGCCACCGATGCAGGTGTACGGCAGCGGCGCGAAGCCGTTGAACCCGCGGGTGGCGTACGCCGTGGCGTACGCGCCGCAGGAGTGGATCCAGACCGGGTCGCCGGAGCGGACCGCGCGCGGGACGCGCACCCGGCCGCCGTCCTGGGCGTACGCGTCGTCGCTGTCGCAGGTCGGGCCGGCCACCACGGCGTTGACGAACTGGCCGCCCGGGTGGGCGGGGAACTCCAGCCGGTACTGGAGCTGGTCCATCTCGTACAGGCCGTTGAACTTGCCGCAGCTGAGGTAGAGCCAGTCCTCCCGGGTGCCGTCGAGGCGGTGGCGGGAGGTGAGCCGGGAGACGTGGGCGCGGATCGCGCCGTGGTCGGCGACCAGGTGGCGCCCGGGCTCCAGCAGGAACTCCAGCGGCCCGGCGTTGACGGCGCGCAGCCGTTCCATGCCCTCGCGGATCACCACGAACATCTTGTCCAGCGGCGGGTCGAGCGGGCGCCCGCCCCGGTCGAGGACGCCGAGGGCGGGCAGGCCGCCGCCGAGGTTGATCCGGGTCGGGGTGATCCCGCGCCAGTTGAGCGCCTCCAGCACGGCGGCCAGCGCGTCCACGGCGGCGGTCCAGGCCTCGGCGGTCATCTGCTGGGAGCCGACGTGCACCGACAGGCCGGACGGCACCAGCCCGGCGGTCCGGGCGGCGTCGAGCACCCGCACGGCGTCCTCGGGCGAGCAGCCGAACTTGTGGCTCAGGCCCCACAGGGCGCCCTCGCCGGTGGTCGCGATCCGGCAGAACACCCGTGCGCCGGGGGCGTGTTCGGCGATCGCCGCGACGTCCTCCAGGCTGTCGGTGGCGAAGTCCCGCACGCCCAGCCGGTAGGCCTCGGCGATGTTGCGGTCCGACTTGATGGTGTTGCCGTAGTGGATCAGCTCGGGCGGCACGCCGGTGCGCAGCGCCTGGGCGATCTCCTGCGGGCTCGCCGCGTCGAAGCCGGAGCCGAGCGCGGCGAGGTGCTCCATCACCTCGTCCACCGGGCAGGCCTTCATGGCGAACCGGACGGCCACGCCGGGCAGTTCGGCGCGGAGCGCGGCGTACTGGCGGCCGATGCCGTCGAGGTCGTAGATGATCCGGTCGTCGGTGCCGTCGGCGAGTGCGGCGCGCAGCGCGCCGCGGTCGTGCTCGTCGGCGCGGGGTGGTTCGGTGTGCAGCACGGAGACGGACGGGGCGCGGTGGGCGGGCGGGTGGCCGGCGGCACGGGCGGTGGCGTGGCCGGCGGCCGTACTGGTCTTGCTGGTGGTCTGGCGTATCACGGTGAGCTCCCCGTCCGGCTAGCGCGGCGACCGGTCGGCGGGGGTGGCCTTGGCCGCCCGCACCAGCGGGCCCCACGCGTCGATCAGCGCTGCGAAGTCCTCGATGTCCGCCTGCGCCTCGTCGAGCAGGCGCGCCCGCAGGGGCGCCAGCCGGTCCGCGAAGTCGGCGTACTTCCCGCCGAGCCGCCGGTAGCAGCGGTCGAGTTCGGCGAGCCTGCGGTGGTTCTCCGCGCGGTCCGTCGCGGCGCTGCGACGGGCGGAGTCGGCGATCGCCTCGGGGCGGACGCGGTGCTGCTCGTCCAGCAGGGCGCCGCCGGCGGTCTCCATGTCGGCGTAGACCGGGTAGAGGTAGAGCATGGAGAGCAGGAACTTGGCGTAGCGCAGCTGGTAGGCGGTGAAGCCGGGGCCGGTGCGGCGCTCCGGGGTGTAGTAGTTGACGATGTGGCGGTTGTGGGTGACGCCCGGCAGGGTCGCGTCACGCACCAGGTGGTGCAGGAAGTAGTCGCTGCCGATGGTGTCGGTGGCGGGCGGCAGCGGCACCCGTTCGTACACCTCGTGGTGGAGGCCGATGTTGCACATGTCGATGTGCCAGATGTCGGGCAGGTCGAGCACCGCGCGGTCGGCGGTGAACGGCTCGCTGCCGCCGCCGGTGAAGGAGTCGGCGACGAGTTCGCGCTTCTCCTCCTCGCTCGCCCCGGTGGGCGCCCAGAGCGCGACCACGTCGTGGTAGACCTCGGGGTCGAGTTCGCGTATCTCGCCGATGTCGACGGAGAGTTCGCCGACGAAGGAGGCGCCGACCAGCGCGACCTGCTTGTCCGCGTGCGCCGGGTCGAGGCGGTTCTCGGTGACGGCGGCGGCCGCGTCGGCGGCCTTCAGGCCGAGCGTGGCCAGCTCGTGCTCGATCGGGAACACCGGTTCGCCGTCGAGCAGTTGGTAGCTGCTGTCGGAGTCGCGGCGGTGCACCGACGCGCAGCCGAGCGCGGCGGCCAGCAGGAACGCCCGGTTGGTGCAGGCGCCGTAGGAGAGGGCGTCGGGCAGCATCAGGCGCAGCAGCCGGTCCGGGTCGGCCGCGCCGGAGCGCTCGACCGCCTCGCGCAGGAAGGCGCGTTGGGCGTCCTCGTCCAGGTGGTGGACGACCACGCCCTCGACGGCCGGCAGGGCGGCGAGGGCCTCGGCGTGCCGGGCGCGGGTCGCGGGGTCGGCGGAGTCCAGCACCAGCAGGTGCACCCGGACGCCGAACCGCCGTACGGCGTGGGCGGCTTCGGCGCCGATCGCGGTGATGGTGTCCGCGCACGCGCGGTTGGTGGGCAGGGTCAGGCAGACGTCGCGCATTCCCGCTCCCCCGTGTCCCCGCGTTCGTCGAACGGCTTGCCGCTCCAGGAGCGCAGGCCGAGCAGCTTCTCCCCCAGCTCGGTGAGTTCGGCGGTCCCGTAGCGCTGCGCCTCGGGCCGGTCGGCGTCGCCGACCAGCGTGCGGTTCCAGTCCGGCGTGCCGAGCGTGCGCCAGGACTCCACCCGGGAGCGGCGCAGCTTCTCGGACTCCTCCAGCGCGGGCATCATCGACAGGTACTGCACCGCGCGCACCCCGCCCGCGGAGGTGTTGGGCGCCACGCCGTGGGCGAGCAGGCCGTTCCAGATCAGCAGGTCACCGGCCTTCAACTCGGGCCGGACGACCGGGTACTCGGCGCGGTCGACGTCCGGGCGGATCGGGTCGCGGTCGGCCGGCTGGGCGGCCTGCCACTGGTTGAAGCGGCGGAACAGCTCCGGGTCGCACTGGAAGCCGCCGTGGTCGGGGGCGGTGTCGTTGAGCGCGATGATGCCCTGGACGCGCTGCGGCAGCACGCCCCGGGTGGTGTCGACGTCCCAGTGCAGCTCGATGTCGAAGCCGCGGTCGGTGGGCTCGATCAGCGCGCGGTCGCGGTTGCGGACGTTCGGCGGGTTGAGGTTGAGCCGGTCGAGGGTGACCCAGAGCTCCTCGCAGTCCCACACGTCGACGAAGGCGTCGTAGACGCGCTGCGCCTGGCGGCTGTCCCAGATGAGCTGGTGGTGGTAGGCCTCGACGAAGCCGTAGATGTGCAGGTGCCGGTCGAGTTCGTCGCGGTAGTCGCGCTCGCGGTACCAGTCCTCGGGGCGGTCCGGCGACAGGCCCTGGAACTCCCAGGCGAAGTCGAGCAGTCGGCGTGCGGCCTCGGCCGGGATCGCCTGCTTCACCACCACGTAGCCGTAGTCCTGCCAGAAGGCGTGGTCCTCCTCGGAGAGCACGCGCAGCGGGTGCGTCTTGCGGACCTCGCGCAGTGCGGTCGGGGCGAGGTAGCTCTCGGTGTCGGCGCTGAAGTAGGGGCGCTCCGACGCGGCCCGGTACAGGTATTCCCCCGCGGGTCCGTCGGAGTGTGGGGCAGGGCTCGGCATGGGCAGTCACTCCATGGTTCGTAGTCGACGCAGCGCTTCCTCGTACGCCAGGTGCGGGCACGGCGAGTCGGCGGCCGGTCACCGGCCGCAACGGGAATTCGAGCGCGGACCGGAAGGCCGTCCGCACACGGCCCTTCTCCCCTCGGCCCGCGGGCGCGGAACAGCGCCACGTCAGGGGGTCAACTCGTCCGTCCGGCAAGGCCGCTCACCCTGCATCAGCCATTGCCGAACCGCGCTCCCCATACGTTGGACTAGACCAACTAATGGTGTCAACCCTTTCCCGCGGGTTACCGATTGGGAAATCAACGCAGCTCACGGCGCCTCTCGGGGTTCGCTTTATGTTTCGGAGGCTGACATAAGCGCGGGTATGTTTCCGGAATTGACATAAGCGCGAACGGTGAACCGCCCGGGTCCGCCGTACGTTGGGCACATGGCACGCGCGTTGACGGCTCCCCCGTGGCTGACCGAGGGCCTGCGCCCCCGGTCCGCACCGGTCCCCTGGGCGGCGGCGGCCCGCGCCTCCGTCGCGCTCGCCGCCCCGCTCGCGGTGGGCACCGCCACCGGACGGCCCGGCTACGGCGCGCTGGTGTCGATGGGCGCGCTGTCCGGAGTCATCGGGGACACCGCCGACGCCTACCGGATGCGGGTGTTCAACATCGCCGTGCCCCAGCTGTTCGGCGCCCTCGGGATGCTGTTCGGCACCCTGGTGTTCGGCACCGGCTGGACGGCCGTCGTGACGGTGACCGTCGTCGCGCTGGTCTCCGGCATGATCTCCTCGATCGGCGCGGTCGCCTCCGTCTCCGGACTGCTCCTGCTGCTCAACGCGGTGGTCGGGGCCGGCCTGCCGCTGCCCTCCCCGTGGTGGCTGCCGCCCGCCCTGCTGCTGCTCGGCGGCCTGGTGGTGCTCACCCTGACCCTGCTCGCCTGGCCGCTGCGGCTGGGCGTCCCCGAGCGGGCGGTGGTGGCCGGCACCTACCGGGCGGCCGCCGACCTGCTGGCGGCCGCCGGCACACCGGAGTACGACGGCCGCCGCCACGCGCTCACCCAGTCGCTCAACCAGTCCTACGACCTGCTGCTCGCCCGGCGCGCCCGCCGGCACGGCCGCTCACCCACCCTGGCCCGACTGCTCGCCCAGCTCAACGCGCTGATCCCGGTGGTCGAGGCGGCCCCCGCGGCCCAGCTGCGCCCGCCCGAGTTCGGCCCGCTGCCGGCCGACTACCCGGCCGCCGTCCGCGCGCTCGCCGACGCCGTCGAGCGGGACCGCGCCGGCCCGGCGCCGCCCCTCGCCCTGCCGAGCCCCGCCGGGCCCTCCACCCGCGCCCTGGTCGAGGCGATCGAGCACGCCGCCACCGTGGCGTACGAGGCCTCGCCCGACCCGTACGCCGCCGACGACCGGCTCGGCCGGCCGGCCCGCCTCGCGGTGCGGGCCCGGCGGGCGGCCAGGGCGCTGCTGCTGTCCGGCGCGTCCTGGCGGTACGGGCTGCGGCTGGCGCTGTGCATCGGGCTGGCGCAGGTGCTGGTCTCGGTGATCGCGGTGCCCCGCTCGTACTGGGTGGCGCTGACCGTGACCTTCGTGATGAAGCCCGACTTCGGCTCGGTGTTCTCCCGCGCGGTGCTGCGCGCGTTCGGCACCGCGGCCGGGCTGCTGATCGCCATCCCGGTCCTGGCCGAGGTGCCGCACGGCTGGTGGGACGTCCCGGTGATGGCGGTGCTGGCGACGCTGATCCCGGTGCTCTCCGCCAAGGGGTACGCCTTCCAGACCGCGGCCATCACCCCGGTCATCCTGCTGCTCTCCGACCTGCTCAACCACCAGGGCTTCCACCTGGTGCTGCCCCGGCTCTACGACTCGCTGATCGGCTGCGGGATCTCCCTGCTGGCCGGCTACCTGCTGTGGCCGGAGTCCTGGCACACCCGGATCGGCGACCGCCTCGCCGACGCCGTCCAGGACACCGCCTCGTACGTGTCGCTGGCCTTCGCCACCGGCCCCGGACCGGACGAACCGGCCGCCCGCGCCCGCTACCGGCGGCGGCTCTACCGGGACCTGTCCGCCGTGCGCAGCGAGTTCCAGCGGGCCCTCACCGAGCCGCCGCCGGTCGGGGCCCGGGCGCGGGCGTGGTGGCCGGTGGTGATCGCGGTCGAGCGGATCGTGGACACCACCACCGCCACCCGGGTGCGGATCGAGCACGGCGCGCCGGTGCCGACCACCGCCGAGGTCGCCGCCGTCACCCGGGAGCTGGCCGACCTGGCCGAGGCGCTGCGCACCGGCGAGCGGCTGCCGGAGGCGCGGCCGGACGCGCTGTCGCCGGACTGCGCGCTCGCCCGGCTGCACCACGAGGTGCGCGCGGCCCGGGCGGTGGCGGCGCCGCTGCCCTGAGCACCGCTACCCGGAGCACCGGGGTCCAGAGCGCCGCTGCCCTGAGCGCGACGGCCCTGAACGCCGTCGCCGAACGGCCGACCGGGCCCCGGACCGGCCCGCTCAGTCCTGGATCCGCCGCCAGGGCCGGTCCGCCTCCAGCGCGAAGGCCAGCTCCAGCAGCAGCCGCTCCTGCCCGTGCGCCGCCGACAGGTGCACCCCGACCGGCAGCCCGCCGGGCGCGGAGCCCGCCGGCAGGGCGATGCCCGGGCCGCCGGCCACGTTGTTGACCGGGGTGAAGGCGACGTAGCGCGTCAGCCGGTCCATCAGCTCGTCGAAGTCCACGTTCGGGCTCAGGTGCCCGATCGGCGGGGTGGTGTGGGCGAGCACCGGGGAGAGGATCACGTCGTGGGTGCGGAAGATCCGCGCGTACACGCCCTCGGCCCGGCGCAGCCGCCGCAGCACGCCGGGGGTCCGCGGGAACTCGGCCTGGAACCGGCGGCGCAGCCCGGTGGTCAGGCCGTCCAGCCTCCCGGCCCGGAAGCCCGGGTCGATCAGCAGCCGGCCGGTGGCCGCGACGGCCCAGGCGATGTAGCCCCAGTAGCTGACGAAGTCGCGGGAGAACTCCTCGCCGAAGGGCAGTGCGGCGGGCTCGACCAGGTGGCCCATCGCCTCCAGCCGGGCGGCGGTCTCCTCGACCACCCGCCGGGTCGGCCCGTCGGTCCTGGCGGTCGGCGAGTCCACCACCAGGCCGATCCGCAGCCGCCGCTCGCCGGGCCCTTCGACCAGGCCGAGCGGGGGCAGCGCGGGGTTGCTCCGGTGCCGCTCGGCGGCGGCGAGGAAGGCGGCGGTGTCGCGCACCGAGCGGGTCAGCACGCCGTCGGTGACCAGGTCGATCGGCAGTTTGCCGCTCTGGGCGTTGGTGACCAGCCGGCCCCGGGTGGGCTTGAGGCCGACCAGCCCGCAGCAGGCCGCCGGGATGCGGATCGAGCCGCCGCCGTCGTTGGCGTGGGCGATCGGCACCACGCCGGAGGCCACCAGGGCGGCCGCGCCGCCCGAGGAGGCGCCGGCCGAGTGCGAGGGCTTCCACGGGTTGCGCACCGGCTGGGCGGTGGCGAACTCGGTGGAGGCGTTGAGGCCGAACTCGGGCAGCCGGGTCTTGCCGAGGACGGCCAGGCCGGTGGCGAGGAACTGGTCGGTGAAGCGCGCGTTGCGGCGGGCCGGGCGGGCGGGGAAGGCCTCGCTGCCCATCCCGGTCGGCAGGCCGCGCAGGTCCACGTTGTCCTTGAGGTAGGTCGGCACGCCCCAGAGCGGACCGCCGATGCCCTCCCGGCTGATCCGCGGCCTGTCGTACGAAGCGTGGGCGACGGGCAGCAGCGCGCCGTCCACCCGGGCGGCCCGGTCGACGGCCGCGCCGACCAGCTCCCGGGGGTTGACCGTACCGGCCCGGACCAGCGCGGCGAGCGCCACCGCGTCGTGGGCGCCCAGGGCGTCGTCGGCGAACGCGTGGACCCGCTCGTCGGTCATCCGAACTCCCCACTCCCCGCCGGACGTTCCGCCGTCCGACCATCGCACCGGCTGCTCGTACCTGCCCGGTTCTACTGACCGGTAATCTCACTGGGCTCCGAGTGTAGGCCCACCCGGCGACGCCCTACGGCCCGGGGTGCCCGCTCCCGGGCGGACGAGCCGTCAAGGCAGCGAGGGCGCACGATCGTTCGCCCCGCGCCCCCGCGTTCACCCCGTCCGCCGGTCCACGATCGTTTCGCCGCACACCGCCGGGAAAGATCACGTTCGCGATTCGTCCCGGTCCTCCCGCCCCAACCAAGGTGACGCCCGTGCCGACCCCGTTCTTCCCGACCACCCGGTTCACCGCGGCCACCGCCCCCGGCGGCCTCCCGCTGCTCGGCCACGCCCCCGCCCTCCTCCACCACCCCCACGAGTTCGTCGCCGGCCTGCCCGCCCACGGCGACCTCGTCCGGCTGCGGCTCGGCCCGCTCCGCGCGTACGTGGTCTGCCACCCCGAGCTGGTCCGCCGGATGCTCACCGACGACCAGACCTTCGACAAGGGCGGGCCCCTCCTCGACAAGGCCCGGGAGGTCTTCGGCAACGGCCTCGCCACCTGCCCCGCCGCCGCCCACCGGCGCCAACGGCGCATGCTGCAGCCCGCGTTCCACCGCGACCGGCTGCCCGGCTACGCCGCGCTGATGATCGAGGAGATCGCCGGCGCCACCGCCCGCTGGCACGACGGCGACGTGATCGACGTCCCCGCCGCGATGTACCGCCTCTCCACCGCCGTCACCGCCCGCTGCCTGTTCGCCGCGCACGAGCGGGCCGGCTCGCTGCCGGTGCACCGGAGCATGGACGTGGTGACCCGCGGCGTCGGCCGGCGGCTGATGCTGCCGCTGCCCGGCGCCGACCGCCTCCCCACCCCCGGCAACCGCCGCTTCCGCCGCGCCCAGCAGGACCTGCGGGAGATCACCCGGCGGCTGATCGCCGAACACCGCGCCACCGGCACCGACCGGCACGACCTGCTCTCCACGCTCCTCGCCGCCACGGACGAGGACGGCCGGGGCCTGTCCGACACCGAAGTCCACGAGCAGGTGGTCACCTTCCTGCTGGCCGGCATGGAGACCACCGCCGCCACCCTCTCCTGGGCCTGGACACTGCTCGCCGCCAACCCGGCCGTCCGGACCCGCCTGCACGCCGAGCTCGACACCGTCCTGGACGGCCGGCCCGCCCGCCACGAGGACCTGCCCTCCCTGCCGCTCACCGCCCGGATCGTCAGCGAGACCCTGCGGCTCTACCCGCCGCCGTGGATCCTCAGCCGCACCGCCACCACCGACACCGAGCTCGGCGGCCACCGCGTCCCGGCCGGCGCCACCCTGCTCTACAGCCCGTACCTGCTGCACCGCCGGCCCGACCTGTTCCCCCGCCCCGACCGCTTCGACCCCGACCGCTGGCTCACCACCGCCCGCCCCGCCCCCGGCACCTACGCGCCCTTCGGCCTCGGCGCCCGCCGCTGCATCGGCGACGCCTTCGGCACCACCGAGGCCGTCCTCGCCATCGCCACCATCGCCGCCCGCTGGACCATCGCCCCCACCCCCGGCCGGCCCGTCCGCCCCGTCCGCGGCTCCTCCCTCGTGCCCCGGCCCTTCACCGCGACGCTGACCCGCCGGGTCCGCTGACCGGATCCCCACCGGGCTTCGGTACTGTCCCGGCATGGCCGGCCGCACGGGCGCCGGCCGCGGACCACACCGCTCGACCGGGACACCACCAGACCATGAACGCACCCACCCCATCGGGGCTCCTGACCGGGCTGCTCCGCGCCGTCCGGACGTACCCGCGCCGCTCGCCGCTGACCTTCGGCTACGTCCTCCTGCTCCTGCTCGGGAACGTCTGGGTCGGGAACCTGCTCGCCGCGGACCGGGCGGACGCGCTCCGCGACCACATCAGCACCAACCTCGACAACCTCCACGACCACCCGGTCGCCGCCCTGTTCGGCAGCGCGCTGCTGTTCGACGGCACCCTCACCGAGATCCTCTCCACCGGCTTCGGCGGCACCCTGATCACCCTCGGCCTCGGCATCGGCTGCTGCCTCGCCTGGACCGAGCGCCGCTTCGGCAGCCCGCGCGCCGCCGCCGTCCTCCTCGGCGGGCACATCGGCGCCACGCTGCTCACCGCCGCGGTGATCGTGTTCGCCCTGCGGCACGGCTGGTACCCGGAGAGCGTGCGCCAGGCCTCGGACTACGGCATCAGCTACGGCGCCCAGACCGTCCTCGCCCTCGCCGTCCTCGCCCTGCCCCGCTGGGCCCGGCTGCCCTGGGCCGCCTTCGTCCTCGCCTGGCCGCTCTCCGGCGACGGCGAATGGCCCGGCCCCCTCCCGCCGTTCACCACCGTCGGCCACCTGCTCTCCGCCGCCCTCGGCTTCGCCCTGGCCGCCGCCGTGGCCCTCACCGCCGCCCGCCGCCGGCGCGCCGAAACCCTTGCCCCGGCGCCGGCCGACCGGTGATCATGCCCGGATGACCAGGAGTGCGAAGACCCCCTTCCACAGCCCCCGCTCCTTCCGGCTCTGGCACTACGGCATCGGCCACAAGGAGCTGGTGCTGCGCAGCCAGGCGGGCGGGCAGGAGCCCGAGACCCTCGACATCGTCTTCGAGACCGTGCGGGCGATGAAGCTCCACACCCACTACCCCACGCTGACGATCCGTTCCGCCACCCCCGAGGAGCGCAAGAGCATCCGGGAGTTCTCCGACGGCGGCCCGGGCGAGCTCTCCGGCGTGGGGCACTACTACCTGGTCCTGGAGTCGGAGCGGGACCCGGCCTTCGTGGTGTGCCGCCGGGTCGAGGCCTACGCCCGGCCCGGTGCGGAGGCCGACTACCGCATCACGGCGTCGACCGGGCGCCTGGTCTGGGCCGGCAGCCGGACCTGAACCAGCGCCCGGGCCTGGGCCTGGGCCCGAGCCCGCGTCAGCCCGGCGGGCGCCGGTCGGCGGCGATCGCGGTGAGCAGCCGCTCGATCTCCGCCAGCCGGCGCCGCAGGTCCTCGACGTCGGCGCGGGTGGCGCTCTGCTCGCCGTGCTTGAGGGCCACCAGCAGCTGCCCGTCCGGCTCCAGCCGGGCGCGGGCGACGTCGCCGACCTTGTCGCCGTTCTGGATCCGGATGGCGTGCTCCAGCTCCGACGGGCGCAGCGCCAGGCTGTGCAGCGCGCCCTCGACCAGCTTGCCGTCCTTCACCACGGTGGTGGGCCTGCCCTCCAGGAGCCGGGCGGCCTTCGGGTCGCGGGCGAGCCAGCGGGTGACGCCGGCGTTCACCGCGACCAGCGTGACCGCCCCGATCGCGCCGCCGAGCAGGCTGTTGTCGTTGCCGATGATGGCGTTCTGCACCACGTTGGAGAGCAGGAAGACGACCACCATGTCGAAGGTGTTCAGCCCCGCCAGCCCGCGTTTCCCGGCCAGCCGGAACAGCACCAGGATCAGCACGTAGACGGCGACCGTACGGAGGACCTTCTCCACGATCGGAATCTGGACGGCCATCAGGTCGTGCCACACTGCCCCGCTCCTCCCGCCTCGACTGCAAGCGAACGGGGCAGACGCTACGCCACGGTCACCGCTTGGGCCTGCCGCGCCGGGCCGCCGCGCCCCGCCCGCCGGCCTTGGCGCCCCCGGCCTTCGGCGCCCCCGCGCGCTGTCCACCGGACTTCTGCCCGCCCGCCTTCTGGCCACCCGCCTTCTGCGCGCCGCCCTTCTGCCCGCCGGACTTCTGCGGCTGCGGCTTGCCCCGGCCGGCCGCCGCCTTCCTCGGCTGCGCCTCGGGCGCCGCCTGCCCGGCCCCGCGCCCGCGCGAGCTGTTGACCGTACGGCCGCGGACGATCCCGATGAACTCCTCCACCAGGTCCGTCGTCCGCTCCTGCGGCCAGGCCAGCGCCACCTGGGACTGCGGCGCCTCCACCACCGGCCGGTAGGTGAGGTCCCGGCGGTGGTGCAGCCGGGCCAGCGACTGCGGCACCAGGAGCACGCCGACGTTCGCCGCGACCAGCTCGATCGCGTCCTCCGTGCTGTCCGGACGCGCGATGGCGGGCCGCCCGGGCAGGGTGTCGGCGGTGAATCCGAGGGTGTCGTCGAGCGGGTGGAAGACCACCTCCTCGGCCAGGTCGTCCAGCGCGACCTCCTCGGCGGCGGCGAGCCAGTGGTCCTTGGGGAAGACCACGACGGTGGTCTCGCTGTAGAGCGGGATCGCGCTCAGCACGTCCTTGTCGACCGGCAGCCGGACCAGCCCGGCGTCCGCGCCGCCCTCGCGCAGCGTGCGCTCGCCGTCGCCGAACGGGACCGCGAGGAGGTCCAGCGGCACGTCCGGGAGCCGCTCGCTCCAGACCCGGACCCATTTGCCGGGGGTCACGCCCGGGACGTACACGAGCCGGAAGGACGGGTTCACCTGCATGTCTGTCACAAGGCAAGGCTACCGACCGTGACCGGGAGCGCCCGCGCACTCCCTTACCCTTGTCACCATGACATCGCTCAAGCAGAAGACCAGCCAGACCATGAAGCCGGCCACCGCGGCCAAGAAGCTGGGGATCTACCTCGACGCGGCGCCGACCGGCTTCCAGGAGGGCGTGGTCTCCCGCGAGGAGCTCAGCGCGCTGCAGGCCGAGCCGCCGCAGTGGCTCCAGGACCTGCGCAAGAACGGCCCGCACCCGCGCCCGGTGGTCGCCGCCAAGCTCGGCATCTCCATCTCCGGCCTGGCCCGCGGCGGCGTGACCGAGGCGCTCACCACCGAGCAGATCGAGGCGGTCAAGGCCGAGAACCCGCTCTGGCTCCAGCACGAGCGCGCCAACCAGGTGGACGTCCGCAAGGAGACCGCCCGGATCAAGGAGAAGCACGAGAAGGAGGCCGCCGCCCAGGCCGCCAAGGAGGGCAAGGCTGCCAAGGCCAGCTGACCCGTCCTCCCCCGCCCGGCACGGCGGCGCCCCGGCGCCGGTTGCCGGGCCCCGCGCAACGACGGTGCCGGCGTCCGTTCCGACGGACGCCGGCACCGTCGTGTGCGCGGCTTCGCAGGTGGGTCCGTCCACGGGTCCGCACGCGGGTCCGTGCGTGGCGGGCGCCGGCGGGAGGGGACGGAACCCCCGTCCCACCAGCGCGTATTGACCGGGCCGCCGGTCGCTCCGAATAATCGGCGGGACCGGGCACGGCGGTACGCCGCGCCGCGGTACACCGCATCGGGGGAGCGACCGTGATCGAACAGCCTCAGCACACCAAACTCGCCGCACTCGCGGAGGAGTTCTTCGACGCCGAGAACACCCACAACCCGTTCGACGCGACCCTCAGCGGGGTCGAGGGCTACGCCCACCTGGTGCCCGACCCGTCCCGCGCGGCCGCGCACCGCCACCGCGAGGCCCTGCTGGGCTTCACCGCCCGGCTGGCCGCGATCCCGCTGGACTCGCTGGCCGGCGAGGACCGGATCACCCACCGGGTGCTCGCCCGGCTGCTCGCCAACGGCATCGGCCAGATCACCCACGGGCTGGCCGAGTTCAGCGTCTCGGCGACCATCGTCGCCCCGCAGAACGAGGCCTTCACCGCGCTCGCCATGACCTCGATCGACCAGGAGGGCGCCGACGCCTACCTGGAACGCCTCGCCGCGCTGCCCGACTACTTCGACGCCGTCCTGCGCCGCACCCTGGACGCCGCCGCCGAGGGCCGCCACCCGCTGCGCAGCGGGGTCGACGCCGCCGTCGCCCAGCTGGAGGCCCACCTGGCGACCGCCCCGGCCGAGGACAAGCTGCTGCGGCCGCTGGCCGGCCGCCCGGAGTCCGAGCGCGCCCTGGTGATCGTGCGCGACGCCGTCCGCCCCGCGGTGGCCCGCTTCCTGGCCGGGCTGGCCCAGCGGCTGGCACCGGGCGCCCGGCCGGACGACAAGCCCGGGGTCTGCCACGTGCCGGGCGGCGCCGAGGGCTACGCGGACGCCGTCGCCCGCTTCACCCGGCCCGGGCTCACCCCGGAGGAGGTGCACCGGATCGGTCTGGAGGCCGTCGCGGCGCTGCGCGAGGAGTTCGCCGAGCTGGGCGGCAAGGTGCTGGGCATCACCGACCCGGCCGCCGTGCTGACCGCGCTGCGCGAGGACCGCTCGCTGCGCTTCGGCAGCGCGGCCGAGATCGTCGCCCTGGCGGACGGGGCGCTGGACCGGGCCCGCCGCGCCGCCCCGGACTGGTTCCGCCCGTACCCGATCGCCGACTGCGTGACCAGGGAGATCGACCCGATCGAGGCGGAGACCGCGCCGCTGGCCTACTACCAGCCGCCGGGCCCGGGCGGACTGCCCGGCACCCACTGGATCAACACGCTGAGCCCGGAGACCCGGTTCAGCTACGAGTACGAGGCGATCGCCTTCCACGAGAGCGTTCCCGGCCACCACCTCCAGCTCGCCGTCGCGCAGACCCTGCACCACCTGCCGCGGTTCCGGCGGAACCCGAGCGGCCAGCTGACCGCGCACGTCGAGGGCTGGGGCCTGTACACCGAGCGGCTCGCGGACGAGATGGGGCTGTACGGCTCGGAGCTGTCCCGGTTCGGGATGCTCTCGCTGGACGCGATGCGGGCGGTCCGGCTGGTGGTGGACACCGGGATGCACCACTACGGCTGGTCCCGGGAGCGGGCGAAGGCCTACATGCGGGCCAACACCGCGACCCCCGAGGCCAACGTCCGCAACGAGATCGACCGCTACATCGCCTGGCCGGGCCAGGCCACCGCCTACCTGATCGGCCGCCGGGAGATCGTGCGGCACCGCGAGCGGGCCGAGGCGGCGCTCGGCGCCCGGTTCGACGTCCGGGAGTTCCACCACCGGCTGATCGGGCACGGCAGCCTGCCGCTGGGGGTGCTGGAGGAGCTGGTGACGGACTGGATCGCGGAGCAGTAGGCCGCAGGCCCTCCGGCCGGGCTCAACGGCCCAGCACCGCACCGCCGTTGAGCCCGATCACCTGACCGGTCAGGTACCCGGCGGCCGGCGAGGCCAGGTAGGCGACCGCCTCGGCCACGTCGGCCGGGGTGCCCGCCCGGCCGACCAGGGTGTCGGCCACCTTCCGCGCGTGGAACTCCTCGCTCCAGCCCGCCCCGAAGATCTCGGTGGACTCGACGTACCCGGGCGCGAGCACGTTCACCGTGATCCCGTCGGGCCCCAACTGCCGCGCCAGGCCGAAGGCCCAGCCGTGCAGCGCGGCCTTGGCCGCGGCGTACGAGCCCGCCGAGTGCGGGCCCGCGCCGCCGCGCTGGGCCGCGGCCGAACTGATCACCACCAGCCGGCCGCCGGGCCGCCGCAGCGCGTCCTGGAGCGCGGTGGTCAGCAGCACGGCGGTGAGCAGATTGCCGTCCAGGTCCCGCCGCCAGGCGGCGGCCAGCGCGGCCAGACCGTCATCGGCGGGCGGGGTGACGATCGCGCCCGCGTTGTTCACCAGCACGTCCACCGGCCCGAGCGCGGCGATCCGGGCCGCCGCCGCCTCGACCGCCGCCGGGTCGGTCAGATCGGCCGCCACCGGCACGACGCGCCCCGGTCCGGCGGTCCGCTCGATCTCCTCCCGGGCCTGCTCCAGCACCGCCGCCCGGCGGCCGAGGACCACCACCCGGTGCCCGTCCCGGACCAGCCGCGCCGCGATCGCCCGGCCGATCCCGGTCCCGCCCCCGGACACCACCGCGAGCCGCTCCACCGTCGTCACTCCGCCCCCCTCGGGCTTCGGCCCGTACGCGCCGGGCACTGCTCGGCAGCCCCCGGTCACCTGGCGGTACCGGGGGCCTGGTCGTCCACGTCATGATCAGACCGCCGAGGGCCTTCGCCCCCCGGCCCCGGCGGACCGCTCCGGAGCCCGGCGCCGGCGGCACGCTCGTCCGGACCGGTCAGACCACCGGCGGGACGACCGGCAGGTTGCGCTTGTGCTCGGTGCGGCGGTAGTGGCCGAGGACGGTACGGAAGACCTCCTCGCTGACCGGCATACCCTCCAGGAAGTCGTCCAGGGCGTCGTAGCTGACACCGAGGGCGTCCTCGTCGGGGCGGCCGGGGGCGAGGTCCTCCAGGTCGGCGGTCGGGACCTTCTTGACCAGCTCGGCGGGCGCGCCCAGCGCCTCGGCGACCGCCCGCACCTGGCGCTTGGTGAGGCCGGACAGCGGCATCACGTCGGCCGCGCCGTCCCCGAACTTGGTGAAGAAGCCGACCGCGGCCTCGGCCGCGTGGTCGGTGCCGACGACCAGCCCGCCCTTGGCACCCGCCGCCGCGTACTGGACCACCATCCGCTGGCGGGCCTTGACGTTGCCGCCGACGAAGTCCTCGTGGCCGTGGTCGCCGTAGGTCAGGCCGGCCGCCTTCAGGGCGGCGAGCGCGCCGTCGGTGGCGGGCTTGACGTCGACGGTCAGCACCTCGTCGGCGCGGATGAAGCCGAGCGCGAGCTGGGCGTCCGCCTCGTCCGCCTGGACGCCGTACGGCAGCCGCATGGCGGTGAAGGTCACCTGGTGCCCCTCGGCCCGCAGCCGCTCGACGGCGAGCTGGCACAGGCGCCCGGCGGTGGTGGAGTCGACGCCGCCGCTGATGCCGAGCACCAGGCTGCGCGCGCCGGTGGCCCGCACCTGGCCGACCAGGAACTCCACCCGCCGCTCGGCCTCCTTCGCGGGGTCCGGCACGGGGACGACCCCGAGGGCACGGGCGATCTCCCGCTGGACGTCGGCGGGCAGGGGCTCGGTCATTCCGACTCCTCGGGACGGTGGGTACGTGACGCGATCACGAGGATACGACCACCCACGACGCGGCCGTCACGGGCGGGGGGCCTCCCCCGGTGCCGCCTGCGCGTCCGTGTCCGCCGGTGCCGGCCGCGCGTCCGCCGCCGCCGCTCCTTCGGGCCCGTCCGGCTTCCGCAGCGAGACCGGCCGCTCCGGCCCCGGCGCCGGGTGCGACAGGATGTCGAGCACCACCCGGCCGTCCACCGTCTCCTGGGCGACCAGCAGCGCCGCCAGCTCGTCCAGGTGGTGCCGGTGGTCGGTGAGCAGGGCGACGGCCCGCCGCTCGGCGCCGCGCAGCAGGCGGGCCACCGCCTCGTCCACGGCGCGCTGGGTCTGCTCGGAGTACGGGCGGCGCAGCAGGTCCTCGGGGTTGTCGCCGAGGTAGTGCGGGGTGCCGCTGGAGTAGCCGACCGGGCCGAGTTCCGGGGAGAGGCCGAACTCGCGGACCATCCGGGTGGCGACCGAGGTGGCGTTGGCGAGGTCGTTCGCGGCGCCGGTGGAGCCCTCGCCGAAGACCACCAGCTCCGCCGCCCGGCCGCCGAGCTGGACGGTGATCAGGTCGACCAGGTAGGCCTCGCTGTACAAGTGCCGTTCGGCCTCGGGCAGCTGCTCGGTGGCGCCCAGGGCGACGCCGGCCGGGAGAATCGTCACCTTGGCGACCGGGTCGGCGTGCTCGCACAGCGCGGCGACCAGCGCGTGTCCGGACTCGTGCACCGCGACGGCGTGCCGCTCGTCGGGCAGCAGCGCGTTGGAGGACTCCCGGCGGCCGAGCAGCACCCGGTCGCGGGCGGTGTCGAGGTCGTCGGCGGTGAGGGTGGCCCGGTCGGCGCGCACGGCGTTGATGGCGGCCTCGTTGACCAGGTTGGCGAGGTCGGCGCCGGAGAAGCCGGGGGTGCCGCGGGCGAGCCGCCCGAGGTCGACGTCCGGGGCCAGGGTCTTGCCGCGGGCGTGCACGGCGAGGATGGCGGCCCGCTCGGCCTGGTTGGGCAGCGGGACGGTGACCTGCCGGTCGAAGCGGCCGGGGCGCAGCAGGGCCGGGTCGAGGGCGTCCGGGCGGTTGGTGGCGGCGATGACGACGATGCCGGTGCTCTGGTCGAAGCCGTCCATCTCGGCGAGCAACTGGTTCAGGGTCTGCTCGCGCTCGTCGTTGCCGCCGAGCCGGGTGCCGCCCGCCCGGCGGCCGCCGACGGCGTCGATCTCGTCGATGAAGATGATCGACGGCGCGCGCTTGCGGGCCTCGTCGAAGAGGTCGCGCACCCGGGAGGCGCCGACGCCGACGAACATCTCCACGAAGCCGGAGCCGGTCACCGAGAGGAAGGGCACCGAGGCCTCGCCGGCGACCGCCCGGGCGAGCAGGGTCTTGCCGGTGCCGGGCGGCCCGACCATGATCACCCCGCGCGGCCCCTTGGCCCCGGCGGCGGCGTACCGCTCCGGGCTGCGCAGGAAGTCGACCACCTCGCTGACCTCCTGTTTCACCCCCTCGTACCCCGCCACGTCGGCGAACCCGGTGTCCGGCCGCTCCGCCTCGATGATCTTGGCCCGGGACCGTCCGATGGCGCTCAGACCGCCGCCCAGCGAACGGGCGGCCATCCGGCCGGACCAGAGGAAGAGCCCGCCGAAGATCAGCAGCGGCAGGAACAGCAGCAGGGAGGACCAGATCGAGCCGCCGCCGCTGCTCCGGCTGCCGGTGACGGTCACGTGGTGGTCGGAGAGCGCGCTGCTGAGCTGGGAGGTGTCCAGGGCGGTCGGGATCTGGCTGGTGAAGCGGGTGCCGTCCTTGAGCGTGCCGCTCACCGCGCCGGTGTCGCTGACGTCCACGGTCTGCACCTGGCCGGCGTCGACCCGGTTCACGAAGTCGGTGTAGCCGTAGCGGGTGCCGGGCTTGCCGGGGTTGGAGAAGAGCACCAGCAGGAGCAGCGTCACCAGTACGGCGACGGGCAGCAGCCAGCGGCGCCACGAGGGCGGCGGGGGCTTGGCCGGGCCGCCGGGGCCGGGGCGCTGGTTCCGGCCCGGGCCGGGGCCCTGGCCCTGGCCCCGTGGTTGGCCCCAGCCCTGCCTCGGGCCGGGGTCGGGGCCGGAGCCCGGCGGGGTCGTGGGGTGACGGGCGACGCGCAGCCGGATTCGTGCGATCATCCACGCTCACCGCCTCTCGGGGGGCCGGACAGCCTCCGTCCCTCCATGGTCGGACTCTCCGCGCCCGGACGGGAGCCTGAAGGGGGTGGCAGCGGTCCACTCGGGGGAGAACGACCCGCTCGGCGCCACGGCCCGCGGCGCCGGATCGGACACGGGAGGCGGGCACAGCGTCGGACACGGGAGGCGGACTCGGGCAGGCCGAAGGCCGGTCCGGTACGTGGGGTCGGGCCGTCGCGAACGGTTTGCGGAGGCCTGCCGGGAGCTTCCATCGCACCCGGCGAAGCCCGTCGTCCGGCCGCTCCTTCGGCTGCCCCTCCGGCCGCTCCTCCGGGTGCGCTCAAGGATCCTCGGGCCGTGCGGAGTTGGCGATCGAGCCGCCCACCAGGACGATTCGCGACCTAGAGTAGCCGCATGGTCAACGAGGAACTGCCAGCGCCGCACAAGACGCCCGGGGCCGCCGTGGAACCCCGGGCCGGGGACAGCGACCGGGAGGCGGTGGCCGAGCAGTTGCGGATCGCCGCCGGCGACGGCCGCATTGACCTCGGGGAGTTGGAGGAGCGGCTCGACCGTACCTACGCCGCGCGGACGTACGGCGAACTCGACATCCTGGTGGCCGACCTCGGCGGCCGGGTGGAGGCCCGGGAGGCGTCCGCGGCGGAGGAGGTCCTCACGCTCCGGCCCCGGATGAACAACATGGTGCAGAGCGGCCGCTGGTCCGTGCCCCGTCGGATCGTCGCGGAGACCAAGATCTCGCTGCTCACGGTCGACTTCACCGAGGCCGTGTGCCCCCACCGGGAGATCACGGTCGAGGCATCGACCGGCATGGGCCACATCCGGCTGATCGTCCCGCGCGGCTGGGGCGTACGGATCGACCCGTCGAGCACCAACACCGGAAACATCGTCAACAAGGCGGCCGAGCAGGCGGAGCCGGGCGCCCCGGTGCTGACCGTGATCGGCCACCCCCGGTCGGGGCCGATCAGGATCAAGCAGCGCCGCCGGGGCTGACGGGCCGCAGGCCGGGCCCGCGGCAGTCCTCCGTGCGGGCACGCCCGATGCGGGCTCGGCGAGGGCTCAGTGCGGGCTCGGCGCGGCCTCCGCCGGGGCGGGTCAGGAGAAGTCGAGCGCGTCCGTCCGGGTCCGCTTGAGCTCGAAGAACTTCGGGTACCCGGCCAGCAGCCGCACACCGTCGAAGACCCGTACGGCATCCTCGCCGCGCGGGATGGCGCTCAGCACCGGACCGAAGAAGGCGACGCCGTCCACGTGGATGGTCGGCGTCCCGACCTCCTCGCCGACCGGGTCCATGCCCTCGTGGTGGCTCTTGCGCAGGGCCTCGTCGTACTCCGCGCTGTTCGCCGCCTCGGCCAGCTCCTCCGGCAGGCCCGCCGCCGCCAGCGCCTCCCGGATGACGGCGTCGTCGGCGGCCCGGTCCTGGTCGTGCAGCCGGGTGCCGAGCTCGGTGTACAGCTCGCGCAGCACCTGCGGGCCGTGCTGCTCGGCGGCGGCGATGCAGACCCGCACGGGGCCCCAGCCGGTGGTCATCAGGCGCTGGTAGCGCTCGGGCAGGTCGGTGCGGCCCTCGTTGAGGACGGACAGGCTCATCACCCGGAAGTTCAGGTCGAGTTCGCGCTGCTTCTCGACCTCCAGGATCCACCGGGAGGTTATCCAGGCGAAGGGGCAGACGGGGTCGAAGTAGAAGTCGACCTTGACGGTGTCGTTCTTGACGGTGTCGTCGCCGGCCCGGTGGCCGTTGCCGGGGTGCCGGTCGGGAAGCCGGGCGGCGAGCTGGTCGAGGTGGTGCTGGGCGGGCGCGGTGTTCGTCACGTCGTTGGTCACGCTGAGAAGACTAGTGACAGAGTGGCCCGCTCTCCAGGGCCAATCGATGGCCGTTCCAGTGGGCCACTTTCACTCCCGGCCGTCCGTCCCCGCACGCCCTGCGCGCCCGGCACGGCCCGCACACCCTGCACGCCCCGCCGACCGCTCAGCCGCAGGTCGTCCCGTCCGCCGGCACCGTCCCGTCCAACAGGTAGGCGTCCACGGTCTGCTTCAGGCACGGGTTGCCGGTGTTGTAGCCGCCGTGCCCCTCGCCCTGCAGCGTGACGGTGACGCCGACGCCCGCGCCGAGCTGCTGCGCCATCGTACGGGCGCCCTCCACCGGGGTGGCCGGATCGCCGGTGGTGCCGACCACCAGGATCGGGGCGGCCCCCGGCGCGGACACCTCCGGGTGGGCGGCCTTGCCGGGGACGGGCCAACCGGTACAGGCGGTCAGTCCCCAGGCGGTGTAGGACCCGAACACCGGGGAGGCGGCCTGGAACTGCGGCAACTGCTGCTGCACGTCCTGGTCCGAGTAGCGCTGCCGGGCGTCCACGCAACTGATCGCCCGGTTCGCGGCGTTCAGGTTGCTGTAGTGCCCCTGCGCGTCGCGCCCGTTCAGCGCGTCGGAGAGCTGGAGCAGCGTGTCGCCGGTCCCCTGGTCCATCGCCTGGGTGAGCCCGGCGGCCAGCACGGGCCAGGTCTCCTGGCTGTACAGGGCGCCCGCGATGCCGGTGATCGCCAGGCTCTCGGTGAGCTGCCGCCCCTGGGTGGTCGGCAGCGGCGACTGCGCCAGTTTCTGCACCAGGGCGGTGACCTTCGCGGTGCCCTCGTCGCCGCCCGCACCAGTCGGGCAGGCGGCCCCGACCTGGGCGGCGCAGGCCTTCATGAAGTCGTCGAGGGCGAGTTGGAAGCCCTGGGCCTGGCCGAGCGCGGCCTGCTGCGGGTCCTTGGTGGGGTCGACCACCGAGTCCAGCACCATCCGGCCGACCTGCTGCGGGAACAGGTGCGCGTAGACGCCGCCGAGCTGGGTGCCGTAGCTGATGCCGAAGTAGGAGAGCTTCGGATCGCCCAGCACCTGCCGCATCAGGTCCATGTCGCGCGCGGCGCTCTCGGTGTCCACGTACGGCAGCACCGCGCCGGAGTTGTGCTCGCAGGCGGCGACGAAGCGGGCGTTGCCGTCGTCCAGGGCCTTCACCGCGTCGGGGGTGTCGGGGGTGCTGTCGGCGGCGGTGGCGGCGTCCATCGCCCGGTCGTCCAGGCACGTCACCCCGTCGCTGGCGCCGACCCCGCGCGGGTCGAAACTCACCAGGTCGTAGCGGGAGTTGAGGGAGGAGTAGGTCGCGGCCAGGGCCGGCAGGGTGGCCACGCCGGAGGCGCCGGGGCCGCCGAAGTTGAACAGCAGCGAGCCGATCCGGTGCTGCTCGTCCTTGGCCCGGCTGCGGATCAGCGCGAGACCGATCGTCGTGCCGTCCGGTTTGCCGTGGTCCAGCGGGGTCTTGAGGGTGGCGCACTGCCAGTCGGCGGCGGGCGCGGTGCCGTCGCCCTGGGCGCCGGTGGGGGCGGGGCAGGCGTGCCAGTCCAGCTGTTGGGCGGCCAGTCCGGTGGCGGTGCCGGTGGCTGCCGCCGTCCCGGTGGTCGGGGAGGTCGGGGAGGTCGGGGAGGTCGGGGAGGTCGGCGCGGGCTCGGCGGCGGAGGAGCCGTCGCCCTGGCAGCCGGTGGCCGCGGCGAGCAGCAGGACGGTCAGGCCGAGCGCTCCGGCGCCGCGGACGACGGTGTGCATGGGGCGGGTCCACCTCTCGGTCGGCCGGGCACCCCGGCGCGCGGTCTCGGGCCTGCCGGACACCCCGGCGCACGGCGGGAGGGCTCACGGCGGGACGGCCTACGCCTGACGGGCCTGCGTGCGCGCGGCACTCGGTTCGCCGACGCACCACAGACCCTAGGGGCCGGGGACCGCCGATGCCCTGCGGAGACCCCCGGACGGGGGGCGTGCGCCGTACCGGCTGCCACCGGCCGAACGGGTGCCGGGCCGGTGGGCCGACGGGCTCCGGCTGACGGGCCGACGGGCTCGGACTGACGGGCTCGGCCCGGCCCAGCCCGGCTGCGGCGCCTCTCGGTGGCGGCGGGGCACGTCTCGCTCCGCCCCCGGGCTCTGCCGCCGTTCCTGTCTCGACCCTGCCGATCGGCAGGGTCGAGACAGGAACGGCGCAGCGGGAACCTCCCGATCGGCACATGTGCGACGGACCGGCGGCACGCAAGGATGACGGCCATCGGAGCCCCGCCGATGGGGCCCGGGAAGGAGCCTCCCGTGACCGCCCTGACTCTGTCGTCCCTGTCCCCGCTGTTCCCGTTCCCGCTGTTCCCGTTCCTGCCCTTCCTCTTCCTCTTCCTCTTCCTCTTCCTGCTGTTTCGCCGGCGCACCGCCTCAGTACAACGCCATGCCCGGGGTTCCCCGCACCGCGTACGCCGGCAGGCGCAGCCCGCCGAAGGCGTCCCGGGGCAGGCTCAGTCCGAAGCGCCGCTCGACGGCGCCGAGGGTGCGGCGGCGGGCGGCCCCGTCGGGCTCCCGCCCGGGGTCGCAGGAGGTCACGCCGTCGGCCTCCAGGACTCCGGCGGCGACGAGGTCCGGCACCAGCAGGTCCGGCTCCTGGCCCCAGCGCCAGCGCTCCTCACCGAGGCCGAAGCCGCACAGCACGGCACCGTCCCGGGCGTAGTCCAGCAGGGCCGGCCGCCGCTCCGGCATCGGGCGGAAGTGCACCACCTCGGCTCCGTCGCGCGCTATCTCGGTGAGCAGCTCACCGCCGGTGGAGTCGCCGTACTCGATCGCGAACGACCAGCCGGCGCACGCGCCGACCCGGATCACGCCGTCGCCGTCGTCACCGGGGCGGTAGACGTCGATGTCCAGGTCCCGGATCTCGGTGTCACTGATCGGCTCGGTCGCGGTGGCCGGGTCGGCACCCATCCGGTGGGCGAGCTCCGCGGGCGTGATCCCCCGGGCGAAGACGACGCCGCCGACCTCACCGTCCGTGCCGGGCCCACCCATTGACGACCGGCTGGTGCCCGGTCGGCCGGTGCTCGGCCGACCGATCTCCAGGAGCCACTGGATACCGTCGCCGTCCTGCCCCACTCCCCCGTGCGTGCCGTCGGTCATGCCGCCCTCCCCTCGCGCGCGGCCTGCGGTGACCGGGCGCGCCCGTGGGCACCCTAACCGACCCGGCCGACACCCGGCCGCCGGTCGCCGGATCGCCGCCCGAACCAGCCGCGCCCGGATCGCCAACCACCCCTGATCGATCGGAAGGAGACCGATCCGAAGCCGAACTCACCTGGCACCCTTCGCCGTTCACCCGGAAGAGGCGGCACACGCCCCGCCCCCGCCACTCACCGGGACGCGGCCGGTACCTTCTTGCCCACCGCCTCGAACAGCAGCTTCGCGGCCACCGTCGCCCCGTCGGTGCGGATACCGCCGGCCACGGCCTCCGCCCGTACCCGGGTCTCGGGCGCCAGGGCCGTGGCGAGCGCGGCGGAGAGCGAGTCGACGGTCGGCGTGCGGTCGAGATGGGCCGCGCCGATGCCCAACTCGGCCACCCGGCCGGCCCAGTACGGCTGGTCGGCGATCCGGGGCACGACCACCTGGGGCGCGCCCGCCATGGCCGCGGTCGTCGTGGTGCCCGCACCACCGTGGTGGACGACGGCGGCCACCCGGCGGAACAGGGCCTGCTGGTTCACCTCGCCGACGACGTGGCAGTCCTCGTGCTCGTCGACCGCGGCGAGCCCGGCCCAGCCGTGGGCCAGGAGCACCCGGCGTCCGTGCGCGCGGCCCGCTTCGACGGCCACCCGCGCGATGTCCTCCGGGGCGTGCGCGGCCATGCTGCCGAAGCCGACGTACACGGGCGGTTCACCGGCGGCCAGGAACGCCTCCAGGTCGGCCGGGAGCGGCCGGTCGTCGGGCAGGATCCACGCGCCGGTCTGCACCACGTCGAGTTCCGTCCTGCCCTCCGACGGGCACAGCGTCGGGTCCGCCGCCAGCCACGGCCGTCCGGTGAGGACGTGGTCGCGGACGTTCTCCACCGGCGGCAGGCCGATCGCCGCCCGGTGGCTGTTGAGCGCGTCCCCGTACAGCGCGTTCACCCGCTGGGCGTCCTGCTCCCAGAGCTTCCGGTAGTCGGTCTCGTCGTCCGGGGACGGCGTGCCCGGCCGCCGGCCGGGCCGGGAGTGCCGCGAGGGCAGTCCGAGGATGTGGAAGCAGGCCAACACGTAGGGCAGGCCGAGCTTCTCGGCGACGTCCCGCGCACCGGCCGGCATCAGGCCGGTCGCCAACACCAGGTCACAGCCCTCGGCCGCGGCGGTCAACGTCTCGAACCGCACGGCGACCAGCTCACGGGCGAGCCGGAACGCGTCCTCCGCCGTCGGCGGCTTCGGGCCGGCCACCACCGACCGCACCGACGGACCGAGCGGCACCAGCGGCACCCCCGCCCGCCCCAGCACCGCCGCGAACTCCTCGTCCGGCGGCGCGCACACCCGCACCTCCGCACCGAACCCCCGCAGCGCCACCGCCAGCCCCGCCAGCGGCTCGACATCCCCGCGCGACCCCCAGGTCGTCATCAACACACGCATTTCACGACTCCCGTTTCCGCAGGTCATGGCCTTACGGCCGGGATTCTGCGCCATGCCGGGGGCCTTGCCGCAAGCCCGGGGGCACGGTATAGCTTGAAAGTGGCAAGGGGATTCACTCTCCTCGCCTTTTTCTTTGTCCGCCCGGTCCCACCCACTCCCCCGAACCGGCCACACCGGAGCAATCCCCACCCGGAACCCGCCGCCTACCACGCGCCGCTCACTCCGAACCACCACCAAGCAGCCCGCTGCGAGCCACCGCCCCCGACCGCGTGGCCGCATACCCCCCGTGGTGTCAACTCCGGAACACCCACCGCAGTCACCGTCACGAAGCGCCCACTCCGGGCCCCCGTCATCGGCCGTTTCCCCAGACCTCACACGCCCGGGCCGTCCGCACAGGGGCCACCTGCCCAGTCAGCCCATCCCAACACGCCTGTTCCAGACGGCCCCACACTCGACCCGCCCACCCAGGACCCCGCCCCCAAGACCCCGGAACTCACCCCAGCCACACACACCCAGCTCTTCCCCACTGGCGTGCCGAGGTGCCCACAGCAGACCTCCGCCCGGGGCAGCCCGCCCCAACACGCCTGTCCTGGACGAGCCTGCGTTCCTGGCGGCTCCTCAGCCGGGCCGCCCAGCCCCGGACCCCGTCCCGGAGACGCCGGACCCCCGGCCGGTCGGTCGTCGCGCAAAACGGCGGCCCCGCGTACGACCCGCCGCCGCCACCGTGCCCACCGGCAGCACCAGGTCCACCCCGCCCGGCCCAGCCACAGAACCACCCACGCCCCAGCGCAGACCTCACTCGCCGCCAGCGACAAGCGCCGAACCGACTGTCCGACCCACGACCAACCGCTCGGCCCAGGGCCAGCCACCACGGTCAGGTCACCCACCAACCCGGCCAGCCTGGCCACCGAGCTGGCGGAAACACCACCGCACCCCCACTCCCACCCGCCCGGCGGCGGGACAGCCGATCCATGGCCAGCAGCCCCAACTGGCGTCACCCCCGCCAACGACGCATCGGCACCGCATCCAGGACCGCCACCACCTCGCCCACCAGCATCGCAACGTCCGCCCCGACCAGCGCGACCACAGAACCACCCACGCCCCAGCGCGAACCTCACTCGCCGCCAGCGACAGCACCGAACCGACTGCCCCCAACCGCCCGGCTCAGGGCCGACCGCAAACAGGGCAGACCCGGCCTCCGAGCCGGCGGAATCACCACCCAACCCGCCCCGCGGCAGCGCAGCCGGGCCACGACCAGCAGCCCCGACCGGCGTCACACCCACCAACGACGCATCAGCACGGCGTTCTGAACCACCACCGCCGTCACCATGCCCACCCGCAGCGCGAGGTCCACCCTGGCCGGTCGGCCAACCGACGCGGAAACGGCGGCCCGGCGTACAGATCCGCCACCACCGCGCCTACTGGAAGCGCGAGGTCTCCCCCGCCCGGCCCAGCCGCAGAACCGCCCACGCCCCAGCGCGAACCTCACTCGCCGCGAGCGACAGGGACCGAATCGGCTGCCCGACCCACGACCAACCGCCCGGCCCACAGCTGGCCGCCACGGGCAGGTCACCCACCAACCCGGCCAGCCCGGCCGCCCGGGCGATGGAAGCACGCCCACCCGCCCTGCGGCGCGCACGCGGCCGGACCGGCGTCACCCCCGCCGGCGAGGCATCAGCACGGCGTACAGGACCGCCGCCACCACCATGCCCGCCGGCAGCGCGACGTCCGCCCCGGCCAGGGCGGCCAGTGGGCCGGTGTAGAGGGTGTCCACGCCGAGGGCTGCGGCTGTGACGCCGCCTGTGAGGGCGATGGCGCCGGCGGGGTTGACGCCGGCGCGGTACCAGAAGGGGCTGCCGGGGCGTTCGTCGCCGAGGGCGCGGCCGTCGTAGCGGTTGCGGCGGAGCAGGATGTCGGTGGCGTAGACGGCGGTGCTGGGGCCGAGGAGGACGACGGTCAGTTGGAGCACGTTGCTGACGGTGTCGAGGAAGTTGGAGACCAGGAGGGCGTACAGCGTGAGCGAGACGGCGACCGCGCCGTCGAGCAGCACGCTGCGGGTGCGGCGGATGCGGATGCCGACGGCTTGGAGGGCGAGGCCCGCGCTGTAGGCGGTGAGGGCGTTGACCGCGATGGTGCCGACCACCAGGGAGAGCAGGAAGACCGGGTTGAACCAGCCGGGCAGGATCTGCCGGAGGGCGGCCTGCGGGTCGGTCATGTCGACGGCGGTGGCGCCGAGCACGCCGAGGCCGCCGACCACCACGCTGGGCAGGAAGCCGCCGAGGGCGGTCCAGCCGAGGACGGCGCGCGGGGCGGTGGTCGCGGGCAGGTAGCGGGAGAAGTCCGCGCTGGTGGTGTAGGAGAGCGGGCCGGAGGCGATCAGGGTGACGCCGGCCAGGACGGCCGCCCAGAGTCGGCCGCCGGTGAGGGGTTCGGGCTGGGTCCAGCCGGGGTCGGCGTGGGTGACGATCGCGTAGCCGACCACGGCGAAGGCGGCGGTGAGGGCGAGGGTGATCGGCAGGTAGAGCCGGACGATCAGGGCGTGCCCGTAGACGCTGATGGTGAGGGTGAGTACGACGATCACGATCACGATGGCGATCTTGATCGGGTTGGTCGGCGTGATCCCCGCCTCCTCGGCGAGCGAGAAGGCGGCGACGGCGGCCGCGGCGAGGTTCAGCGCGAAGTAGCAGACGGAGATCATCCAGCCGGTGACCGCGTTGTTCACCCGGTTGCCCCGGATGCCGTACATGGCGCGGGTGATCACCTCGCTGGGCGCGCCGGCGGCCGGTCCGGAGACCGCGAGCAGGCCGGTGCCCAGCCAGAACAGATTGCCGAGGACGACCACGGCGAAGGCCTGCCAGAGGCCGAGGCCGCTCAGGACCAGGGCGCCGCCGACCACCAGGTTGAGGTAGTTGACGCTGGCGGCCGCCCAGACGGGGAAGAGTTCGCGGGCGCGACCGCGCCGCTCGGTCTCGGGGATGTGGTCGATGCCGTGGACCTCGACCCGGCCGCCCGGTTCCCGCTGGGGCGGGGCGGCGGGGTGCGCCGGGTGGTCCGGGTGGTCCGGCGAGGTGTGGGGGTGGTCCGGGAGCGTAGACGTCATGCGGGGGCCCTCCGTGGGGGTGTCGTGCCCACCTGCTTGCTTATTGGTCGCACACTCAATAGCATCCGCCCCATGACGTCAAGCGTTCAGCGCAAAAGGGTTCGCAAGTCCCCCGAGGACCGCCGGGCGGAGATCGTCGGCGCCGCGGCCGAGGTCGCCCTCACCGAGGGCCTGGAGTGCATCACCCTGCGCCGGATCGCCGACCAACTGGACGTCCGCCCCGGCCTGATCAGCCACTACTTCCCCGCCGTGGAGGACCTCGTCGCCGAGGCCTTCGGCAGCGCCGCCACCGCCGAACTGGAGGCGCTGCTGCCCGCCGACCCGCGGGACGGGTCCCCGTTGCGGCACCTGGCCCGCTTCTTCGCCCGCACCACCGGCCCGTCCTACGACGACGTGAGCCGGCTCTGGCTCAACGCCCGCCACCTCAGCCGCTACCGCCCCGTCCTGCGCGACCGCGTGCTCGACCAGGAGGCGGACTGGCGCGGCCGGCTCGGCGACGTCATCGCCGCCGGGGTCGAGCAGGGCGAATTCCGCACCGACGACCCGGTGTTGACGGCCGTCCACATCCTCGTCGTGATCGACGGCCTGGCCGTCCACGCCAACACCGGCCTGCGCAAAGACCCGTACGCCGCCACCCGGCTCGCCGCCGCCACCGCCGAACGCGAACTGGGCCTGACCGACGGCACGCTGACCTCCCCGGGCCTCGCAGACCCCACGGACCCGACGGACCCGGCGGACGCACCCGAGACCCCCGCCCCCGAGCAGCCCTGACCACCACCCCAGCCCCCTCAACCCCCTCAAGCCCCGCAGACACCACGCCCCCACCCCGAAGCACCACTGGAGTCGAAGTGCGCACCTCCCTGGTCCTCCTCTCCGCCCGTCTGCTCGACCCCGCCTCCGGCGGCTTCCTCCCGCAGACCGCCCTCGCCGTCGTGGACGGCCGGATCGCCGCCCTCGGCGACGACCGCACCGTCCGCGAACTCGCCGACCCCGCGACCACGGTGATCGACCTCAAGGGCGCCGTGGTCACCCCCGGCCTGGTGGACGGCCACCTGCACCCGGTCACCGGCACCGAGCTCACCCAGGGCCTGGACCTCTCCGGCTGCACCGACCTGGCCGGCGTCCGCGCCGCCCTCGCCGCCGAGGCCGGACGCCTCGCCCCCGGCGCCTGGCTGCACGCCTGGGGCCTGGACCCGAACGTCTTCGGTGACCGCCCGGTGGAGTCCGCCGCCCTCGCGCCCGTCCTGGACGGCGTTCCGGCGCTGCTCCAGCTCTTCGACGCCCACTCCATGCTCGCCAGCCCGCGCGCCCTGGAGCTGGCCGGCGTGGACGGCCCGCGCCGCTTCGACCAGGCTGCCGAGGTGGTCTGCGACGCCGAGGGCCGCCCCACCGGCCTGCTGCTGGAGGACGCCGCCTGCGAGCTGGTCGAGCGCGCCGCCCCGCAGCCCACCCGCGCCGAGCGCCGCGACCGCCTGGCCGCCGCGCTGCGCGCCATGGCCGCCGCCGGCCTCACCGGCGGCCACGCGATGGACGCCAACGGCGACAGCCTCGACCTCTACACCGAGCTGGACGAGGCCGGCGAGTTGCCGCTTCGGCTGCGCGTGGCCCCCTGGTGCCAGCCCGGCGTGGACGCGGACGGGCTGCGGGCGCTGATCGGGCAGCAGGGCCGGGGCGGTCGGCTCTGGCGGGTGGACGGCGTGAAGCTGTTCATGGACGGCACGATCGACAACGGCACGGCCTGGCTGGAGCGCCCGGACTGCCACGGCGAGTCCACCCACGCCTTCTGGCCGGATCCGGCGCACTACACCCGCGTCGTCCGGGAGCTGCACCAGGCCGGGGTGCCGACCGCCACCCACGCGATCGGCGACGCCGCCGTACGGCACGCCCTGGACTCGATCGGGGCGGCGGCGGACGGGGGGACGACGCACGGGGCATCCCCCGTCCGCCACCGGATCGAGCACATCGAGACCGTTCCGGACGCGGTGGTCCGGCGCTTCGCCGAGCTGGGCGTGGTCGCCTCCATGCAGCCCACCCACTGCTGCGACTTCACCCGGGCCGACCACACCGACAACTGGTCCCGCCGCCTCGGCGAGGAGCGGGCCGACCGCGCGTGGCGCTGCCGGGACCTCTGGGACGCGGGCGCCACGGTCGTCCTCGGTTCGGACTGGCCGATCGCCCCCTACCCGCCGCTGGGCGTCATGGCGGGCGCCCGCCACCGCCGTCCCACCCGCGACCTGAGCCAGGCCCCGCACAACCCCGGCCAGGCGCTCACCGCCCTGGAGGCCCTGCTGGCGATGACCGCCAACGCCGCCCACGCGGCCGGCGAGGAGCAGCTGGCGGGCCGGATCACCGTCGGCCACCGCGCGGACCTCACCGTGTTCGCCGCCGACCCGCTCACCACCCCGGCCACCGAACTGGCGGACCTCCCCGTCCTGTTGACCGTCCTGGACGGCCGACCGACCCACCGCTCCGCCACGCTCTGAACCCTCACCCGGTACCGGCCCCGGCATACCCCCGCGTACGGGTGTGCCGGGGCCGCCCGGGGGTTATCCCCCTGGTCGATCCGGCGGCACTCCTCAGCGCGCCGAAGCCCCCCGGTGATCGACTATTCATTGACCGGCACGTTCGCCGGCGAACCACTCGAACCACCGTGGCCGTTCCGACGGGTTGACGGTTCGACGAATTTGAGGAGCCCCCGAAGTGACCGTACGCAGCGAGAAGCACGGCAAGCCCATCGGTCGACGCGCCCTGCTGGCCGCCACGGCGGCCGTCGCGACCACCGCCCTGCTCGCCCCGGCGGCACACGCGGACCAGCCCGACACCGACAAGGTGACGAACAGTCAGATATCCACCGTGGTCCGCGAACTGAACGGTCTCGCCCACCCGTTGCGGTCCACCGAGCCCGGGGGCCGGACCACCGACCTGCGTCCGCTGGGCGCGATGATCGGCGACGCCAAGGTGGTGGGGCTCGGCGAGGCCACGCACGGCGCCCACGAGTTCTTCACCATGAAGCAGCGGGTCCTGCGCTACCTGGTCGAGGAGAAGGGCTTCACCGCCTTCGCCCTGGAGACGAGTTGGTCCTCCGGTCTGCGGATCGACGACTACGTGCAGGGCCGCACCGGCGGCGACGCCCGGCAGCTGGTCAAGGAGACGATGGGCAAGTCCCCTTGGGAGCGCCAGGAGTTCGCCGACCTGATCGACTGGATGCGCGACCACAACCGCGAACACCCGCAGCACCCGGTCCACTTCGTCGGCGACGACCTGGACTTCCCCGCCATCGGCGACCAGCTCTTCGACCGGGTGACCTCCTACGTCCGCGAGGCCGCCCCCGCGTCGCTGCCGCGCCTGGAGCAGCTGTACGCCGGGCTGCGCCCGTTCGACGACGCCATCGGCTACATCACCACGCGCCCGCTCGCCGAGCGGCGGCAGAACGCCGCCGTGGCGCAGCAGACCCTGGAGCTGGTCACCGCGGCCAGGGGCGAGGGCGGCGAGGCGTACGACTGGGCGGTGCAGAACGCCCGGAGCATCGCCCAGACCTTCACCTTCACCGCCATGAACCTCGAGGACAACAGCGAGGTGGCCGCGATGCAGAACCTCCGCGACCGCGCCATGACCGACAACACCCTCTGGTGGCAGCGCCGCACCGGCGGGAAGGTGCTGCTGTCCGCGCACAACGGCCACGTCGGGTACCAGAGCAGCGACCCCGAGCTCTACCCCAAGACCCAGGGCTCGTACCTGCGCGACGCCCTCGGCGCGGACTACCTCGCCGTCGGCTTCACCTTCGACCGCGGCTCCTTCCTCACCAAGGACGACCCGTTCGCCGCCGCCTGGAAGCCGGTCACCGTTCCGCCGGCCACTGCGGACATGAACGAGTACCCCCTCGACCGGGTCCGTTACCGCGACTACTACGTCGACCTGCGCTCCGCCCCGCCGGCCACCCGGTCCTGGCTGAACACCGCCCGCCCGACCTACGACGCCGGGACGGAGTTCCGCAGCGACCCGCTGCCGCGCCTCGCGATCGGCACGGCCTACGACGCGCTGGTCCACCTCCACGAGACCAGCGCGGCCCGCACCCTCTGAGCATCGCCGCCTGCGCGCCTCTCCGTCGGCACGGGCCGCACAACGCGCGGCCGCACGGTCGACGGGGAGGCGCCCGCCGGCCGCACCACCGACGGGGAGGCCCTCGCCGGCCGCCGGACGCCCGTCAGCCCGTGAACCGCCCGTCCCGCGCCACCACCCGGCCCGCGCGGACCACCAGCTCACGCGCCGGCAGGTCGATCACCACCTGCGGCAGGCACTCGCCCGTCACCAGCATGAAGTCGGCGGGCGAGCCCGGCTCCAGGGTCACGGCCGGCAGGTCCAGCAGTTCGGCGCCGCCGTCGGCCGCCAGGGCGAAGCAGTCGGCCAGCTGCTCGTCGGTGCGGGCGTCGGTGGTCCAGCCGAGCAGGTGCGCGCGGTGCAGCGGGTCGGCGTTGCCGTACGGGCTCCACGAGTCGCGCACGCCGTCCGAGCCGAGCCCGACCCGCACCCCGTGCGCCCGCAGCTCGCGGAACGGCAGCACCTGGTGGGCCGAGGGCGCCACGGTGGTGAGGCCGACGCCGGACTCGGCCAGCTCGGCGGCGAGGTCGGCGAGCTGGGCGCCCGCCAGCTCCGGGACGCAGAAGGCGTGGCTGACGACCACCCGCCCGGCCAGTCCGGCCGCCCTGGTCCGCGCGGCGATCTCGCGCAGCGGGCCGAGGCCGCGCTCGCCCCGGTCGTGCAGGTGGATGTCGAGGCGCAGTCCGTGCTGTTCGGCCAGGCCGAACAGCAGCTCCAGCTGGGCGGGCCCCTCGCCGTCCGGGCCCTCGGCCGGGACGGCGTCGAAGCCGGCCGGGTCGATGCCGCCGATGGCGTCGACCAGCCCGCTGGCCGCCGCCTCCGCGAGCAGCGCGCCCGCGCCGGGCGTCCGCCGGACCCCGTGCTGCGGGAAGGCCACCAGCTGGACGTCCAGCGCGCCGGCCAGCCGCTCGCGCGCCTCGGCGAGCCCGGTCACCCCGGCCAGCCCGTACGCGGGCGCCACGTCCACGTGGGCCCGCACGGCGCGGGTGCCGCGCGTCACGGCGTGGCTCAGCAGCCGGTGGGCCCGCTCGGCGAGCGGGGTGCGCTGGTGCCGGTGGAGGTCGACGTCGCCCTGGACGTACTCGGGCAGCGAGCCGGCCGGGCGCCGGCTGTACCAGGGCTCACCCCAGGCCGTCTTGTCCGGGTGGATGTGCGCGTCCACCAGGGTGGGCAGCGCGATCCGGCCGCCGCCCTCGACCACCTCCGGCACCGCTTCGTCCGGCACCCGCTCGGCCAGCAGGCCGTCCACGGCGATCAGGTCGACGGCCCGGTCGGCACCGTACGGGCGGACGTCCCGGAAGACGGTGACGGAAGGCGTGGTCATGGGCTGCTCTCTCTCGCTCTGGTTCCGCGGCTCGCTCTGGTTCCCCGGCTCGCTCTGGATCCCCGGGTGGTCCTGCCCCCTGGACGGAATGTGCCCGACAGGCAAAACGTCCTACCTTTCATTCAACAGTCTGTTTATCATCTCCGGGTCCCCGTCCCTCGTCCGGAGTAGCTCACGCATGTCCACACCACCGCCCGCCGCCACGCCCGGACGGCACCCGCTGCACGCCCTGCGGGCCACCGTCTTCGCCATCGGCGCCCTGCTCCTGCTGGTCGGGGTGGGAGTACTGCTCGACCAGCCACTGCTGATCCCGCCCCTGGCCGCCAGCGCCGCCCTGGTGCACGGCGCGCCCGGGCTGCCGATCTCGCAGCCGCGCAACCTGGTCGGCGGGCACCTGATGTCGGCCCTGATCGGCTTCGCCACCCTCGCCGTCACCGGCAGCACCACCTGGGGCGCGGCCGTCGCCGCCGGGCTCTCGCTCGGCGCGATGATGCTCACCCACCTCTCGCACTCCCCGGCCGCGGCCACCGCCGTGATCGTGGTCCTGCAGGCGCCGCACCCCGTGCCCTTCCTCCCGCTGCTCGTCCTGGCCACCGGGCTGCTGGTCGTGATCGGCCTGCTGCCCGGCCGGATCGGCGGACACCCGGTCCGCTACCCGGTGTCCTGGTGACGGCCGCGCCGTACTGACCGGCTCTCCACTCTCCCGCCGAACGCCGACGGCCGGGTCATCCGATCGGATGACCCGGCCGTCATCCGTTCCACCCGGTACCGACACCCGCTCCGCCCATGCCGAGGCGAGCGCCCCCGGCACGCCGCACCCCGAGCATCGGCGCGCCACCCGCCCGCTCCCCCTCCGTCGTACGTCACCGCTCTTGCACGGAACTGCTCTTGAACAGATGCGGGTCGACACCCGCCCGCCGCTCCCGCCACAGCGTCCGGAACGCCGGCGGGGTCAACGGGCGGGTTGCCGCCCTGGGCCCTGGTCCGATGATCGATCCCCCGCAACACCCAAGTCAATCCGCCGATTTGCTGGGACCCCTCCAAGCGATACCTTGGGTCTCCGTGACCATTGACGACCTCCGCGTCTTCGCCGCGGTCTGCCGGGCCGGCTCGCTCAGCGCCGTCGCCCGCGAGCTGAACTGCACCCAGTCCGCCGTCAGCCAGCACGTGAAGCGGCTCGAACGGGAGGTCGGCCTCGCCCTGATCGAGCGCCACCCGCGCGGGGTCGTCCCCACCGCGGCGGGCAGCCTGCTGCGCACGGCGGTCGCCACCGGCCTCGGCGGCATCGACCACGCGCTGCACCGGATCGCCGAACTCTCGCGCGGCGAGGGCGGATCCGTCCGGATCACCACCGGGGCCACCAGCATCCGGCACTTCATGTCCGCGGCCGTGGTGGACTTCCGGCGGCGCTTCCCCCGGGTCAGCCTGGAGTTCCAGACCGAGGTCTCCAGCCGCAGCTGCCTGGAGTCGCTCAACGCCGGCCGGGTCGACCTCGCCTGGATCACCCTCGGCGCCCCGGCCCGGGGCATCGACCAGCAGCCGGTGGTCGACCTGCCCTGGGTGCTCGCCGTCACGGCGGGCGACCCGCTCGCCGCCCGGGACCGGATCTCGCCCGCCGACCTCCAGGACGCCCGGCTGATCGGACTCCCGCAGAACTCCGTATCCCGCTCCCAGGTCGAGTCCTGGCTGGGGAAGTCGGGCATCCGGCCGGTCTTCGACACCAGCGTCGCGGACTGGGACACCGCGATCCTGCTCGCCGAACTCGGCCTCGGCCACGCCGTCGTCCCGGCCCTCCCCCAGTGGCAGGGCCCCGGCCACCCCGGCCTGCGGCTGCTCCCGCTGCCCGACCTGCCCGCCCTCACCGCCGGGTGGGCCGTCCGGGACTGGGAGAACCTCGGCCCGCTCGCCCGCGCCTTCGCCGACACCGTCGCCGCCCACTGCGGCCGCGAAGCCCCGCCGGCCGTCGATCCGGAGACGGCCTGACCCCGTCGTGCCCCGCCCCCGCCCGTTACCCGGAGCTCGCCGTCCGCAGCGGGGCGAAGTCCTCCGGCAGGACGTCCAGCAGGCCGCGCGCCCGGCCCCCGCCCGCACGGCGAGCGCCGCCTCACAACGCAACTACCTTGGCAGCTCCGGCCAGTGGAGCAGACCGTGCCACCGCCCCGCACCCCGACCGTCACCGACCATAGAAGGCGTGACCGCGCCCGATCTCCTCGAAACCCCGGCGGCCGTACCACTCACGCGGCCAGTCCACCGCGTCCGCGAGCAGGAACAGCTGCGGGACACCGGCCTCGGCCGCCAGCGCCAGGCCGGTCGCCAGCAGGGTGTCGCCGTGCCCCGCACCGCGGTACCGCGAACCGGTCACCAGGTCCTCCAACTGGCCCAGCCCGACGGCCGGTTCGAGATAGAGGTCGCTCCAGGCCGCGACCTCGCCGACCGGCGTCCGAGCGGCCAGGAAGTGCACCCGCTCGGCACCGCGCAGCCGGGCGGAACGGCGGTCGGTGAGCTGCCGGGCGAGCTCCTCGTCCTCGATCCACTCCCGCTGCTGGCGCAGCACCGCCGCCCGCACCTCGGCCAACTCGACGGGGAGCGCGGCCGGTTCGGGCCGCCGAAAGCCAAGCGTCGACCGGGCCAGGACCACCACGCCCTCCCGCTCCCACCCCGCCGCCGCCAGCACCGGGGCGGCGCGCTCGCCCGACTCCGGGTCCAGCACCGTGACGCGGTAGCGGTGGCGGCGCCCCAGCCACCGGGCGGCCAGCTCGGGCAGCACCGCCGGGTCGGTTCCCGGGCCCTCGACGATCAGCTGGTTGTGCTCCTCCGATTGGCCGAACGCCGCGTCCCGGACGGCGAACACCCCGGGGAACTCCGGGAGTTCGACGGTCTCCGCCGCCTGGCGGCGGGCGAAGGCGGCGCGGAAGGCGGTCACACGGGCGAGTAGATCCGACATCCCGCCATGATCAGCCCCCGGTCGCCCGCCGACAACAACTTTCCGGTACCGCCTCAGGATTCCGCACCGGAGGACGAGCTGCCACCGGAGGACGAGCGGTCCAGGAAGCGCCGGATCCCGTCCCGTACACCGTCCGTCGGCACGGTCGCCGCGAAGGCCGTCGCCTCCACCGCGAGCCCCTCGTCGATCGGCAGGTTGATGCCCCGGGTCACGGCCCGCAGGCAGGCGGCCACGGCGGTCGGCGCGTGCCGGATGATCCGCTCGGCCAGATCCCGTGCGGTGTCCAGCAGTTCGTCCGCCGGAACGACCGAGTTGACCAGGCCGATCTCGGCGGCGCGGGCGGCCGGGACAGGGTCACCGGTGAGGATCATCTCCAGGCCGCGCTTGCGGCCCACGTGCCGGGGCAGCCGCTGCGAGCCGCCGAAGGGCGGCGGGAAGCCGAGCGAGATCTCGGGCTTCGCGAAGGTCGCGTGCTCGGCCGCGACGGCCAGCGGGGCGGCCTCGGTGATCTCGCAACCACCGCCGAAGGCAAGGCCGTTGACGGCCACGATGACCGGCTTGGGGAACTCCTCGATCCGCCGGGTGAGGGTGTGCCCGCGCCGGACGAACTCGCGCAGCGCCCGCTCGGGCCCGCCCGCGATGCTGGCCGCCAGCGACGGTATGTCGGCACCCGCGCTGAACGCCCGCCCGCCGGCGCCGGTGAGGATCACGGCGCGGACGGTGTCGTCGGCGTCGATCCGGTCGAGCTCGGCGAGCAGCGCGTCGATCGTCGGGTAGTCGAGGGCGTTGAGCTTCTTCTCCCGGTCGATGGTGAGGGTGACGACGTGCCGGTCCCGCTCGCTGCGGATGGTCATGGGCGCGTGCTCCGTTCCTGGCCTCGCTGCTGGATGTGACGAGGCTAGGAACACCGGCCCAGGACAATCCACTTATTGTCCTGGATACACTCCGGTACGCACCCGTCCACGCCTGTGCACGCCCGTGCCCGGACCGTCCACTCCCCGGAAGGGCAGGTGACCCGTGCGACCGCCCTCCTACAAGGCCATCGTCGACGAGTACGCGACCGCCATCCGCTCCGGCGCGCTCCCGGCCGGCACCCGGCTGCCGACCCACCGCACCCTCGCCCGCGAGCGGCGGATCGCCCTCGCCACCGCCACCCGGGTGTACGCCGAACTCGCCGCCGCCGGGCTGGTGGTGGGCGAGCAGGGCCGCGGCACCTTCGTCCGGCTGCGCTCCGGCTACGACGGCCTCGAACCCTCCCGCGCGCTCCCCGTGCCCCGGGTGGCCGACCTCTCCTTCAACCAGCCGCTCTCCCCCGGGCAGGGCGACCAGCTGCGGCAGGCCCTGCGCGCGCTCGCCTCCTCGGGCGACGCCGAGGCCCTGCTGCGCCAGCACCCGCCGGGCGGCCACCGGCACGACCGGGCCGCGGTGGCCACCCACCTGCTGGACCGCGGGATCGACACCGCACCCGAGAACGTCCTGCTCACCAGCGGGGCGCAACAGGCCCTGGACTGCGTCCTGCGCACACTCACCCGCCCCGGGGACGTCCTCGCCGTGGACGCGCTCGGTTACCCGGGCATCAAACTGCTCGCCGCCGCCCACGGACTGGACCTGGCGCCCGTCCCGGTCACCGCCGACGGCCCGGACCTCGACGCACTCGACCGGCTCTGCCGCACCCGGCCGGTACGGGCGGTGTACACCCAGCCGACCGTCCACAACCCGCTCGGCTGGGTGCTCGCCCCGGCACAGCGCGAACGCCTCGTCCGGCTCGCCGCCGACCACGGCCTCACCCTCATCGAGGACGGCACCTACGCCTTCCTGGAGGCCGCCCCGCCCCCGCCCCTGCACGCCCTCGCCCCCGAACGCACCTGCTACCTGGCCGGCCTCTCCAAGAGCGTGGCACCGGGCCTGCGGTTCGGCTTCGCCGTCCTGCCCGACCACCTGCTCCGGGCCGCCACCACCAGCCTGCGCGCGGCGGCCTGGGGCGCCCCCGGCCTGATCACCGCCCTCGCCACCGGCTGGCTCACCGACGGCACGGTCGCCCGGCTGGAACAGGAACGCCGCACCGACGCCGCCGCCCGCCAGTCCATCGCCCGCACCGCCCTGGCCGGCCTGACCACCACCGCCCACCCCACCTCCTACATCCTCTGGCTCACCCTCGAACCCCACCAGCGCCCCGACCACGCAGCCGCCGCCCTGGCCGCCGAAGGCATCCTGATCTCCACCGCCGACGCCTTCGCCACCACCCCCCACCACCCCAACGCCCTCCGCCTCGCCCTCGCCACACCCCCACTCCCCACCCTCCCCACCGTCCTCACCCACCTCCGCACCACCCTCGAAGCCATCGCCCCCTGACCCCCACCACCAGAAGCCGACGGCCCCGACTTCCCACGCTGCCAGCACGCCAGCCCCCACCCGACCCGCCCTCAGCACAGCAGCCGCACCAGAAGTCGACCAAGCCGACTTCCCACGCCACCCCGCCCACAAGGACCCGCCCCACCCCCACCTGACAAGCCCCACTTGATCCCCCACGCCCGCGCGTACGTCGACGGGTCCGATTTCCCACTCCGCCACCACCAGCCAGCCGTGGCGGGTCTCCGAGGGTTGCCGCCACAGCTACACAGACCGGAGAAACACGGCATTCGCTGGCAGGGGACACACTCACCGGCCACACCGGCACTCAGCCACGTCGACTTCCGACGCCAGCACCTGCACCTGCACCGGGCCGAGGCGCTAACGCCCCAATGGCCACCCGTCAGAAGTCGGCTTGGCCGACTTCCTACTCCGCCGCAACGGGCCGTCGTCCGCCCATGGCAAGCACCGAAGCAGCAGACCACGACGAAGCGGCCGCAGGAGCGGTGCACCACGCCCCTTGCCGACGCCAGAAGTCGGCCGAGCCGACTTCCCACGCCACCACCCACCCTCGGCCTCAACCCAGGGACGGGGCGAAGGCGAAGGCCGAGGGTGAGGGCAGAGGCGGGGCAAACTCCGCCCAGGCGCAGCAAGGTGCGCGGACTGTCAGCACCAGAAGTCGACCAAGCCGACTTCCCACGCCACGACCCGCCACCGCCCCCCACACCCACACGGCACCCACGCCCACGCCAAATGCCATTGGGCCTGAACCCGCCCAGGGCCCGCGCCAAAAGTCGACGGGTCCGATTTCCCACTCCACCTACCGGCCCGCCACAAACCCGAACCCGCCCAGACCGGCGCCAGAAGTCGACGGGCCCGACTTCCTGCTCCACCAACACCGGTCATGCCGCCACAGCTGCTCAGACCGGAAGCACGGCATTCGGTGGCCGGGGCACACTCACCGGCCACACCAGCACTCAGCCCGGGCGACTTCCGACGCCGGCACCGGGCCGAGGCGGTGATGTGCCGATGGCCACCCGCCAGAAATCGGCCCGGCCGACTTTCCACACCGCCAACCGCCCCCGGCCGCGCCCCAGGGACAGGGGCGAGCACCGACACCGGAGCGAGCATGAAGGCCAAGGCCGGGCGCAAACACGGGGCCGGGCAAGCAACAGCCAGGCGCAGCAGGATGCACGGACTACCGACACCAGAAGTCGGCGGGGCCGACTTCCTACTCCGCCGCAACGGGCCGTCGTCCGACCATGGCAAGCACCGAAGCAGCAGACCACGACGAAGCGCCCGTCAGAACGGCGCACCACGCCCCTTGCCGACGCCAGAAGTCGGCCGGGCCGACTTCCCACGCCACCAACCGCCCCCGGCCGCGCCCCAGGGACAGGGGCGAGCACCGGGGCCGGGCAAGCAACAGCCAGGGGCAGCGGGGTGCGCGGACTGCCGACGCCGGAAGTCGGCCAGGCCGACTTCCTACGCCTACTCCCCCTCCGCCGCTGCGCGGGCGAAGCGGGTGCTCCAGTCCGTGAGCAGGGTCCGGAGGGCGTCCGGGGCGAGTACCTGGAATTCGGCGCCCAGGGAGCCGAGGGCCATGGCGGGCCAGTCGAGCGAGTCGGCGGTCATCCGTAGGCGGCAGCGGTGCGGGGTGACGGGTTCCACGGTGCCCCAGCGGCCGACGCGGGCGCGGACGAACTCCGCCGGTGCCTCGATCAGGGCCTCCACCTGGTGCGGTCGGGGCATTCTGTTGAGGCCCGCGCGGACGAATTCCGCCGCGTCGGCCGCCGGGAGGGTCCGGGGGGCGAAGCGGGCGCCGCTGCCGGTCGGGGCGGTGAGGCGGTCGAGGCGGAAGCTGCGCCAGTCGGCCCGGTCGAGGTCGTACGCGACGAGGTACCAGCGGCGGTTCAGGCAGACCAGCCGGTGCGGTTCGACGTGCCGGTCGGTACCGCGCCCGTCGGCGGCCGTGTACGAGAACCGCACCCGCTCGCCGTCCCGGCAGGCGAGTGCCACCACCGTCAGGACGTCCGGGTCGACGCCCGTGCCCGTCCGCGTCCCCCAGTCCACCGGGACGGTGACCGCGCGCAGCGCCTCCACCCGGCGGCGCAGCCGGGCCGGCATCACCTGGACCACCTTCGCCAGCACCCGCGCCGAGGCCTCGGCGACGCCCTCGACCGGGCTCTCGGCCGCCGCCTGGAGGCCGACCGCGAGGGCCACCGCCTCCTCGTCGTCGATCACCAGCGGCGGCAGCGCCGCGCCCGCCGCCAGCTGGTAGCCGCCGTCGACGCCGCGCTGGGCCTCGACGGGGTAGCCGAGTTCGCGCAGCCGGTCGATGTCGCGGCGCAGGGTGCGGACGGAGACGCCGAGCCGGTCGGCCAGTTCGTCGCCCGGCCAGTACCGGTGGGTCTGGAGCAGGGAGAGCAGTCGCAGCGTCCGCGTGCTGGTGTTCGCCATGCGTCGATTCTCCCTGGGATTCAGGACAGGAAGTGACCGCAATGGTCCGTAGCGTTGTTCTTGTCCGAGGGAGCAGGAACCCGTAGCAGGAACCCAGCGAAAGGCCATGACGATGACCACGACCACCACCCCCGCCGCCACCCAGAACCTCACCGGCGAGCGCGCCGACCTCCTGGCGGCCCTGGAGAAGCAGCGGCACTTCCTGCGCTTCACCACCCGCGACCTCACCGACGAGCAGGTCGGCCTGCGGACCTGTGCGAGCGAGCTGTGCCTGGGCGGCCTGATCAAGCACGTGACCAGCGTCGAGCGGCTCTGGGCGGAGTTCATCGTGCAGGGCCCGTCCGCGATGCCCGACTTCACCGCCTGGACCGAGGAGGACTTCGCCCGCCGCGCGGACGAGTTCCGCATGCTGCCGGGCGAGACGCTGGCCGGTGTCCTCGCGGCGTACGCCGAGGTGGCCGTGCGCACCGACGAGCTGGTGGCCTCCCTCCCCGACCTGGACGCCACCCAGCCGCTGCCGAAGGCCCCGTGGTTCGAGGCGGACGCCGAGTGGTCGGCCCGCCGGGTGCTGCTGCACATCGCCAACGAGACGGCCCAGCACGCCGGTCACGCCGACATCATCCGCGAGTCCCTGGACGGCGCGAAGAGCATGGGCTGAGCCCGGCCGACGGGACGGCAACGGGGCCCGTCGACGACAGCCGACGGGCCCCGCGCCCCCGGACCGCCCCGCCCCGGAACCGCCCTCAGTCCTGCCCGACGAAGGTGAACCCGGCCCCGTCGACGACGCGGCGGACCAGGGCCTCGTCCAGCGGCTGCGCGGAGGCCACGGTGACCCGGCCGCTCGGCGCGTCGGCACTGACGTCGGTGACGCCCGGCAGGACGGCGAGCCCGGCGCTGACCGTCTTCTCGCAGTGGCCGCAGCTCATGCCGTCGACGGTGAAAACAGCGGTGGTGGACATGACGGCGCCTCCGATGGCAGCTCGCTCGGGACAGGTCCGACCCGGACGGATCGACCCGCCCTACGACACCCGAATCCGACGGCGCCGCCCAGGGACACGCCGCCGGGGTGACACCATCGAGCGGTTCCGGGAACCACCCGGGCCTCCCGTCCGACAGGGGCCGGCACCGTGCGCACGCCACCGCCCGAACCGCGAAGGCGCCCCGTACCGCGAAGGCGCCCTGAACCGCCGCCGCACCCCGCCCCGTTCCTCCAGGTACCACCCTTTCGCACGACCGGGCGACGGCCCGGTCGCCGATCGGCCGCCCCGGCCCGCCGATCCCGTCCTGGAGCACTTCCGCCATGTCCACCCTGGCCCCGATCCACGCCCGACCGGACACCACCGCCCTCCTGATGGCCCACGCCGCCCTGCGCGGCGTGTACGGCCATCTGGCCGCGGCGGGAGCGGGCCGGTGAGGGCGCCCGCGCGGTTGCGCCGCTGGAAGCCCCGGCACGCTCTGCCCGCCCTCGCGCTGGTCGCGGCGCTGACCGCCGGGCTGCTCTGGTGGCAGCCGTGGAGCGGCGGGGACGGTGACCGGCTGGCGTTCACCACCGCGCCGGGCGGCTCCGCCCGCTTCGGCACCGGCGAGCACCTGTACCGCTACAAGGTGCGGGTGGAGGACGGGATCGCGGAGAGCCCGGCGCAGTTCGCCGCCGAGGTGGACGCGGTCCTCGGCGACGTCCGGCACGGCTGGGCGGCCGGCGGCACGGCCTCGTTCCAGCGGATGCCCGCCGACCCGGTGGACTTCACCGTCTACCTGGCCACCCCGAAGTCCACCGACCGGATCTGCGGCCAGTACGGGCTGGACACCGGCGGCTGGGTGAACTGCGGCGTCACCCACCAGGTGGTCGTCAACCTCACCCGCTGGACCGAGTTGTCCGAGTTCTACCAGGGCAGGCCCGAGCAGTACCACGCGCTGGCCGTCAATCACGAGGTCGGCCACATCCTCGGCAACGGCCACGTCGACTGCCCCGGCCCGGGCGCCCCGGCGCCGGTGATGATGCAGCAGATCAAGGGGCTGCACGGCTGCGTCCCCAACGGCTGGCCGTACTCGGACACCGGCACCCTGCTCACCGGCCCGCCCGTCCAGGCCCCCACCGACGCCCCGTAGCCGGCCCGCACGCCGCCGCACACCGCCGAGCGGCACAACCCGGCACCACCGTCCCCGACGCCTCGCGGGGCGAACCACCCACCCCCCTCCCGACCCACCCGCCCGAAACACGGATAATCCTGGTCGGACCGGACGCACCCGCACCGCGCGCCCGGTCCCGGTCGTGTTCCCAGTCGGTGCCGGTGGAGGAGAAGCGTTGAACGGTGTGCCCGGCGGGGAGTACCTGGACTGGCCGGTCCTGCTGGAGGCCGCCGAGGCGGCCGCCCGGGCGACCACGGGCCGGGGCCGGGTCGCCGACTACATCCCGGCCCTCGCCACCGCCGACCCGGAGGCCTTCGGCATGGCCGTCGCCACCGTCGAGGGGGAGCTGCACGGTGTCGGGGACTGGCAGCGGCCGTTCTCCGTCCAGAGCGTCTCGAAGCTGTTCTCGCTCGCCCTCGCGGTGGCCTACGGCGGTGACACCCTCTGGCAGGGCGTCGGCCGCGAGCCGTCCGGCAACCCGTTCAACTCCCTGGTGCAGCTGGAGACCGAGCACGGCATCCCGCGCAACCCGTTCATCAACGCGGGCGCCCTGGTGGTCACCGACCGGCTCCACACCATGACCGGCGACGCCTCGGGCGCGGTACGGGAGTTCCTGCGCCGCGAGTCCGGCAACCCGCTGCTGGACACCGACCCGGTGGTCGCCGCCTCGGAGGCCGAGCACGGCCACCGCAACGCCGCGCTGGCCCACTTCATCGCCAGCCACGGCAACCTGGAGAACCCGGTCGAGACCGTCCTGGAGCACTACTACGCCCACTGCGCCGTCGCGACCAGCTGCCGCGACCTGGTGCTGGCCGGCTCCTTCCTCGCCCGGTACGGCGTGCGCGCCGACGGCACCCGGCTGATGTCCCGCAGCGAGACCAAGCGGATCAACGCCGTCCTGCTCACCTGCGGCACCTACGACGCCGCCGGCGAGTTCGCGTTCCGCGTGGGCCTGCCCGGCAAGAGCGGCGTCGGCGGCGGCATCCTCGCGATACTCCCCGGCCGCGCCGCCGTCTGCGCCTGGGGCCCGCGCCTGGACCAGGCCGGCAACTCCGTCGCCGCGGTCGCCGCCCTGGACACCCTGACCACCCTGTCCGGCTGCTCGGTCTTCTGACCCGCGGACAGCGGAACGCGGGCCCCGGCCGTCCGCACAGCGACCGGGACCCGCGGGTCCGTGACGAGCGCCCTCCGCTCCGAGGACGCCCTCCCCCGAGGCTCCGGGGAACTACTCCACCGTCACGCTCTTCGCGAGGTTGCGCGGCTTGTCCACGTCCCGCCCCAGGGCGACGGCGGCGTGGTAGGCGAGCAGCTGGAGCGGGATGTTGAGCAGCAGCGGGTCCAGCTCGGGCTCGCTCTTGGGCACCAGGATGCAGTGGTCCGCGAGCTTCTCCTCCGGCCGCCGGTGGCCGACGGCGATGACCCGCCCGGAGCGGGCCTTGATCTCGCCCAGCGTGGTGAGGTTCTTGTCCAGCAGCTCGTCGTCCGGAACCAGTGCCACGGTGGGCAGTTCGGGGCTGATCAGCGCCAGCGGGCCGTGCTTGAGCTCGCTCGCCGGGTAGGCCTCGGCGTGCACGTAGGAGATCTCCTTGAGCTTCTGCGCGCCCTCGCGGGCCACCGGGTAGCCGCGCACCCGGCCGATGAACATCATGCCCGCGGAGTCGGCGTACTCGGCGGCGAGTCCGGCGATGGCCTCGCTCTGCTCCAGCACCTCGCGGATCTGGTCGGGCAGCGCCTTGAGCGCGGAAACGATCCGGCGCCCGTCGGCGGGCGACAGGTCGTGGATGCGCCCGAAGTGCAGGGCGAGCAGCGCGAAGGCGACCACGGTGGAGGTGAACGCCTTGGTGGAGGCGACCGAGACCTCCGGACCGGCGTGCAGGTAGATACCGCCGTCACACTCTCGGGCGATAGCACTGCCCACCGTGTTGACGACGCCGAGCACCCGGCCGCCCTTGCGCTTGACCTCCTGGACGGCGGCCAGCGTGTCGTAGGTCTCGCCGGACTGGCTGACCGCGACGTACAGGGTGTCCGCCTCGATCACCGGGTTCCGGTAGCGGAACTCGGAGGCCGGCTCGCTGTGCGCGGGGATCCGGGCCAGCTCCTCGATCAGCTGCGCGCCCATCTCGCCCGCGTAGTAGGCCGATCCGCAGCCGAGGATCTTCACCCGGCGGATCTCGCGCAGCTCCCGGGCGTCCAGGTTGAGGCCGCCGAGGTGCGCGGTGGCGAAGCGCTCGTCGAGCCGGCCGCTCAGGGTGCGCTCGACCGAGCCGGGCTGCTCGTGGATCTCCTTGAGCAGGAAGTGCTCGAAGCCGCCGGTGTCGTAGGAGTCGACCTCCCAGTCCACGGTGGACGGCTGGCGGTGCGTGGTGCGGGCGTCCTCGGTGAAGGTCCGGAAGCCGTCGGCCCGGACGGTGGCCAGCTCGCCGTCCTCCAGGTGGACGACCTGGCGGGTGTAGCGGACCAGCGCGGAGACGTCCGAGGCGGCGAACATCTCCTTCTCGCCGATGCCCAGCACGATCGGGCTGCCGTTGCGGGCGACGACGATCCGGTCCGGCCGCTCGGCGTCGAGCACCGCGATGCCGTAGGTGCCGACCACCCGGCCGAGCGCGGCCCGCACCGCGTCCTCCAGCTCGACGCCCTCGGCCACGTTCGCGGCGATCAGGTGGGCGAGCACCTCGGTGTCGGTCTCGGAGCGGAACACCGCGCCGTCGGCGGCGAGCTTGGCGCGCAGCTCGTCGGCGTTCTCGATGATGCCGTTGTGGACGACGGCGATCCGCTCGGCGTTGTCCAGGTGCGGGTGCGCGTTGGCGTCACTGGGGACGCCGTGGGTGGCCCAGCGGGTGTGGCCGATGCCGGTGGTGCCCTTGAACCGGGCCGGCACGGCCGCGGCCAGGTCGGCGACCCGGCCCTTCACCTTGCGGAGCTTGATCCCGCCGCTGCGCCCGGTGACGGCGACACCGGCCGAGTCGTAGCCGCGGTACTCCAGCCGCGCCAGCCCCTCCAGCAGGAAGGGGGTCGCGTCCTTGGGGCCGATGTAGGCCACGATTCCGCACATGCGTGGTCTCCTCTTCGAAGTCTTCGGAAGGTCGGGAACGAGGGCGGTCAGCCCGCTGAGGGCAGCGAGGGCAGTGGGCAGCGAGCGCGGTGAGGGCGACGGGCGCTCGGCCGCCTCGGCCGCCTCAGCCGTAGACGATCCGCCGCAGCTGGCGGGCCGAGAGCTCCGGCGCCGAGACCCGGCGCTGCGGCAGCTCCTCGGTGAGCCGGGCGAAGATCCGCTCGTTGGTCAGACCGCGTGCCTGGAGCTCGGTGTGGCGGCGGCGCACGTACTCCTCGGTGCTCTCGGAGAAGTACGCCAGCACCTCCGCCACGACCCGCGCCGCCTCCCGGGGCCCGAGCGGGCTGGTCCGGGTGAGGTGGGCGAGGAGGTCTTCGTGGGGGTGGGGTGAGCTCGGCACGAGTGTGGAGCCTAGGTCGGGCCGGCCGCCGAAGCCAAAGTTTCTGCCCGAAATCGGGCAGACATTACGACTTTCAGATCACATCCACGAATCCTTCACATTCGGCCGTCGAACGGCCACCCGTTCGCCCCTGTTCCCGAAAGCCCCTTGAAGCGGCGCCAACTCCGCACGTAGCGTGACCCCCTGAACACGAAGCGGAAGACCGGAGGCTTGCTGATGTGCGGGATCACCGGATGGGTCGCGTTCGAGCGCGACCTCACCGCCGAACGGGGGGTCATCGACGCGATGACGGCCACCCAGGCCCGCCGCGGCCCGGACGCCGGCGGCGTCCACCTGGAGCCGCACGCCGTGCTCGGCCACCGCCGGCTCGCGGTGATCGACATCGCGGGCGGCGTCCAACCGATGACGGTCGAGCACGACGGCCGGACGCTGGCCGTGCTCACCTACAGCGGCGAGGTCTACAACCACCGCGAACTGCGCGCGGAACTGGAGGCGGCCGGGCACCGCTTCCGCACCCGCAGCGACACCGAGGTCGTGCTGCGCGCCTACCTGGAGTGGGGCGAGCACCTGGCCGAGCGGCTCAACGGCATGTTCGCCTTCGCGGTCTGGGACATCCGGCGCGAGGAGCTGCTGCTGGTCCGCGACCGGATGGGCGTCAAACCCCTGTACTACCACCGCACCCCGGACGGCGTGGTCTTCGGCTCCGAGGTCAAGGCCCTGTTCGCCCACCCCGCCGTCCGCCCGGTGGTGGACCTGGACGGGCTGCGCGAACTGCTCGGCTACGCCCGCACCCCGGGGCTCACCCCGTACCGGGACATCCACGAGGTCCGGCCCGGGCACGTCGTGCGGGTGCGCCGCGAGGGCCTCTCGGTCCGCCGCTACTGGGCGCTGGAGGCGCGCGAGCACCGCGACAGCCTGGAGGCCACGGTCGCCACGGTCCGGGCCCTGCTGGACGACATCGTGCACCGCCAGCTGGAGGCGGACGTCCCGCTCTGCTCACTGCTCTCCGGCGGCCTGGACTCCAGCGCCGTCACCGCCCTGGCCGCCCGGACCCTGGGAGCGGCCGGGGCCGGCCCGGTGCGCTCCTTCTCGGTCGGCTTCGCCGGGCAGAGCGAGACCTTCAACGCCAACGACGTCCGGCAGACCCAGGACGGCCCGTTCGCCCGGCTGCTCGCCGACCACGTCGGCGCCAACCACAGCGTCGTCGAGCTGGACGCGGCCGACCTGACGGACCCGGCCCGGCGCTCCGTCGTGCTGCGCGCCCGCGACCTGCCCAACGGCGTCGGCGACATGGACACCTCGCTGCTGCTGCTCTTCCGGGGCGTGCGCCGCCACTCCACCGTCGCGCTGTCCGGCGAGTCCGCGGACGAGCTCTTCGGCGGCTACCGCTGGTTCCACGACCCGGCCACCATCGCCGTCGACGACTTCCCCTGGGCGCTCGGCCTCACCGGCATCGCCGGCGGCGGAGCCACCCCGCGCGAGCACCTCCTGGACGCCGAACTGCTCCGCAAGCTCGACCTGGACGGCTACCGCAGGGCCCGCTACCGCGAGGCGGTCGCCGAGGTCCCGCACCTGCCGGAGGCGGATCCGCTCGAACGGCGGATGCGCGAGATCTCGTACCTCAACCTGACCCGCTTCGTCTGCATCCTGCTCGACCGCAAGGACCGGATGAGCATGGCCAACGGCCTGGAGGTGCGGGTGCCGTTCTGCGACCACCGGCTGGTCCAGTACGTCTTCAACGCCCCATGGGCGATGAAGTCCTTCGACGGGCGGGAGAAGAGCCTGCTGCGCGCCGCCGTCCGGGACGTGCTGCCGGCCGCGGTCGCCGAGCGGGCGAAGAGCCCGTACCCGGTCACCACCGACCCGCACTACCCGGCGAAGCTGCGCGCCGAACTGGCCCGACTGGCCGTCGAGCGCACCTCCCCGGCCCTGGACCTGCTCGACCGGCGGCGCCTCGCCGACGCGCTCGCCCCGGACACCGACCCGCAGTCCGTCCGGCTGGCCGTCGACCTCGCGCTGGACTTCGACGCCTGGCTGACGGAGTACCGGGTGACGCTGGAGCTCTGACCGCCGGGGCCTGAACGCGTGTGGGGCGCGGGTGCCGCCACCCGAACGGCGCACCCGGCGACGCCCGCGCCCCCGTACTCCGTCCGGGTGATTGTGCGGAACCATCCCGCCGGGCCCGGAGGTCCCACGGTGCGATAGCGTCGCCGACACCTCCCGAATGGCGGGCGAAATCGCGGCTTACCGCTCACGTGCCGTCAGGATGGGAGCGAAACGTTCACCTCGATCCGCCGGGGGATCCCGTCATGCAGCCGCGAGTCTTCGCGATTCTCACCGCCCTGCTCCTGGGCGTCCTGGGCCTGGGGTCGGTGGCCGTCACCGACTGGTCGCCCGCGGCGGCCACCGCGTCCCTGACCGCCGTCGCCCCCGGGGCCCCCGCCGCCGGCGCCCGGCCGGCCGCGGCCGGCCCCGCGAGCGCCACCCCGACCGGCGACCCCGCCGTGTGGACCCGCTCCACGCTGCGCAACAAGGTGATGGCCGAGATGGACGCCACCGACCCCGGTGTCGCCCTGGCCGACCTCGACAAGATCACCAAGGAGAAGCCGTACACCGTGCGCTTCTGCCACCCGATCGCGCACGAGCTCGGCCACGCGGCGGTCAAGCGCTTCAACGCCGACTTCCAGAAGGTCATCTCCTTCCCGCACGAGACCTGCGCGGCCGGCTACCTGCACGGCGCGGTCGAGGAGATGCTCAACGCCTCCACCCAGCCCGAGACGGACCTGCTCAAGCTCTGCGCGCCCAAGAACACCGGGCCCTGCATCCACGGCGTCGGCCACGGCACCATGTTCGTCGCCAAGCAGGACGTCGCCAAGGCGCGCGACCTGTGCAACAAGTTCCCCTCCGACCAGAACCGGATCCGCTGCTCCGAGGGCCTGTTCATGCAGCTCTTCGGCCCGGACGAGGAGGACGAGCAGGCCAAGGCCAACCTGCCCGCCGACAAGCTCGCCCAGGACCCGCTCTACCCGTGCAAGGACCAGCCGTCGCTGTTCCAGTCGGCCTGCTTCTTCTACGCCCCGACCTTCTTCCTCTCCTCGCACGACTACCCGAACCACCCCGAGGTCTACGCCGAGGCCCTCAAGTGGTGCCTCAACGGCAAGGCCAGCGGCGGGGCGGTGGACTGCAGCCGCGGTGTCGGCTCGCGCACCATGAAGTACAACCTGGACCGCGAGGACTGGGCGTCCGAACAGTGCGCGACCGCCGCCGACGGCTGGCAGCGCAAGGCCTGCGCCGAGGGCCTGGTCAGCTACTACACGGTCAACTACACCGACGGGGGCGCGGCCGGACGGCTCTGCGCCAAGATCACCAACAAGGAGATGCAGGGCTACTGCCGCTCGGCGAGCGGCCTGTCCAGCTCGCTGGACTGACGCCCCCGGTCCCCCGGACCGACGCCCCCGGGTCTCAGCAAGCAGGCTCGCACCGCACGGTGCGGGCCTGCTTGCGTAGGATCACCCGATCATCGCCTGACCCGGGTGCGCCAAGGACGCCGCGCCTCGCCCAGCCCGTCCCCCGGCCTCCCTGGAGCACGCCATGACCACCGAGGACTCCCCCGGCACCGACGTCACCGGCACCGACGTCACCGGCACCGACGTCGCCGCCGCCGACGTCACCGACGCCGATTTCCGCCGTGCCGCCCACGCCACCGCCGACCTCGTCTCCGACTACCTCGCCGACCTGCCCGGACGCCCGGTCTGGCAGCCCATGGACGAGACCGCCCGCCGGGCCCTGCTCGACGCCCCGCTGCCCGCCGAGGGCCGCCCGCTCGACGAGCTGATCGGCGCCATCGGACGGGACGTCCTGCCGTACCCGATGGGCAACGGCAACCCGCGCTTCTTCGGCTGGGTCAACTCCGCCCCCGCCCCCGCCGGGGTGCTCGCCACCCTCGCCGCCTCCGCGATGAACCCCAGCTCGGCCGGCGGCGACCACGCCGACGTCCACCTGGAGCGCGCCGTGGTCCGCTGGATAGCCGAACTGGTCGGCTTCCCGCACCCGGCCGGCGGCGGCCTGCTCACCTCCGGCACCTCGATGGCGACCATCGTCTGCCTCGCCGCCGCCCGCAACCGCGCCGCCCGGCGGGCCGGCCGGGACGTCCGCGAGGAGGGCCTGGCGGGCCTGCCGCCGCTGGTCGGCTACGTCACCGGCGAGACCCACTCCTGCGTCCGCAAGGCCGCCGAGCTGCTCGGCCTCGGCAGCCGGCAGCTGCGCACCGTGGCCACCGGCCCCGACGGCCGGCTGGACACCGCCGACCTGCGAGCGGCCGTCGAGCGCGACCGCGCGGCCGGCCTGCTGCCCTTCCTGGTGGTCGCCTCGGCCGGCACCGTCGGCGCCGGCGCGGTGGACGGGTTCGGCCCGATCGCCGACCTCTGCGAGGAGCAGGGCCTCTGGATGCACGTGGACGGCGCGTACGGCGCCTTCGGCCGGCTCGACCCGGCCATCGCCCACCGCTACGCCGGGCTGGAGCGCGCCGACTCGCTCGCCCTCGACCCGCACAAGTGGCTCGGCGTCCCGGTCGACTGCGGCTGCGCGCTGGTCCGCGACACCGAGGAACTGCGCGGCACCTTCAGCCTCGTCCCGTCCTACCTGCGCGACGAGTCGGCCGGCGCGCTCGGCTGGTTCTCCGAGTACGGCACCGAGCAGACCCGCCCCTTCCGGGCCCTCAAGGTCTGGGCCACCATCGCCCACAAGGGCCGAGCCGGGCTCGCCCGGGACATCGCCCGGTGCACCGCCCTGGCCCGCCGGCTCGGCGAACTCGTCGAAGCGGACGAGGAGTTGGAGCTGCTCGCCGAGGTGCAGACCTCGATCGTGGCGTTCCGCCACCGCGCCCCCGGCCGGGACGGGGCCGCCCGCGACGCCCTCAACCGCGACCTCCCCGCCGCCGTCCAGCGGCGCGGCCGGGTCTTCGTCACCGGCGCCCGCCTGGACGGCGCCGAGCTGCTCCGCGCCTGCCTCCTCAACGCCGCCACGACGGAGGCCGACCTCCACCTCCTGCTCGCCGAGGTCAAGGCCGCGGCCCGCGACCTGCTCGGCTAGACCACCGGCGGCCCGGCCTCCCGACTCGGCCCCGCGCGTTCCTCCCGTAACACCCCGGCGCGGACCGTAACCGGCCGGTCACGACGGATGCCCGACCGGGAAACACCGGTCGGGCACGGTGGTGGCATGGAGCATTCGAAGCCCTCTCCCCTCCGTGCCCCCGCCGGCCCCGGTGCCCGCCGCACCCACCGCTGGCGCCGTGACACCGTCGAACTCGCCGCCGTCTTCCTCTCCGTCACGGCGGCCGACCTCATCGCCAAGATCGTCGTCCACGGCCCGGACGGCCCGGTCGTCGTGGCCGCCTCCGCGCTCGCCCTGCTCGCCACCGCCCTGCTCCACAGCTGGTGGTCACCGCACGCCCCGCCCCCGGTCGCGCTCTGGCGGGTGCGCACCACGGCCCTCGCCCACACCCGCACGGCGCTCGCCGACCACCGGATCACCCTGCTCTCCGTGCACCCCCACCCCGCCGCCGACGAGCTCTACCTCCGCACCGAGCACCCGGTCACCCCGGCCGTCCTGACGACGCTGCTGACCGCCACCGGCCACACCCTCCAGGACGCGCCGACCCGCATCGCCTGAGCCGTCGCCTCAGGCCGGGCCCGGGTCGTTGGGGTGCGGTTCGAGCGGGGTCACCACGACGGTCATCCACGGCCGCAGCGGGAGGCTGCCGAGCACCTCCGCGCGCAGCCGGGCCTCGTCGGCCGCCCGCCAGACGCCGATGCTGCGCCGTTCGCCGACCGGGCGCCACAGCCTGGCCAGGTGGCCGGTGGCGGCGAGCTCGCGGGCGCGGACGGCCTCGGCGGCGCGCCGCCGGTCGACCTCCTCCTCGGCGGTGCCCTCGGGGACGCTGGTGGTGATCTCGACCAGGAACTCCTGCACGGTCCTGCTCCCTTCTCGCCCCCGCCCCGCCCCCGCCCCCTCATCGTCGGCCCGGCACCCGACCGCCGCCACGACCGGCCCGCACCCGGTGGGCCGGCCGGGCGAATCCGGAGCCGGCCTCCGGCGGCCCCGCACCCGGCGCGGGCCCGGGATCCGGCTCCGCCGGCGGCGGCCCGAGGAGGGCGGCCACCGCCGGCGGCGGATTCCCGGGAGGCGTCAGCCCTTGTCGGCCGGTTGCACGACGCAGACGGCCTCGCCGAGCATCGGCCCGAAGCCGCCGAGCAGGGCGCCGAGCACCTGGTGGCAGGTGGCGGCCTCCTCGGGCGTCTTGGGGCCGTTGCTGTCGGCGGCGGCCGACTGGGCGAGGGCGAGCGGCAGGGCGAGCAGCAGGGCGCAACAGGCGGTGGCCAGCGCGGAGTTCTTCACGGACATCGGAAAGCCCCTTCGGAGGAGACGGGATCGGCGGAAAAGCCGAGCCATCCCTATCCGAAGGGGCTCCCCCGCTCACGGATCCTGAGCCATCCGTGAGCGTGTCCACATCATCCGATCAGCGGCCCGGGAGCTCCCCGGGGCCCGTCCGTTCCACCTCCCGGATCGCGGCGGCCAGCTCGGCCACCCCGTGCTCCCGCAGCACCCCATAGTGGTCGCCCGCCAGGTCGACCACGGTGGGCGGGGCCGCGGAGTAGCCGGTGCTGCCCTCGATGAACGAGTAGTCGTCGCCCGCGGCCTTGAAGACGGTCACCGGCGCCTCCAGCCGCCGCTCGGCGAGCTCGCGGAAGCTGTACTCGAACTCGTAGGTCTCGCCGACGATCCCGGTGATCCGCCGGATCAGCTCCTCGTCCAGCTCCGGCAGCATCCGGTGCACGGAGGCGACGAAGGTCGCCTCGTCCACCGTCTCGGCCAGGCAGCGCTCCAGATCGGGGCCGCTGATCCGGCCGGCGAACACCCCGAACAGGATGGTCAGGTACGCCGGGTTGGCGTACGAGGCCTCACGGCCCCACGACCGGGCGTCGTCCCGGCGCACCTTCGGGTTGCCGGGGCAGATCAGCAGCAGCCGCTCGACCCGCTGCCCGGCGCGCTCCAGCTGCCAGGCCGCCTCGAAGGCGACCCGGGCGCCGAAGGAGAAGCCCCACAGCGTGTACGGCCCCCGCGGCTGCACCCGGCGCAGCTCGGCGACGTCGGCGGCGGCCATCTCCCGGATGGTCGGGTACGGCGTCTCGCCCGGGTTGACGCCGTGCGCCTGGACGCCGTAGAAGGCCCGGCCCGCACTCGCCTCCCGGCCGAGCGGCCGCAGGTTCATCGGGTAGCCGCCCAGTCCGGGCCAGCAGAACACGGCCCGGTCGGCCGCCCCCGGGTGCAGCGGCACCAGCCGGGAGGCCGCGCTCCCGCCGGTGTCCCCGCCCGCGCGCTCGCCGCCCTCGCCGCAGGCCCGTTCGACGCGCGCGGCCAGGTCGCCCAGCCGGGGGCACTCGAACAGCACCTGGAGCGGCAGCGCGACGCCGAACTCGCGGTTGATCCGGTGGACCAGGGCGACGGCGATCAGCGAGTTCCCGCCGACGGCGAAGAACTCGTCCGTCACCGACACCTCCTGGTACCCCAGCGCCCGCCCCCAGGCCTCGGCCAGCCACCGCTCGTACCCGGTGGCGGGTGCGACGTACGCGCCGCGCACGTCGGCCGTGCGGACGGCCTCGGAGGCGGCCAGCGCCTTGAGGTCCACCTTGCCGTTGGCGGTGAGCGGCAGGGCGTCCATCACCAGCACCCGGTTGGGCAGCATGTAGTCGGGCAGCAGGGTGGCCAGTTGGTCCTTGATCAGCTCGGCCGGTCCCTTCATGTGGACGGTGTCCTCGTGCATGCCCTCGCTGCGGATCTGCTCCTCGCTCACCTTGCCGCCGAGGAAGAAGTAGGACGGTCCCGGGGTGATGCCGCGGCCGGCCAGGATCTCGTCGATGCGGCGCGAAGCGGGCAGCGGGTGGCCGGACTTGGAGCTGTAGCCGGAGGACATGAGGCCCAGCCCCAAGCCGTTGCGCTGGAGGCGGTGCAGCTCCGTGCCGAGCACGATGTACCGCAGCCACTCCTCCTCGGCACGGGCGACGGCCGTGATGCCGAACGAGGCCCGGGCGTAGACGGCCTGGTTGATCGCGATCACGTGCCGGGACTCCACCACCTCCTCCGAGACGTGCGTCAACTCGCCGTCGGCGTACCGGTAGAGGCCGCCCGGCAGACCATCCACCCGGCCCTCGTGGGCCTGGACGTACAGCTCGGTGCCCTCGTCCCGCGCCGGGCCGCCGGCCCGGACGACCGCGAAGGCGCCCAGGTAGTGGTCCTCCTCGGCGACGTCCAGCCGGTCCTTGGCCGCCGGGTCGAGGCCGATCGGGCGCACGTCCAGCCCGTACTCGGGCAGCACCTCCGCCAGGACGCCCAGCATGTGGCCGGTCTCGAACTCCAGCACCTCCCGGATGTTGTTCTTGTAGACCGGCTCGATGGCGCCGTGCTTCCCGGAGAAGTGCAGCGTCAGGTAGGCCCCGCCATCCGGGCCCGGCCGCGCCCCGGCGGGGCCGATCCGGACCAGGACGTGCTCGACCGGGTGGTAGTAGTACAGCCCGGCCGCGAGCCCGTCCAGGCCGCCGGTCTCCAGGTACAGCTGGGTCGCGTACAGCGCGCCGGGCGAGGCGTAGGCGTACTTGGGCAGCAGCCGCTCCTCGCTGTGGAACTGGCCGAACCACCGCAGGACGCGGCCGAGTTCGGGAAGGCTCAGCAGTTCCAGGTCGCGGCCGAAGGTGCCGGCCGGGCCAGGGCCTGTCTTCGAACTCCCGTCGTCCGCCCGGAGGGCGGGCGGGGCGGCGTTGGGGTGCGTGCATCGCAAGGCGGAGGAGGGAGCCACTGCGG
>NZ_JBHJSJ010000018.1:147981-166370 GCF_042268845.1 Kitasatospora sp. NPDC056273 | reverse complement strand
CCGGTGGACGTCACGGTGCGTCCACCGGCCCCGGCCGTCCGTGCGGGTCAGGCCAGGAGCTTGTCCTTGGCCTTCTGGTAATCCTCCTCGGAGATGGCGCCCCTCTCCTTCAGGGCCGCCAGTTTCGCCAGGTCGTCGACGTGGCTGCCGCCTCCGCCGCCCGCCGGTGCCGTTCCGGCGGCGTCCCGGATGTAGGACTTGAACGCGGCCTCGGACCGCTCCGCCTGTTCGACGTCCCGCTTGCCCATCGACTGCCCGCGGGCGATCAGGTAGGCGAGGACGCCGATCAGCGGCAGGATGATCACCAGGACCAGCCAGCCGGCCTTGGCCCAGCCGCCGAGGTCGTGGCTGCGGAAGATGTCCGTGATGATCTTGAACAGCAGGAAGAACCAGAGGATCCAGAGGAACAGCTCCAGCATCGTCCAGAAGATGTGGAGTGCCGGGTAGTCCACGGCCAGCAGTTTGGTGTCCATGGCCGAGTCATATCACCGCAAAACGGACATGGCCTGCTGCTGTTCGGCTGTTCCGGTGGTTTTCCGTCCCAGTGGGAATATCCCGGCGGGGAGCGGTTTCAGCCCAGCCCGGCCCGTCGGCGCAGCTCCACCGCCAGCGCGACCAGCTCGCCCCACCAGGCGTCGTGCCCGGCCAGCAGCAGCCGCTGGGCCTCCGCGGGCGGCACCGGACGGACCTCGACCACCTGCTCGCCGTCCGCCGGGTTGGTCGGCGCGGAGTCCAGCGCGACCTCGCCCCAGCCCCACAGCCAGGCCTTCTCCGGGTGCGGCTGCCACGGCCGGTACGGCACCGGGTCCTCGGTGCGGCAGCGGTGCGCGCCCAGCCAGTGCGGCTCGCCGAGCAGCCGGGCGCCCGCCTCCTCGCGCAGCTCCCGGGCCAGGCAGTCGACGATGCCCTCGTCCTGCTCCCGGGTGCCGCCGGGCAGGAACCAGTGGTCCCGGTCGTCCCGGCAGAGCACGACCTGACCGTCCGCGAAGCCGACCAGGTGGATGTTGGTGACCAGGGCGTCCGGCGGCGGCTCGGTGGAGAACTGCGCGTCGAAGCGGCCCCAGCTCCAGTACTGCGGCGCGTGCAACGCCGGGAACAGGGCGGCGAGTTCGGCTGATCTGGCAGAGGTGTCGGTGCGCTCCGTGGTATCGGTCATCAGGAGATCGTAGTGCCGGTCGGGAAACGGCGGGGGACGGTCGGATGGACGAGCGCGATGTCGGAGGTGGAGATGGCGCGCGGCCGGCGCGGACGCGCCCCTTCGGCCGGTGCGCCGACCCAACTGCCCAGCGAGATCTCGGCGGTGATGCCCGGTCCGAAGCCCGCGATCAGCCCGGTGGTGCCCTCGGGCACGCCGCCGTCGGCGAACAGCCGGGCCAGGGCGTCGAAGACGACGGCGCTGGCGATGTTGCCGCGCTCGGTGAGCGTCGCCCGGCTGTAGCGGAAGGTGGCCGGCTCCAGGTTGAGGAAGCGGCACAGGTCGTCCAGGATGCGCGGGCCGCCCGCGTGCACGATGTAGAAGCCGAGCCCGGAGACGTCCCATCCGTGCTCCCCGGCCAGGCCGCGCAGCGCGGGCGCGAGCAGCTCCATGGTGCCGGGCACCCGCCGGTCCAGCTGGAAGTGGAAGCCGGTGTCCTTCACCCCGTACGAGATCCAGTCCTCGGTGTGCGGGACGAGGTGCGAGCCGTTGCGCTCGACCTGCACGCCGTGCCCGCCGTTCCCGCGCATCACCACGGCGGCGACCGCGTCGCCGAACAGCCCGTTGGAGAGCAGCGAGCCGACGTCGAGGTCGGTCGGCTGGTAGCAGAGCGAGCAGAACTCGCAGGCGACGATCAGCACATTGGCGCCCGGGTAGGCGCGGCAGAAGTCGTGCGCCCGGTTGACGGCGGCGCCGCCGGCCGCGCAGCCGAGCTGGGCGATCGGCACCTGGCGGGTGTCGGAGCGGAAGCCCATGGTGTTGATCAGCCAGGCGGTCATCGACGGCATCATGAAGCCGGTGCAGGACACGTAGACGATCAGGTCGATGTCCCGGGCGGTCAACTCGCCGTGGGCGAGGGCGCGTTCGACCACCTCGGGGACGCGCCGCTTGGCCTCGCGCTCGTACACCTCGTTGCGGACGGTGAAGCCCGGGTGGGCGAGGGTCCGCTCGATCGGCTGGACCAGGTGCCGGGTGCGCACCCCGGTGTTCTCGATCAGCCGCAGCGCCAGGCCGAGTTGGGGGTGGTCGGCGTGCAGGGTGCGGGCCAGGGCGAGGGTCTCGTCGAGGGTGATGACGTGCTCGGGTACGGCGATGGCGGGGCGGCAGAGTGTTGCCATGGGTACGGGTCTCCCCTGGGGGCCTGGTGGCAGGCATGGTGGATGCGTGGAGCGGTGCGGACGCCGCGGTGGCCGGGGGCGGCGGGCGGCGGCGGGTGGTGGTGACGGGTGGCGGCGGCAGGCGGGGAGTCGGCTACCAGGCCACCGGCAGGGTGCGCGGGAAGCGCCAGATCGAGCCGGAGTTCCAGTCGAGTTCGGACGGCTCGACGGCCAGCCGCAGGCCGGGGAAGCGGCGCAGCAGGGTGCCGATGGCGACCTGCAGCTCCATCAGGGCCAGGTGCGAGCCGAGGCAGCGGTGCTGGCCGTACCCGAAGGTCATGTTGACGGGCCCGGCGTCGCGGTCGAGGTCGAGTTCGTCGGGGCGCTCGTAGGCCGCCGGGTCCCGGTTGGCGGTCAGGTAGGAGACGTGCACGGCCTCGCCGGCCCGGATCAGCACGCCGCCCAGTTCGACGTCCTCGGTGGCGACCCGGGCGATGCCGACGCCCTGGCGGAACGGGATGAAGCGCAGCAGCTCCTCCAGGGCTCGGGGCAGCGTCTCGGGCCGGGCGCGCAGTTTGGCGAGCTGCTCGGGGTGGGTGAGCAGGGTGTAGGTGAGGTTGCCGAGCTGGTAGGTGCTGGTGTCGTGGCCGGTGACCAGCAGGACCATCGCCATGACCGTCAGCTCGTCCGGGGCCAGCAGTTCGTCGCCGTCGCGGGCGGTGGCCAGGGCGCTGATCAGGTCCTCGCCGGGGCGGGCGCGGCGCTCGGCCGTCAGCCCGGTGAAGTAGTCGCGCAGCGCGCTCTTGGCGGCCTCCTGGCCGTCCCGGCTGCCGGGGCCCATCCGCATCATCGCCACGGCGTGGCCGCGCAGTTCGGCGCGGTCGGCGGAGGGGATGCCGAGCAGTTCGCAGATGGTGGTGAGGGGGAGGCGGCCGGCCAGGAAGTGCATCAGGTCGGCGGGGGCGCCGTGCTCGGTCATCTCGTCGAAGTAGCCGTCGACGGTCCGCTGGGTGGCCGGGCGCATCCGTTCGACCTGGCGGTTGGTGAAGCCCTGGGCGACGAGCCGGCGCAGCCGGTTGTGGGCGGGCGGGTCCATCAGGTTGATCGCCTCGGCCTGGGCGATCGGGGCGGGCGTCATCCGGGGCAGGTCGCGGCCGATGCCGGCGGCGCGGCTGAACCGGCGGTCGCTGGTGACCACCTTGACGTCCTCGTAGCGGGTGGCCAGCCAGGCCTCGCCCTCGCCGTGCGGCAGCCGGATCCTGGCGACCGGGGCCTCGGTGAGCAGTCGCTTCAGGAGGGGGTCGAACTCCAGGCCGTCGGTGTGGTGGAAGGGGCAGTCCCACACGGGGGCGGTGGTGGTCACGGGCCGGTCCAAGTGTTCTCGTCATGCCGGGGGGCGCCCGAGGTGGTGGTCACGTTCGGGCGTGGACATGCAGATGGTGCCCCATGAACTGGCAAAAAGAAGAACGTGGTGAAGAGAGTTAACTCCAAGGAGTGAGATTGGGCTGATAGTCATGCCAATCAGCCCGCAGTCAAGGGAAGTTGACGTTCAGTCGGCGCCGCCCGGCGCGACCAGCCCGGTCTCGTAGGCGAGCACCACCGCCTGCGCCCGGTCCCGCAGGTTCAGCTTGGCGAAGATCCGGGCCACATGGGTCTTCACCGTCGACTCGCTGAGCGTCAGCTCGCGCGCCAGCTCGGTGTTGGACAGCCCGCGCCCGAGCAGCGCCAGCACCTCCGCCTCGCGCGGGGTGAGCGGCGCGAGGTCGCGGTGCAGCGCCGGGCCGTCGGCGCCCGGGGCCGGGCGCGGGGCGCCGGCCGCGAACCGCTCGACCAGGCGCCGGGTGATCGAGGGGGCGAGCAGCGCGTCCCCGGTGTCCACCAGCCGTACGGCGGCGGCGAGGTGGGCGGAGGTGACGTCCTTGAGCAGGAAGCCGCTGGCCCCGGCGGACAGCGCGGCGTAGACGTAGTGGTCCAGGTCGAAGGTGGTCAGCATGATCACCCGGCAGCCGGGCACCTGGGCCAGGATGCGCCGGGCGGCCTCCAGGCCGTCCGTGCCGGGCATCCGGATGTCCAGTAGCGCCACGTCCGGGCGGTGCAGGACGGCGGCGGCCACCGCCTCGGCGCCGTCCGAGGCCTCGGCGACCACGTCGATGCCGCGCGCGGTGAGGATCATCCGGAAGCCGGTGCGGACCAGCTCCTGGTCGTCGGCGATCACCACCCGGGGGCGGCGCTCCTGGTCCTGGGGCACGTTCTCCTCCGTCACGGCCGGTCCAGCGGGATGCGGGCGCGGACCCGGAAGCCGCCGCCGAGCCGGCGCCGGGCGTCCAGGTCCCCGCCGTACACCGCGACGCGCTCGCGCAGGCCGATCAGCCCGCGCCCGGCGCCGTCCGGCCTCGGCCCGTCCGGCCTCGGCCCGTCCGGTGCGGACCGTCCGCCTGACGCGGCGGCCGCCCCGGAGAGCACGCTCGGACCGCTGTTGAGCACCTCCACCCGCAGGTAGTGGTCCGCGTAGCGCACCGTCACCTCCGCCGTCACCCCGTCCCCGTGCTTGAGCGCATTGGTCAGCGCCTCCTGGATGATCCGGTACGCCGTCACGTCGATCCCGCCCGGCAGCGGTCTCGGCTCGCCCGAGACCCGCACCTCGACCGGCAGCCCGGCGAAGGCGAACCGGTCGATCAGCGGGCTCAGCCGGCTCAGGCTGGGCTGCGGCGCGAAGCCGTCCGGCGCGGGCTCCTCGCTGCCGTCCGCGGCGGGGGCCAGCAGGCCGAGCAGGTGCCGCAGCTCGGTCATCGTGTCCCGCCCGGCCGCCTCGACCGCGGCCATCGCGGCCGCCGCCTCCGCGGGCATGGTGGCCAGCACCTCGCGCGCGGCCCCGGCCTGCACCACCATCAGGCTCACGTTGTGGCTCACGATGTCGTGCAACTCGGCGGCGATCCGCGACCGTTCGGCCTCCACGGCGGTCCGGGCGGCGCTCTCCCGCTCCCGTTCCAGCAGCCAGCCGCGCTCGCCGATGGCCGCCCGGTGCAGCCGCCGCGCCCGGGCGAGCGCCACCGCCAGCCAGCCGGCCGCCGTGCCCGCCGCAGCGGCCGTCGCGACGGCCGCCCACTCCCACCCCGTTCCCCACACGGCGACAGCCTCCCAGGTCACCGCATGATCCACATCATCCGGGGGTGCCGCCCCCGTACATCCCGGGTACTACGGCCGCCGCGGTTACACCCGGGGTGGGACGTGCCGGCGGCGGCCCCGCGCCTACGGTCGTCCACCATGAGCAACGACCACGACGGGACCTCCCGGCCGGACGACGCGCAGGTCGTCGTCGAGCTGTCCGGGGTGCACAAGGAGTTCGGCGACGCCAAGGCGCTCGACGGCGTCGACCTGCGGATCCGCGCCGGCGAGGCGGTCGCCGTGATGGGCCCCTCGGGGTGCGGCAAGTCCACCCTGCTGAACATGGTGGCCGGACTGGACCGGCCCACCGCCGGCACCGTCCGGGTGCAGGGCCAGGACCTCGGACGGCTGAACGAGAACGGGCTGGCCCTGTTCCGCCGCCGGCACGTCGGCATGATCTTCCAGTTCTTCAACCTGATCGACGACCTCCCGGCCCTCGACAACGTCGCCCTGGCCGCCCAGCTGACCGGCACCGGCGCCCGCCAGGCCCGCCGCCGGGCGCTGGAGCTGCTGGACGAACTCGGCGTCGCGCACCGCAAGGACGTCTACCCGGCCACGCTCAGCGGCGGCGAGCGCCAGCGCGTCGCGGTGGCCCGCGCCCTGATGAACCGCCCGGCCCTGCTGCTCGCCGACGAGCCCACCGGCGCCCTGGACAGCCGCTCCGGAGAGCAGGTGATGGACCTCCTGATCGACCTCAACCAGATCGGCCAGACCCTGCTGATCGTCACCCACGACCCCGCCCTGGCCACCCGCTGCGCCAGCCGGCTGGTCGAGGTCGCGGACGGCCGGGTGGCCGGCGACCGGATGCTGGAGGCGTCCGCATGACCGGCGCCGTCTGGCGTGCCTCCCGGGCGGCCGTGAAGCGCCGCCGGGTGCAGACCATCGTGATCGGCCTGGTCGTCTTCTGCTCCACCACGACCGTGCTGCTCGCCCTCGCGGTGATCAGCGCCGCCCGGGCCCCCTTCGACGACGCCTTCTCCCAGCAGCGCGGCGCCCACGTCGTCGCGACCTTCGACCCGGCCGGGGCCACGCCGGAACAACTGGCCGCCACCGCCCACCGGCCCGGCGTCGAGGCCGCCGCCGGGCCGTTCGACCAGGCCGTGGTGGAGATCCCCACCGACTGGGTCGGCAGCCCGCCCGGAGCGCTCACCCTGGTCGGCCGCTCCGACCCGGCCGGCCCGGTGGACCGGGTGCAACTGCTGGGCGGCCGCTGGGCGAGCAAGCCCGGCGAGGTCGTCATCAACGAGCCGTTCGGCGGCTTCTCGCCCGCCAACCTGGACTACCCGCTGCCCCTCAGCGGCGGCCGGACGCTGACCATCGTCGGCTACGCCACCAGCATGAGCCAGAGCGCGGGCGGCTGGGTCACCCCCGAACAGGCCGCCGACCTGCACCCCAGCGCCCGGCAGATGCTCTACCGGTTCTCCGACGCCTCCGACGAACAGCGGCTCACCTCCGCCCTGGCCACCGCCACCGAGGGCCTGCCGAAGGACGCGCTCACCAACGTCCAGTCCTACCTGGTGCTCAAGGACGCCTTCTCCGCGGGCGCCGACGCCTACCTGCCGCTGATGACGGTCTTCGGCGTGCTCGGCCTGGTCGTCGCCGCGCTGATCGTCGGCAACGTGGTGAGCGGCGCGGTCGTCTCCGGCTACCGGCACATCGGCGTGCTGAAGGCGATCGGCTTCACCCCGCGCCAGGTGGTCACCGTCTACCTGACCATGGTCTCGGTACCCGCCGTCGCCGGCACCGTCCTCGGCACCGCGGCCGGCTGGGTGGCGGCCCACCCGATCCTCCAGTCCGCCTTCTCCGGGATCACCACCGGCACCGCCGTGATCGAACCGGCCGGCTGGCTGCCCGCCGCCACCCTGGTCAGCGTCCCGCTGCTGGTGGTCCTCGCCGCCCTCCTCCCCGCCTCGCGCGCCCACCGGCTGTCCGCCGCCCAGGCCATCTCGGCCGGCAGCGCACCGCGCGCCGGGCGCGGACTGAAGGTCCAGCGCCTGCTGAGCGGCACCCGCCTGCCGCGCGCCGTCAGCCTCGGCCTCGGCCAGCCCTTCGCCCGCCCCGGCCGCACCGCGCTCACCATGTCGGCGATCGTGCTCGGCGTGCTCACCGTGACCGTGACGTCGGGACTGGGCACCACCCTGACCAGGCTGGTGGGCCACAACGACGGCCACACCCACGTCAGGGTGCAGACCGCCCACTTCGCGGGCAACAAGACCGAGCCCCGGCTCACCCCCGCCCAGACCGAGACGATGCTGCGGACCACCCCCGGCGCCGACCAGGTCCACGTCCGCGGGCTGGTCAAGGTCGGGCTGGTCGGCTTCACCCAGCCGGTCTTCGCCGACTTCCTCAGCGGCGACGGGATCACGGACCAGCTGCAGCGCGAGGTGGTCAGGGGCCGCGCGGCGACCGGGCCGAACGAGATCGAGGCCGGGCCCTCCTTCCTCCGGGAGCACGGACTCAGGCTCGGCGACCGGCTCACCCTCGACCTCGACGGCCGCCGGCTGACCGTCACCGTCGTCGGCGAGGTGGTCCAGGGCAACGCCCGGGCCTTCACATCCAACGACCTCACCCGGGCCGCGCTCACCGACGACCCGCACGCGGTCGAGTACGACATCAGCCTCGCCGAGGGCGCCGACGCCCAGGCGTACCAGCGGGCCGTGACGGCCGCCGACCCGAGCCTCTCGGCCCAGGTGTTCGCGCCCGACCCGTCCGGCCCGATCGTCGCGGTGATCAGCTTCGCCACGATCTTCACCGTCCTGCTGTCGGTGGTCGCCGCACTGGGCGTCTTCAACACCCTGCTGCTCACCATCCGCGAGCGCCGCCGGGACCTCGGCATGCTCAAGTCGATCGGCATGACACCCCGCCAGGTGGTGACGATGACGATCACCTCGGTGGCCTGGCAGGGCGTGGTCAGCGCGCTCATCGGCGTCCCGGCCGGCATCCTGGCGCACCGGCTGCTCATCGAGAACGTCGGGAGCATCCTCTTCCCGGAGTGGACGATGGACGTCTGGAGCGCCCCGCTGCTCACCGGCGTCGGCGTCGCGGGCGTCGCCATCGCCGTCCTCGGCGCGCTCGTCCCGGCCCGTTCGGCCGCCCGGCTGCCGATTGCCGAGGTACTGCACAACGAGTAAGCCCGCCGTGGGGGGAGGGTCGGTCGGATCATCCGACCGGCCCTCCGCCGTGCGCGGGTCCGCCGCGTTCCCGTCACGGAACTGACGCATGCTCAGTCCGTGTCGTGAGGACGCCTATCATCTGCGCCATGGCCACCGCTGAGCTGATCCGCATCGTCTCCCGCTCCTCGCCCATGGCACTGGCCCAGGTCGAGCGGGTCCGCACCGAACTCGCCGCCCTGCACCCGGGGCTGCGCACCGAGGTGGTGCCCGTCACCACCTCGGGCGACCGCTGGACGGGTGATCTCGCCGCCCTCGGCGGCAAGGGCGCCTTCACCAAGGAGGTCGACGCCGCGCTGCTCGCCGGGGAGGCCGACGTCGCCGTCCACTGCCTCAAGGACGTGCCCGCCGACCGACCGCTGCCGGCGGGCACCGTCTTCGCCGCCTACCTGCGCCGCGACGACATCCGCGACGCCCTCGTCCACCCCGGCGGCCTGCCGTTGGCCGCCCTCCCGCCCGGCACCCGGATCGGCACCTCCTCCGTCCGCCGGGTCGCCCAACTCGCCGCCTCCCACCCGCACCTGGAGTGCCTCCCGATCCGCGGCAACGCCAACAGCCGGCTCGCCAAGCTGGACGCCGGGGACGTCGACGCGCTGCTGCTCGCCCTCTCCGGCCTGGAGCGGATCGGCGAGCAGGCGCGGATCACCGAGGTGCTCGGCATCGAGGCGATGTGCCCGCCGATCGGCGCCGGCATCCTCGTCCTGCAGTGCCGCGAGGGCGACACCGCGACCATCGAGGCGGTCACCGGCCTCGGCCACCACGACACCTGGCGCGAGGCGGCGGCCGAGCGGATGTTCCTGCACGCGCTCCAGGGCCACTGCAACAGCCCGATCGCCGGGTACGCCAGGGCCGAGCGGGACGGCCGCCTCTCGCTGCGCGGCCGGGTCTTCACCCCGGACGGCAAGCAGGTGCTGGACGCCCACGAGTGGGCGGGCGCGCTCAGCCCGGAGGACCTCGGGACGTCGGTGGCGCTGGCGCTCAAGCGGCAGGGCGCGCAGGAGCTGATCTCCTCGATCCCGCACTGAGCGCCTATTCCGCTTCGGCCGCGGCCCGTTCGATGATGCCGGCGATCACCTCGGTCTTGGCGTCGGCGTAGTTCTGCAGGTACTCCCAGGACTGCTCGGCCAGGGCCCGCTTGGCGTCGGCGTACAGCTCGCGGTCGCCGCGGTGGCGGCGCAGCCGGTCGCGGAAGCGCAGCATCCGCCCGATCTCGGGGCATCCGGCGGACAGCACGTGCAGGTTGGCGTAGTCGGCACTGGGATCGATGGCGTACCGGCGCAGGACGCGGTGCTCGTACCAGTCGGGTTCGCGGACGGCGAGCCGGTAGCCCAGGGCTTCGAGGGCGGGCACGTAGGCCGCCTCGTCGGCGGAGTCGGGCACGATCAGCAGCATGTCGACGACCGGTTTGGCGGGGAGGCCGGGCACGGAGGTGGAACCGACGTGCTCGATCCGGTGGTCGAGGTGGGCCAGGCGCTCCGCCATGCCGGCGGCCTCCCGCTGGTAGGCCGCGGGCCACCGCGGGTCGTGGTCGCGCAGGACGATCCGGCCGTCGGGCCTGGTGGGCGCACCCAGGTTGGCCGCCTCGATCTCCTCGGTGGTCATGGGGGCGCGCGGGATCTCCTGCTCGGGCACGGCCGGCTCCTGTTCCTCGGGTGCTGGTCAAGGGGGTCCTCGTCGGGGACCGACCCAGTAGACCAGGACGCGTCGGCTTTCGCGCGGCCGTCGGGTCGGGGCCGCGTCGGCTTCCGCGCGGTCGCCTGACGGTCCGCGCGGTGAGCGGATGGTGACGCTCCGGAGGTTTTTCTCCTCCGGGTGAGAACCGGCCGGGTGCGCGGGGCGTCCGTTTGAGGCGTGATCAGTGCGGTGCTCGGCGGGATGCCGATGTTCTGGCCCGGGTTGCTGCTCTCGCTGGTGCCCGCGGCCCTGTTGAACCGGCCGGTGGGGCGGTTGCTGCGGGCCCACTGGGTGGTGGGCTTCGTCCTGCTGCTCGGGCTCGGCGGGGTGGTCGTGGCGACCCTGCTGCCGGAGGCGTTCCGGCTCTCGGAGGGCGCCGTCCGGCACTGCGCCGTGGCGGGCGGCCGGCCGCGGTCGCCGTACGAGCTGCTGCACGTCCGGCACATCGAGCTCAAGCTGGCGACCTACGCCCCGGTCGGTTTCGCGGCGGCGCTGGCGGGCCCCCGGCGGCGGGCGGCGGCGCTGCTGGGTGCGGCGGTACTGCCGTTCGCGGTGTCGGCGGTGCACTACGCGCTGCCGGCGATCGGGCGGGCCTGCGACGTGCAGGACGTCTGGGACGGGGTGCAGGGGGTCGCCTTCGGAGCGGTGGCGGGGTTGGCGGCCGGGCCGCTGGTACGGGCGCTGCGGGCGCGTTCGCGGGCCGTCTGACGGCCTGTCCATCCGGCGGTCTACTGGTCGAGGAGCGGGAAGAGCCGGGTGACGGCGGCGACCGGGCGGGCCCCGGCGGGGCGGGCGGCCGGGTCGGTCTCGCGGCCCCGGTAGCGGGCCAGCGTCCGGCGGACCTCCTCGCCGACGGCGGCCAGTTCCTCGGGCGTCAGGTAGACGACGGCGCTGAAGGCCTCGTCCTGCCGCCACTCGGCCGGGGCCTCGGCGCGCCGGGCGAGCCAGCGCTGGTAGCTCTCGTCCTCCAGGCCGCGCGCCAGCTCTCCGAACCCGCCTTCCACGGCGTCCGGTCGGCTTGTCGGCAGCCGCCAGGGCCGGGCCCGCCCGTCGGTGGCCGGGGCCTCCTCGATCAGCCCGTACCGGGCCAACTGCCGCAGGTGGAACGAGCAGAGGCCGGAGCTGAGGCCGAGTCGGGCGGCGGCCTCGGTGGAGGTGACGGTGCCGTGCTCGCGCTCGGCGAGCAGGTCCAGCAGCGCGGTGCGGACGGCGTGCTCGGGGAGGGGGCCGGTTCTGACGAGGTCTTCGGTCACTTTGCAAAGTCTGCTACTTTGCAAAGTCAGACCGCAAGTACCGTCTCTCGAAGGAGTGCCCTCCCGTGTCCGAGCTGCGCGAACGGCCGACCGTCCTGCGGATCACCGAGGTGGGGGAGGAGATCCTGAGCCGCACCTGCCGGACCGCCACCGAGGAGGACTTCGGCAGCGAGCGCCTGGCCCGGCTCATCGACGACATGTTCGCCACCATGCACGTCGCCGACGGCTGCGGCCTCGCCGCCAACCAGGTGGACGTCGACCTGCGCCTGTTCGTCTACGACTGCCCCGACGACGACGGCGTCCGGCACACCGGCCACGTGCTCAACCCGGTGGTCGACGAGCAGGAGCCCGGCCGCGCACTGATCGAGGAGACCGAGGGCTGCCTCTCCGTCCCCGGCGCGAACACCAAACTCGCCCGCCCCGCCCGCACCGTGGTGCGCGGCGTCGACCAGCACGGCGACCCCGTCGTGATCGAGGGCACCGGCTACTTCGCCCGCTGCCTCCAGCACGAGACCGACCACCTGAACGGCGGCCTCTACATCGACCGCCTCTCCGCCCGCGACCGCAAGCGCATGCTGAAGCAGACCGCCGACCGCCGGGAGAAGGTCTTCGCCGAACGCGCCGCCAGGGCTGCCAAGATGGCGCGGTGACCGAACCCGCGCACCTCGCCGCCGTCCGCGCCTCGTACGACGCCGTCGCCGCCGACTACCTCCGCCTCGTCGTCCCGCCGGAGGGCATGGACCCGGTGTCCCGCGCCATGCTCGCCGCCTTCGCGGAGCTGGTACGGGAGTCGGGCGGCGGCGAGGTCGCGGACCTCGGCTGCGGCCCCGGGCGGGTGACGGCGTACCTGTCCGGCCTGGGGCTGCGGGCCTTCGGGGTGGACGTGTCGGGCGAGATGGTCGCGCTCGCCCGCCGGGCCTACCCCCGACTGCGCTTCCTGCACGGCTCGATGGACGCCCTCGACCTCCCCGACGGTGCCCTCGGCGGCATCCTCGCCTGGTACTCCGTCCACCACACCCCGGCCGCGCAACTGCCCGGCCTCTTCGCCGAGTTCGCCCGCGTCCTCGCACCCGGCGGCCACCTCCTCCTCGGCGGCCACGTCGGCGAGGCCCAACTGCTGCGCCCGACCCAGGCGTACGGCCACCCGGTGTCGTACGCCTCGCACCTCGTCCCGGCCGGGCGCCTCGCCGAACTCCTCGAACAGGCCGGCTTCACCGTCACGACCCGCCTTGAACAGCCGCACCCGCAGCGGGAAAACCGGTCCCACGCCTGCCTGCTGGCCCAGGCGCCCGGCCGGCGCTGAGCCCGGACATCGGCGCGGCCCGCCGGACCAGGGAGAGCGTCGGGGGCTGACACACGCCGGCCCGGACCCGTACAGAGTGGATCTGTCGGGTGGGGGCAGGAGGCAGCGGGTACGCCAACGGCCCGCCGCCGGGAAGGCGGTGGGCCGTTTGAGGGGAGCTCTGGTCGGTCAGACCTCGGTGGTGGCGGCGAACTTCACGAAGGCCGCCCAGGCGGTCGACTCGAAGGCCAGCTGGGGGCCGGTCTTGTCCTTGGAGTCACGCACATGGACGGTGCCGGGGGTCTCGGCGACCTCCACGCACGCGGCATCTTCATTGCTGCTGTAGCTGCTCTTGAACCACGTCAGCTCGGCCATGCTCATCGCTCTCCCAGGATCATTTCGATCAAGGCCAAGGACTCCCTCATGGTGAGCGCCTGCCCCCTGAGAGTGCCGTACCGTGCGGCCATCTTACGGACTTCTTCCGGCTCCGTGATCAGCCTGTTGACGTGCTGGACCGCAACGTACGCGATCTGCGGCCGTCCGTTCGGTGTGAGGAGGACGAACGAACCCCCCATACCGGCGTTCTCGGTCCTGTCGAGCGGCATGACCTGCAACTCCAGGCCCCGGATCTCGGCGACTTTGAGCAGGTGGCGCAACTGCTCCCGGTGAACGTCCCAGCCGCCCAGCGGACGACGCAGGGCGCTTTCGTCGATCACCCAACTCATGACCGGCAAGGGCCAGCGAGTGAGGATCTGCTGCCGCTCCAACCTCGCGGCAACCCACTGGTCGACCTGCTCCACGGAGAGCCACGGCCTGCGCATGTCGAACAGTGCTCGTGCATGGGCCTCCGTTTGGAGAAGCCCAGGAATGTGGAGGCTGCTGTACTCGTGGATCTCGATCGCCTTCCACTCTTCCTGGGTGAAGGCCTTGTTGTAGGCGGGGTGCCTCTCGGACACGCGCACCTTCGCCTTCATCACGTCGTCCGCGACGACCTTGAGCAGCCCGCCTGCGTCAAGGGCGTCGTCCACCACCGTCAGGTACTCGATCCTCGGGGTCCGCACGCCCCGCTCCACGGCCCCGACGTGGTCTTCGCTGTAGCCGGTGGTCTTGGCCAGCTGCTTCTGCGTGATTCCCGCCCGCTCGCGGAGGAGTTTGATCATCTTTCCGACCGCGCTGTAGAACTCCGCGACGCCGTCGAAGCCCTCCGCCGTCTCGCCGTCCTCGAAGACGGTTCCCTCAAGGCTCATCGCAGTCCATCTCTTTCGATCTTGGGTCGACCGGCAGGCCAACTATGCGCACCCGTACAGATACTCTCTGTGTCCGCCGGGCTGCTGGTCAGCGTACGTCCGCCCGACCACGCTTTACTCCCATGACGACCGAAACCCCCCTCGAAGACCCCCGGTCCCGTACCGCCCTCTTCGCCGCCACCCCCAAGGGCGCCGCCATCTGCCGGCGCCTGGCGAGGCGTCAACTCACCCACTGGGGGCTGGACTCCACGCACACCGAGCCGTTCCACTGCGCGCTGCTGATCGTCACGGAGCTGGCCGCCAACGCGATCACGCACGGACGCGTTCCGGGGCGCGGGTTCGAGCTTCACCTCTCCCTCACCACCTCCGTGCGCCGGGGCACCACCCTTCGCATCGAGATCAGCGACCCCCGGGGTGACAGACTCCCCGTCCTCCCCACCGTCCACACCCCCAGTGCCCAGACCGGACGCGGCCTCACCCTCATCGACGCCCTCAGCCACCGCTGGGGCACCATCCCCCGCCACCCCAACTCCAAGACCGTGTGGGCCGAACTCGACCTCGTCGCGCCCGCCGCGCCCGATGTCCCCGATGCCCCCTGAACCCCGCGATAGCCCAACACCCCACTGAACCAACAGGAGTGGGAAGTCGACCCCTCCGACTTCCCACTCCTCTCGCTTCCTCGCCGACGCCCACCGCCGGTCCGGGGACATCCCAGGTTTGTGGGATACCCCCAGGTCGAGGGGCATTGCCAGGATGTGGCGCACGGAGCCGACCACTCCGGCCGGGCTCCGTCGGAGCGTCCGGCCGTCTCGAAAGAGGGATCCACACCCATGAAGATCCGCCGACTTGTCGCCGCCTCGGCCGTAGCCGCCGTGCTGGCCCCGGTGCTCGTCCTGGCCACCGGGACCCAGGCGAACGCCTACCCGCGGCAGCTGTCGAAGAGGGAGCAGTGCACCGCGGCGTGGAACGTCAACTACTGGTCCGGCGGCGCGTCCTTCGCTCGCGGCCAGTGGGCCGCCTGTATGGCGGGCTGACCGCCTCCCGCGGCCCCCGGCCTCGGCCGGGGGCCGCGACCCGCAGACCACTGTCGCCCGGCGTGTCGGTGACGTCGGCGCCCCCGTGCTCCGGTCCACCGCGGGGACCGTGCCGACAAATTCGCTGTCCGGTGGCCGGAGTGCCGTGATACACAATCCGGCGTGCAGAACATAGTGGAGTTTCCCGAGGTCCTGAGGCTGATCGAGGACCGGTCGGCCGCTTTCCGCGCCGCGATCGCGGCCGCCCCCGACCTCGACGTCCAGGTCCCGACCTGCCCGGACTGGACGCTGCGTGAACTGGCGCAGCACCTCGGCGACGGCCGCCGCCGCCAGGCCGCCATCGTCGCGGCGGGCCCGGGCGCCGAGCCCCCGGCGAAGACGTCCCCGAAGGGCGCCCCGACCGCGCCCCGTGACCGCGAAGCCCTGGACGCCTGGCTCGCCGAGTCGACCGGGCTCATGCTCGACGCTCTGCGCGAGGCCGGTCCGGACCGCGGCTGCTGGACCTGGTGGGGCCGTTCGCAGGCCCCGGAGACCAGCGGAGCCCTGGCCCGGCACCAGATCCAGGAGATCGCCGTCCACACCTACGACGTCCAGCTCATCCTGGGCGCCGCACAGCCGCTGCCGGCGGACGTCGCGGTCGAGGGCGTCGACGAGTTCCTGACGACCGTCTCGGCGACGACCGTCCCCTGGCCGTTCAAGCCGGCGACCATCGACCTGCACGCGGCCGAGGGCCGCTCCTGGCGCCTGACCCTCGACGCCTCCGGCGTCCGCTGCGACGGCCTCGCCGCCGACGCGGAGCCGGGCGACATGGTGATGCGCGGGGCGGCGAGCGACCTGGTCCTCTACTTCTACGACCGCATCCCGCTCGACAGCCTGGACAACTCCGGCACCACCGAGCCGATGGAGCAGCTCGCGGAGTGGGACCCGACCGCGTAGAGGCGGCATCCGGTGGGCTGGCAATCGGCGAGAGGGCGGGCGATGGCCGAGGCGTGGGACCGACTGCGGGCGATCATGGGGGAGCCGGTGTACGCCCCGGCGCGGGTTCCGTGGGAGTCGGCGCCTGCCGAGCTGGGGGTCCAACTGCCCTCGGACTACCGGGCGTTCATCGACCTGTACGGCGGAGTGAACCTGAACGGCGAGTGGGGTGTGTACACGCCGACGGAGACGCCGGTCCACGCCGGCGAGCCGACCGGTCTGGCGGGATGGCGCTTCAGGACCGACACCGATCTCCGCGATCAGCTCGAAGGCGAAGAGGTGTGGTGGGAGCTGCCGGGCCCCACCCCGGTGTTCCCGGACCCGGGCGGCCTGCTGCCCTGGGGCTGGAACAGCAACCACAACCAGTGCTGCTGGCTGACCACCGGTCCGGACCCCGAGCAGTGGCCGGTGGCGGTGTTCTACGAGGACCGGCTCGACCACTTCGACGGTGGTTTCGCGGAGTTCCTGGTCACCGTGCTGACCGGCGGCTACGCGGCGGAGGACGAGTTGCTGGTGCGCGCGGACCCTGCCGTGTGGGGGCCGCAGCCGGCCCGGCCCCTCTGGTCGCCGAAGGGGGACTGGGCGGGCAGAAACTGGGGCGCCGAGTGGGGGATCGACGGATTCCTCACGGCGCCCGGGTCGACGGAGATGCCCTGGGTCAGGACGTGAGGGCGCCGCACGCACGCGCACCGCGGACGGGAGGCGGTTCCCGGTGAAGCGCCCTTACTGGCAGCCGTACTGGTGGCGGCTGCGGTTCCGTGCGGACGGCGAGCCGGAGTTCGCGGTGCTGGGGCCCGAGCCGGTCAACCGGGTTCCGAACGACGCGCTGAGGAACGTGCCCCTGGAGGTGTGGGCGGACGCGCTGCTGGAGGAGGCGCCCGACGAGCTCGACGACCTGCGCGGCGAGCTGCTCCTGGAGTGCTTCACGGAGCCCGCTCCCACGGAGGGCACCCCGCCGGTGTACTCGCGCCAGGTCCGGCTGCCGGGCCCCGCCCTGCCTCCGTACCCCGGGAGGCGGCTCTCCTGAGTCGCCACCCCGGCGCCACTCCCCGGCCGCGGAGCGCTGCGTCGCTCGTGCTGAGGACGATCGTGGACCGGGGAGGTCTCAGGCCGGCGGGTGTCGGTCCCCGGTCGCACCGCTGGGGCCGGGTCCGTTCCCGGGTGGCGCGGTCGGTGCCACGCGCTCCCGTAGCTCTCGCAGGTCCGCCGGGGTGTTGACCGCGCACCAGTAGCCCTCGGCGCGGTATCCCGCCAGCTGCCGCAGCCGCACCAGGTGCGGCAGGGTCGTGGTCGCGTGGTCCCCCCGGTCCGGCAGCAGGGGGACGACCCCGGGCGCGAAGGCGTACACGCCGCCGTTGACCGTGCAGGCGGGTGGGGGCGGTGCGGCGAGCTCGGCGACCCGGCCCAGGGCGTCGCAGCGGACCGTGCCCCGGGGCAGCCGGGGCGGGACCAGGGCGACCGTGGCCAGCGCCCCGCAGCGCAGGTGGTGGGCGCCCAGCGGGGTGAGCGGGAAGTCGGCCCAGATGTCGCCGTAGACGGCGAACCACGGGTCCCGCGGCGCCGGTAGCGCGCGGGCGGCGAGTTTCAGCCCGCCGCCCCGGCCCAGCGGGGTGGACTCCACGACCACGGTGGTGCGGACGGGCAAGGGCGCCGTGCGGACGTAGTCGGTGATCACCTGGGAGCGGTAGCCCGCCGAGACGACCACCGTCTCCACGCCCGCGTCGGCGAACCGGTCGAGCTGGTGGCGCAGCAGCGGTGCGCCGTCGACCTCGACCATCGCCTTGGGGCGCAGGTCCGTGTGCGGGGCGAGCCGTCTGCCGCGTCCGCCTGCCAGGATCACGGCTTGGCGGATCGGGAAGCACGTGTCCGGCGATGGCATTCCCGACCTCCCGGGAGCGACGGCACGGCTTCGGAGCCCCGGCCACGCGGTGCGGACGGAGCGTACGAATGCGACGAGGGTGGCCCCGACGCGCCGCTGGAGAGGCAACCGATCCGATCGCCGTGAAGTCACGCCGATGAGCGGGTGATCGGTGTGATCGGTGCTCCCGTCCTGCGGAGTGATCAGTCCGGTCCACAGATGTCCGAGTCGGACTCCGCCCACAGCCTCCTGTGTCGCGCCTCCGGGACAACCCTGACGGAAGATCAGGGGACGGCGGCTCCCCGCCCCTGATGCCCCGGGCGAGCGGGATCGGAAGACTCGTCGTCGGCGGGGGGGCCCAACCCCCCCCCCACCCTACACGCGAGCTAGGCCGCCCACCCCACAAAAGACACAACAACCCCACCCCACGGGAGGGCAA
>NZ_JBHJSJ010000018.1:0-147971 GCF_042268845.1 Kitasatospora sp. NPDC056273 | reverse complement strand
CTTGGGGGGGGGGGCCCCCCCCCCCCGTTGCCCCCGGGGGGCGGGGTCTTTGCATCCTGGGTGGGCGGGGGGCCCACCCCCCCCCCGCCCCCACGACCAGTCTGGAGCCGGACCGCACGTGAACGCGCACACGAACCGCAACCGCTGGGCCGTCGTGGCCGCCTCCGCCGCCCTGGCGGCCGCGCTGACGGTCGGGGCGGGCACGCCCGCCCTCGCCACCACCTCCACCGTGTCGGCGACGACGGCGAGCCCGTCCGCACTGTCGCCGCTCGACCCGGCGGCGCTCCGGGCCGCCCTCGCCCAGCGGCCCGCCGCCGACGTCTCCGCCGGGTTCGTGCGGGTCACCGGCTCCGCCGGAAGGTTCGAGGGCAGCTCGGCGGAGGGCGGGGCGGCCGTGGACCCGCAGGGCCGGTTCCGGATCGGGTCGATCTCGAAGGTCTTCACCGCCACCGTCGTCCTCCAACTCGCCGCCGAGGGCCGGATCGACCTCGACGGCAGCGTCCGGCGGTACCTCCCGGACCTCCCCGCCCAGTTCGGGGCGGTCACGGTGGGGCAGCTGCTCAACCACACCAGCGGACTGCCCACCGGCGACAACACGTACTGGGGCGACGGCACCACCGGCTGGTTCGCCGAGCACCGGCTCGACGCGCCCACCCCCGAGGAGATCGTCGCCTCGATGGCCGGGCAGTCGCCGGCCTTCGACCCCGGGACCGCCCAGCAGTACAACGGCATGAACACCTTCGTCGCCGGGCTGGTCGTCGAGAAGGTCACCGGCCACCGCTACGCCGAGGAGCTGCGCCGTCGGATCATCGGCCCGCTCGGCCTGCGCGACACCTCCCTCCCGGACGCCGACGACCCGGCGCTGCGGCGCCCCGCGACCCGCCCGTACCTGACCGTCCCCGACGCAGACGGCGGCTCGCACCGCGTGGACGTCACCGAGCAGAGTCCGTGGCCCTGGGCCGAGGGCGGCATGATCTCCAGCGCCCCCGACCTGGACCGCTTCATGACCGCCCTGTTCCGGGGCCGCCTCCTCCCGCCGGCCCAGCAGGAGGAGCTGTTCACCGTCCCGGAGGTGCCCGTCGCCCCGGGCAACCGCTACTGCCCGGACGACACGGCGTGCCTGAGCATGGGCCTCGTGCGCCTCGCCTCCGGCGGCGTCGTGGCCTGGGGCAAGACCGGCTCCCGGCCCGGTTCCACCAGCGGCGTCTTCGCCACCCGCGACCTCTCCCGGACGGTCGTGTACTCGGTCGACCCGACCACGCTGAAGGGCACCGAGACCCCGTACGCCCTCGGGCTGCTGAAGTCCGCCTTCGGGTTGGGGTCCATCAGCTGACGGCCCGTCTCCGCCGCTGGTCGGACGGGCGGCTGGCTCGCGCGGGGGAGGGGGACGGGCCGAGCGGTGGACGTGCGGCGGGGGCGGTGTCCGGGAGCGTGGACGCATGCTGAAGACCATCCCGGTGGGCGACACCGAGCGCCCCGTTCCCCGGTGGGCCCTGCGGCTCGCCAAGGCCCTCCCGTTCATCGTGCTGCCGCACTGCCTGTGGCGGCTGCCGTTCGCGTTCGACTTCCGGATGGGCACCGTCGACCCGCAGGCCCCGGCCTACGTCTGGTGGGCCGCCCCGTACGTGATCGGTCTGAGCGTGCTCACCGAGGCGCTGACGCTCCTGACCCTGGGGCTGGTCAGCGGTTGGGGCGAGGTGTTCCCGCGCTGGGTGCCCGTGCTGCGGGGCCGCCGGGTGCCGCCGCTCGCGGCGGTCGTCCCGGCCGTGCTCGGCGGGCTGGTCCTGGCGGCCCTGTTCGACGGGATGCCGCTCGGCTGGCTGGGGGTGTTCGAGGAGGTCGGCTACAGCAACGGCTGGTGGCTGCTCCTGGGGCGGGTCTGCACCTCGACGGCGATGTTCTGGGGCCCGATCACCCTCGCCCTGGCCTGGGCCTACCACCGCCGCCGTCGCCCCGCCGCCGCTCAGGCCCGTTGACGCCCGGCCGCGGGCGGGCCGCCGTGCGCGGGGAGTCGGCCCGGCCGACATCCCCCTCCGCGCCCCGCGCCCGCCCCCCGGGGGGGGCGCGCCCCCCCGCCGCCGCCGGCCCCCGCGGCCGGGCGGGCGGGGGGGGTGGGCCGCCCCGCCGCCCCCCCCCCCCCCCCCCGCTTCCGCGGCGGGCGGCTCAGTGGGTGCGGTAGTACTCGGCGACGGCGGAGAACGCCTCCTTCGGGTCCCAGGGCAGGCCGGGGTAGGTGGTTCCCGTGCGGTCCTCGTAGGTCCTGACGACGCCGTAGCTGGCGAGGTCGAGGTCGTCGCGAGGGTCACCGTCCGGGCGGTGGACGTGGTCGTAGAGGGCGAAGGTGAAGACGAAGGCGGCGTCGACGCCGCCGGCGTCGAAGGCCTCCAGCAGTTCCCGGACGTACGCGGCCTGCCCGGCCTCGTCCCGCTCGTAGACGCCGTCCAGGCGGACCGGGCCCCCGTCGGCGTACTCGACGATGTCCAGGCCGTTCGCGCCCCGGTCGCCGGCGCCGCGGAAGGTGGCGGAGCCGAACTCGGTGACGGCGACCGGCTTGCCCTGGGCGGTCAGGTCGCGGACGCCGCCGGCGAAGCGGTCGGCGGTCTCGGCGGAGCGGTACAGGTCCAGGGAGACCAGGTCGAAGGGCTCCCAGTCGACGCGCTCCAGCGGTACGGCGGCGTACGTGACGCGCCCGCCGAAGCGGGCCCGGACGGCGGCCACCGCCTCGGCGAGGAACGCGTTGACCCGGCCGCTCACCGCACCGAGGTGTGCGCGCACCTGCTCGGGCCGGGCGAGCAGGGCGAGGCGCTCGCCGATGCCGGAGCCGGGCAGGAACCCCGGGTTCATCAGGCTGAGTTCGGCGCCGGTGACGAACACCACCTCGGCGCCGCGCCGCCGCAGCCGCTCGGCGCGCTCGGCGCAGTCGGTGAGGAGCGCGAGCATCGCGTCGGCGGTCAGTTCCAGCGGGTAGGGCGAGAACCAGACCTCCAGGCCCAGGTCGGCGGCGTGGCCGGCGGCGAGCTCGATCCGCTCCGGGTCGCCGCCCATGATGCGGACCGCGGTGCAGTGCAGGTCGTCCCGGATGATCCGCAGCTCACGCTCGACCGCCTCGGAGTCGAACCAGGCGCGGGAGTACGCCCCGTCCCTGATGAAGCCGGTGTCGTAGCTGATTCCCTTGGTGCGCACGTTCTTCCGCCTTTCCGGCGAGAGAGAATTTACGGTACGGCCAGTACCGTAGTTGCCGACGGCCCGGCACGGCAAGAAGGATGGGGAGGGTACGGGCGGTATCGGCGGGCGGACTGGGCGGAGCGAGGGCATGGCCGGGCAGACGCGACGGCGCGGGGCGGCGCTGGAGGAGGCGATCCTGCACGCCGCGGTCGAGGAGCTCACCGGGGCCGGGTACGCCGGGCTGACCATGGACAAGGTCGCCGCCCGCGCGGGCACCAACAAGAACGCCATCTACCGCCGCTGGCCCAACCGGCTGGCACTCGGCATCGCCGCGTACAAGCAGCTCGCGAAGACCGCCCCGCTCCCCGACACCGGTGAACTGCGCGGCGACGCCCTGGAGTTGCTCCGCCAGGCGAACCGCCACTGGAGCTCCCCGCTGGGCGCCGTACTGCGCGAGCTGCTGGCCGCGGCCGGCGGCGCCACGGAGTTCCTGGCCCAGTTGCAGGACCAGTCCGGCGACGCCGTGGCCGCGCCCTGGCTCACCGTCCTGGGCCGCGCGGTCGCCCGTGGCGAGGCCGCCCCCGAGGTGCTGCACCCCCGGGTGGCGACGGTGGCGATGGTGCTGCTGCGCAACGAGTTCATGGCGCGCGGGGTGCCGACGGCGCCGGACGACGTGCTGGTGGAGATCGTCGACGAGGTGTACCTGCCCCTGGTGCGCGGGCGCGGCCAGGGGTGGCAGCGGGGCTAACGGCCGCGGTTCCCCTCGGTGTTCGCCTCGGTGTTCGCCTCGGCGTTCCCGCTGGCGTTCCCCGTGAGCAGTGAGTCGGCGAGCCGCTCCGCGGTGCCCGCGTCCAGCGGCCCGTGCCCGAGCAGGAAGCGGTACCAGAACACCCCGTAGACCTGGTCGGCGATGAGGTCCGGATCGGCGTCCGCGGACAGTTCGCCGCGCTCGCGTCCCCGGGCGAGGAGTTCGCGCAGCGCGGTGCGGCGGGTGGCGGTGAAGCTCCGCATCAGGTCGGCGAGGTGCGGGTCGCGCGCGGCCTCGCGGGCGACGGTGCGCAGTGCGGGGGCGGTGGTGTCGCGCTGGGCCGCCTCGAAGGTGGTGCTGACGAAGGCGCGCAGGTCGGCGCGCAGGTCGCCGGTGTCGGGGCCGGACACGTCCTGGTCGGCGCGGTCGGTGAGGGCGTCGAGCAGGACGGCGCCCTTGGAGGGCCACCAGCGGTAGACGGTCTGCTTGCCGACGCCGGCCGCGCGGGCGATGGCGTCGATGGTGACGGGGGTGCCGTCGGACTCGGCGAGCAGGCGCAGCGCGGCGTCGAGGATCGCGCGGTGGGCGGCCTCGTTGCGGCGGCGTCCGGTGTGCGGGCGTACCGCCGGGGCGGCCTCGGTGGCCTCGGTGCCCTCGGTCTCGCTCATCGTGCTCCCTCTCCTCCGGTGTGCCTCTCCCCGATCCCCCTTGACAAGACTATCAGTCTCGACAACCATCATTTCCGGAACCGACAGTCTCGACAATTCGAAAGGCCCCACCACCATGAGCACTGCGTCAACCCCCTTCGCCGGACAGCGCGTCGTCGTGATGGGCGGCAGCTCGGGCATCGGCGAGGCCACGGCCACCGCCTTCGCCGCCGACGGCGCCGAGGTCGTGGTGACCGGCCGCGACCGCGACCGGCTGGACGCCGCCGTCGCCCGGATCGGCGGCAAGACCACCGGGCACCCGCTGGACGCGACCGACCCGGCCGCCCTCGCCGCCTTCTTCGCCACGACCGGCGTGGTCGACCACCTGGTCGTCGCGGTCAGCGGCGCGGCCGGCGCCGGCCCGTTCGCCCAGCTCGACCTGGCCGAACTCGCGGCCGGCTTCGACGCCAAGTTCTGGCCGCAGGTGCGCGTACTCCAGGCGGCGCTGCCGCACCTGCGCGAGGACGGCTCGGTCACCCTGATCACCGCCGCCTCGGCCCGCGCCGCCTTCCCCGGTACCGCCGGACTGGCCGCCATCAACGGCGCGCTGGAGGCGATGGTGCCGCCGCTGGCCGTCGAGCTGGCCCCGCTGCGGGTCAATGCCGTCTCGCCCGGCGTGATCGACACCCCGTGGTGGGACCGCGTACCGGCCGAGCAGCGGGCCGCGCTGTTCGAGGGCCTCGCCGCCACCACCCCGGTCGGCCGGGTCGGCCGGGCGGAGGACGTCGCCCGGGCGATCCACCTGCTGGCCGTCAACGGCTTCGTCACGGGTGTGGTGCTCGACTGCACCGGCGGGGCGAACCTCCCGACCGGCCGCTGAGCCGGCCGCTGGGCTGCGCGGAGCCGGCGGTGCTGTCACAGCTCGCCCGTACGGTTCGACCGTGAACGTTCCCGAGGTCATCCCCGTCAGCCACCGGCCCGACTACCGCACCGACACCATCGGCCGCTGGCAGGGCGGCCAGTTCCTCGCTTCGGCGCTCGGCCTCGGCGCCGGCCGGTACTACGCCGTCCTGCACCGCTTCGACGCCGCCGGCCGCCACCTCGACTCGCGGATACACCCCGCCGACGAGGCGCCGCAGGCCCGGCTGCTGCTGGCGGAGTGGCTCGACGCCCTGCCCGGCCGCGAGTACGGGGACATCGCGATCGCCCCGTTCGCCGTGCACGTCGACGGCGAACTGTTCGGCCTGGTGCGCGAGGACTACGAACCGGACGAGGGGGACGACGAGGAGGATCGGGTCCACTTCGAGCTCTACCCCGACGGCCTGGGCTTCGACGCCCCCTGGTGCGGCTGCTACGACACCTGAGCCGCCCCGGGGCGCGTCACCACTCCGCGTCCCGGTAGGCGGGGCCGGTGGCCGGCCGGCCACCGGGCGTGTGGTCGACTGCCCGGCGGCTGGCGGCCGGTGGGCTCAGCCCGCGTACTGGCCGAGGATCTTCGCGAACTCGTACGGCTGCTGCGGGATGTTGGTGCACTTGGACAGCGAGCCGCCGGTGCAGGCGTTGGCGTCCCGGGTGGCGTCCCAGAAGGAGAGCATCCCGAGGTGGTTCTGCCGGGCGAAGGCCACCAACTGCTGGGCGTCGGCCTGGTTGTAGACCTGGTGGTCGTCGTTCTCGCCGATCATCGGGGTGACGCCGACCATGGCCCACAGCTGGGCGTCGGTCTTCGCCGGGTAGAGCGCCTTGAGCTGGCCGAACAGCGACTGGGCGGCCTGGACGGCGGCGTTGCCGTAGTCCGTCCCGCTCCGGTAGTAGTCCATCGCCATGATGTTGACCAGGTCGACGGCGACCCCGGCGTCCCGGGCGGACTTGACGATGGCGACGCCCTCGGAGGTCAGGCCCTCGGGCAGGACGGGCAGGGTGAAGGAGACCCTGAGGCCCGGGTGGGCCTGCTGGAGCCTGGCGAGGGCGGCCGAGCGGCGGTCGTTGGCGGCGGTGTCGGCGATGGCCGCGCCCTCGATGTCGAAGTCGACGTAGCGCAGGTTGTAGGCGCTCACCACCGCGTCGTACTCGGCGAACAGCGAGTCCACCGTGGTGCAGGCGGCGGCGAGTTCGGTGCCGGCGGCGCCGCCGAAGGAGACCTTGACGTCGCCGCCGGCCGCGCGCAGCGCGTCCACCTGGTCCTTGGCCCAGGCGGTGCGCGGGTCGTAGGCGTTGAACCAGCTGGCCTTGCAGCCGACGCCGGTGACGAAGCCCATCGTGTAGCCCTTGAGGCCGGCCGCCTTGGCCAGGTCGGGCATCGAGGGGGTCGGCCAGGCGCCCATGTCGATGAACGGGGCGACCGGGAGCGCGACGTTCGGCGCCGGGGTGCCCGGGCCGCCGGTGGGCGTTCCGGTGGGCGCGCCGGTCGGGGTGCCGGTCGGGCTCGGCGGGGTCGAACTCGGCGGCGGGGTGGTCGGGTTGCCGCCGCCCGGGCCGGTCAGGGCGATGTCGTCGGCGAGGTAGCCGCCCTGCCCGTACCAGCCGTGCAGGTACACGGTGACGCTGGTGGTGGCCGCCCCGGTGGTGAAACTGGTGGACAGCTGCTGCCAGTCGGCGCCGCCGGCGGTCCAGGTGGCCGGGTCGGTGACGCCGCTGCCGGTGGCGCCGAGGTAGACGTACCGGCCCTGCACCCAGGCGCTGAGCGTGTACGTGGTGTTGGGCCGGACGCTGACGGTCTGGCCGCACTGCGCGGTGTCGCTCGCGCCCACCGCCCCCTTGAGCGCGTACGTCCCGCTGTGCGCGCCGGAGGCGACCACGCTCCCGGTGCCGGCCGAACAGCTCCACGGGCCGAGCGCGCCGCTCTCCAGCCCGCCGTTGGCGAGCAGGTTGCCGTCGGCGGCGCCGGCGTTCCCGGCGAGGACGGCCAGGCCGCCGGCGGCGAGCGCGGTGGCGGCGGCGAGGCTCAGCAGAGTGGTCCGGCGGGCGGGGCGGCGGTGCGTGGGGGCGTGCTGGGGCGCGCTGGGCATGGGGGTGCCTCTCGGGACGTGGGGGCCGCCCGCGCCGCGAGGGGGAGGCGCGGGGCGGGCGGCGGCCTGGGGTGGTCCGGGGTGGGGGAGCGCGGTGCTGAGCATCAAACTGGACTAGACCAGCTGTGCACGTCAAGCATTTCCCGGCCTCGGACGCCCCGTCAGGGACAGGTTTTAGGAACGGTTAAGACGATGCCGGGCGGTGGTCGCGGCGGGCCCGGGGACGAAGGGGCTTGACCTTGAGTGCACTCCAAGGTGAAAGCTGAGGGCGTTGATCACGCACCACCACGCGAACACCGCGGCCACCCCCACGGGAACCGCGGAAACCACGACGGGAGCACCACCATGCGCAACGCCTCGTTCGGCACCAGCGGCCCGGAGATCGGCGTCATCGGTCTCGGCTGCATGGGCATGACCTGGGCCTACACCGAGCGGGACCGGGACGACGAGAAGTCGGTCCGGGTGATCCGGCAGGCGCTGGACCTCGGCGTCGGCCTGATCGACACCGCCGACATGTACGGCCCGTACACCAACGAGGAGGTGGTCGGCGCCGCGCTGGCCGGCCCGTACCGGGAGCGCGCCTTCCTGGCCACCAAGGTCGGCATCGTGCCGGGCGGCGCGGGCCAGCAGGAGCGCAACGGCCGGCCCGAGCACGTGCGCCGCTCGATCGACGAGAGCCTGCGCCGGCTGGGCACCGACCACGTCGACCTCTACCAGCTGCACCGGGTCGACCCCCAGGTCCCGATCGAGGAGACCTGGGGCGCGTTCGCCGAGGTCGTCGCGGCGGGCAAGGCCCGGAGCATCGGCCTCTCCGAGGCGGGCGTCGAGGAGATCAAGCGGGCGCAGAGCGTGCACCCGGTGGCCTCGGTGCAGTCCGAGCTGTCGCTGTGGACCCGGGACGCGCTGGCCGAGGTGCTGCCGTACACCGAGGAGCAGGGCATCGCCTTCCTGCCGTTCTCGCCGCTCGGCCGGGGCTTCCTGACCGGCGGCATCACCTCCATCGAGGAGCTGCCCGCGGACGACTTCCGCCGCCGGCTGCCGCGCTTCCAGCACGACGCGCTGCGGGCCAACCTGGCGCTGGTCGGGAAGGTCCGGGCGGTCGCCGAGCGGATCGGTGCCACCCCGGCGCAGGTCGCGCTGGCCTGGGTGCTGGCGCAGGGCCGGTACGTCTTCCCGATCCCGGGCACCAGGACGCCGCGCTACCTGGTGGACAACGTGGGGGCGGCCGGGATCGAGCTCTCGGCGGCGGACCTGGCCGAGCTGGACGCGCTGCCGGCCGCGACCGGCGAGCGCTACTGACGGCGGCGCTGCCCCCGTACCCGCGCCGTCAGCGCTCCCGCACCCACACCAGCTGCCGTCCGGTCTCGCCCGGAGCCCGGACGGCGGCCTCCGCGACCCGGTCCAGCCGGTAGCCGAGCTTGCGCGGGACGGCCGCGCTGGCGCCGTTCGCCCGGTCGCAGCGGATCTCCACCCGGGTGATCCCGGGCAGGGCCAGCGCGGCCTCGGTCAGTGCCCCGGCCGCGGTGGTGGCGATGCCCCGGCCGACGTGCCCGGCGGCGACCCAGTAGCCGATCTCCAGCGCGCCCGGGCCGATCCGCCCGTGCAGGCCGAAGGCGCCGATCACGCCGCCGGGCTCGGCGTCCAGGCCGGCCAGGTACATGAAGTCGGTGCCGGCCTCCCAGGCGGCCGCGCCGGCCCGGGTCAGCTCGGCGGTCCGGGCCCGGGAGGGGGCCTCGGCCGCCCACTCCATCCAGGGCCGCAGGTGGTCCAGGTTGGCGCGGACGGCCTGGTTCAGCGCCGCCGTGTGGCTGCTGCGGCGGCGCCGCAGCCAGAGGCCGCCGGGCAGCCGCAGCCGTTCCGGCGGCCGCCCGGCGGTCGCCTCCACCAGCGGCGGGGCGAGGCCGCAGGGCCGTGGCTGTGCTTGGCTCATGGCGGCGATTATGTCCTTGGCCGGGACCTGTCACCATCGGATATCCCTCTGGTGGCGGGCGCGTCCCCCCGGTGGCGGGCGCGCCCGGCCGCACCCCGGCGCGTCAGAGCCGGACCATCACCTCGTCGAGCTCCTTGCGCCGCAGGTCCGGCACGCGCGCCCCCTCGGCCGGGTAGCCGACCGGGATGACGTACGCCGCGCGCTCCTCCGCCGGGCGGTCGCACACCTCGTTGAGGAACTTCATCGGGCTCGGGGTGTGGGTCAGCGTGGCCAGGCCGGCCTGGTGCAGCGTGGCCAGCAGCAGCCCGACCGCGATCCCCACCGACTCCTTGGTGTAGTACGGGCGCGGCGACTCGGGGCCCTTGTGCACCTCGAACACCACGATCACGGCCGGCGCGTCCTCCAGGAACGGCTTGCGCCAGTCGGTGCCGATCGGGGCGAGCGCGGCCAGCCACTCCTCGGACGCCCGGTGGCCGTAGAACTCGCGCTCCTCGGTCTCGGCCGCCTCGCGCAGCCGCCGCTTGCGCTCCGGGTCGGTGATCACCACGAACCGCCAGGGCTGGACGTGCGCGCCGCTGGGCGCGGTGGAGGCGGTCCGGACCGCCCATTCGACCACCCCGTCCGGGATCGGGCGGGTGGAGTAGTCGCGGACGGTCCGGCGCTGCGCCATCACGTCGTGGAAGGACCTGCTGCGGGCCTCGGCCTCGTGGGCGGGCACCGTCATGGGGGTGAGCGGGACGGTCGGGTGGGACGTCCCCGCCACGGCGCTGTCAGTGCTGTCAACCATGGCGCACAGCACAGCACATGACGGCCCCTCCGGGAGGGGGTTTCCGGGAAGAGGTAGAGACCAATCCCCGGAGGCCGATCCCGGAGGCCATCCCCGGAGGCCGATCCGGCCGGCGGCCGATCCCGTTCCCCGGGCCCGGCAACCCCTACAGCTCGTGCGCCCGCCCGTCCCGGACCTCGATCCGCCGGTTCACCGCCACGGTGTCCAGCATCCGCCGGTCGTGGGTGACCAGCAGCAGGGTGCCGGTGTACGAGCCGAGCGCGGACTCCAGCTGCTCGATCGCGGGCAGGTCCAGGTGGTTGGTGGGCTCGTCCAGCACCAGCAGGTTGACCCCGCGGGCCTGCAGCAGCGCCAGCGCGGCCCGGGTGCGCTCACCGGGGGAGAGGGTGCCGGCCGGGCGCAGCACGTGCACCGCCTTGAGGCCGAACTTGGCCAGCAGGGTGCGCACGTCCTCCGGCGCGAGCTCCGGCACGGCGGCCGCGAAGGCCTCCAGCAGCGGCTCCCCGCCCAGGAACAGCCCGCGCGCCTGGTCCACCTCGCCGACCACCACGCCGGAGCCCAGCGAGGCGCTGCCGCCGTCGAGTTCGAGCCGGCCGAGCAGGGCGGCCAGCAGCGTGGACTTGCCCGCGCCGTTGGCGCCGGTGATGGCGACCCGGTCGGCCCAGTCGATCTGCAGGTCCACCGGGCCGAAGGAGAAGTCGCCGCGCTTGGCGACGGCCGCGCGCAGGGTGGCCACCACCGAGCCGGAGCGCGGCGCGGTGGCGATCTCCATCCGCAGCTCCCACTCCTTGCGCGGCTCCTCGACCACGTCCAGCCGCTCGATCATCCGCTGGGTCTGCCGGGCCTTGGAGGCCTGCTTCTCGGTGGACTCGGTGCGCTTCGCCTTGGCGTTCTTGTCGTTGTCGCTGCTCTTGCGGCGGGCGTTGCGGACGCCGTGCTCCATCCAGTTGCGCTGCATCTGGCCCCGGGCCTCCAGCGAGGCCTTGGTGTCGGCGTACTCGTCGTACTCCTCGCGGGCGTGCCGGCGGGCCACCGCCCGCTCCTCCAGGTACGCCTCGTAGCCGCCGCCGTACAGGTTGACCTGCTGCTGGTGGAGGTCCAGCTCCAGCACCTTGGTCACGGTGCGGGCCAGGAACTCGCGGTCGTGGCTGATCAGCACGGTGCCCGTGCGCAGGCCCTTGACGAAGGACTCCAGCCGCTCCAGGCCGTCCAGGTCGAGGTCGTTGGTGGGCTCGTCGAGCAGGAAGACGTCGTAGCGGGAGAGCAGCAGCGAGGCGAGGCCGGCCCGGGCGGCCTGGCCGCCGGACAGGGCGGTCATCGGCAGGTCCAGCGAGACCTTCAGCCCGAGCGAGTCGGCGACCTCCTCGGCGCGCTCCTCCAGGTCGGCGCCGCCGAGGTCCAGCCAGCGCTCCAGGCCGACGGCGTACGCGTCGTCGGCGCCCGGCCGGCCCTCGACCAGGCCCTCGGTGGCCTCGTCCAGCGCGGCCTGCGCGGCCGCCACACCGGTGCGGCGGGCCAGGAAGTCGCGCACCGACTCGCCCTCGCGCCGCTCCGGCTCCTGCGGCAGGTGGCCGACGTTGGCGCTCGCCGGGCTCAGCCGCAGCGAGCCGCCCTCGGGGGTGTCCAGGCCGGCCAGCAGCCGCAGCAGGGTCGACTTGCCGGCGCCGTTCACGCCGACCAGGCCGATCACGTCGCCGGGGGCGACGACCAGGTCCAGGCCGGAGAAGAGGGTGCGTTCGCCGTGGCCGGCGCTGAGGTCCTTGACTACGAGTGTGGCGCTCATGATGAGCCCGATTGTAGGAGGAGCCGGGCGTCCGGCCGAAAAGGCGGGGGCCGCGGCCGTCGCGGCCGCGGCCCCCGGATCACCGCTCAGCGGGTCACCGCGCCGCTCGGAAGACCACTCGGCCTTCGTCGGAGCGGGTCACTCGGCCTTCTTCACTTGGCCTTCTTCGAGAAGTACTCGAACATGTGCTGGGCCACGTCCTCCAGGTACGGACCGGCCTCGTAGGTGTTCGCGCCGTTGCCGATGGAGGTGTCGCTGACCAGGGCGGGCTTGCCGTCCTTGGTCGCGTACCAGCCGCCGCCGCTGCTGCCGCCGGTCATGTTGCAGCCGATCAGCAGCATCGCCGGGCGGCTCGGGTCGCCGGTCTTCTTGGACGGCTTGCCGCCGTCGCAGTGCTCCAGCTCCACGCCGTCGAAGGGCTTGCCCTCCGGGAAGCCGTAGTTGCTGACGGCGCCGACCTGGTCACGCGGGGCGTTGAACCAGAGCGGGACGGAGCCGCCGACGGTCTCCTCCAGCGACTTGCCGCCCGGGCTGGGGTTGGCGACCTTCACGATGCCGAAGTCGTACTGGCTCCACGGGCCGCCCTTCTCCGGGTCGGCCTCCGCGGCCCACTGCGGCGAGACCATGCCGGAGGTGGCGGTCCACTCGCCGTACGGCTCGGCGTCCTCCAGCTTGGCCTGCTTGTTGCCGTTGCTCAGCACGCCGTTGCTGTTGAAGGCCGGGGCGAAGGTGATGTCGGTGTAGTACTTGTTGCCCTTGCCGCCGTGCAGGCAGTGACTGGCGGTCCACACCAGGTTGCTCTTGCCGGGGTTGGCCGGGTCGGAGACGACGGTGCCGGAGCACACGTAGTCCTCGTTGCCGTCCTTGAAGAAGATCTTGCCGTTGACGTGCATGTTCTTCGGGAACGGGTGCGCCACGGGCTTGGCCGGGACCATCGCGGGCAGCTGGTCCGCGCCGCCGCCACCGCCGGGCTGGGCCGCGGTGGGCTGGGCCGTGGGCGCGGCGGTGGCGGGCGCGGCCGAGGCGGGCGCGCTGGTGGCCGGCGCGGCGCCGGTGGGCTGCGCGGGCGGCTGGGTCCCCTCCGGGGCGGGCTGCGGCAGCGGCTTCGGCTTGGCGTCCAGCAGCTTCTGCAGGGTCCAGTAGCCCTTGACCGCCGGGGTGATCACGTTGGCCTGGGCCCACTTGTCCCAGTCCTCCAGCTTCCAGGTCTTCAGCTCTTCGAGCGTCGGAAGCTTGATCGGAGCCGCGCCCGGCGTGCCGGAGGCGCCGGCCGTGACGCCGGGAGCCGCGGTCACGGCCGGGTCGGCGTTGTCGGGGCCGCACGCGGTGGCGACCACCATGGTCAGCGCGACGACGGAGGCGCCCAGGACGGCACGGCCCGGCCGGGATATCGGTGACATGAGTTCAAATCCCCCTGTTGACTACCGCCATGCGGCCCGTTCCCCGGGTGCGGCCCCACTCGGCCGCAGGCATGGCAGGTGAGGAGTCTGCCATGCGTCCGGGGGACTCCCGAATTCCGCACCGGACCGGGACGGGGCCGTCACCGGATGGGCACGGGATCGGCACCGGGGCCCGTCGTGGGGCGGTCCCGGGGGTGCGCCCGGCGGATCGCGCGGTGGTCGCGGCGGGCCCGGCGGCCGGTAAATCGGTTGCACGCCCCGGGCGGGCTGCCTAGCGTGGTCCGGGTCATCAGCCAGACAAGGAGAAGGCCGTTGCTCTACTGAGGTCCCGGGACACCGCCCCCGCCGCGCAGGCCCTGCTGCCGTCGCGCGGTGCGCGAGTGTGCGACCTCAGTCACGGCCCGTGGCACTCCTCTGCGTGACGCCACCCCTTCGTTCCCCCGGCCGTGCCCGGTTTCCGCACCCGCGGTGTCTCCCCGTGTTGCTCACCACCCCTTCGGCAACCACCCCGGGAGGCCTGTATGGCACACCACCCCACCACCACCGCCGTCCTCTGCACCGAGCTCTCGTTCGAGTGGCCCGACGGCAAGCCCGTCCTGGACGGCTTCCAGCTCGCCGTCGGCCCCGGCCGCACCGGCCTGATCGGGCTCAACGGCGCGGGCAAGTCCACCCTGCTGCGGCTGATCGCGGGCGAGCTCGCCCCGACCGGCGGCACCGTCCGGATCGACGGCGAACTCGGCTACCTGCCACAGGGGTTGACGCTCGACACCACCCTGCGGGTGGACGAGGCGCTCGGCATCCGCGCCGCCCGCGAGGCCCTGCACGCCATCGAGTCCGGCGACACCGACCAGCGCCACTTCGACGCGGTCGGCGACGACTGGGACGTCGAGGAGCGCGCCCGCGCCACCCTCGACCGGCTCGGCCTGCACCGCCTCGGCCTCGACCGGACCACCGGCGAACTCTCCGGCGGCGAGGCCGTGCTGCTGCGGCTGGCCGCCCTGCTGCTGGCCCGCCCCGACGTCCTGCTGCTCGACGAGCCCACCAACAACCTCGACCGGGCCGCCCGCGAGCGGCTCTACGAGACGGTGGCCGGCTGGAACGGCGTGCTGCTGATCGTCAGCCACGACCGCGAGCTGCTCCGGCACGTCGACCAGATCGCCGACCTCCGGGACGGCGAAGTCACCTGGTACGGCGGCAACTTCGAGGAGTACGAACGCACCCTCGCGGCCCAGCAGGAGACGGCCGAGCGGCTGCTGCGCAACGCCGAGGCCGACGTCCGGCGCCAGAAGCGGGACTTGGCCGAGGCCCGCATCCGGCTGGACCGCAGCGCCGCGTACGGCAAGAAGCGCTCGGTCACCCGCAACGACCCGCACATCTTCGCCGGGATGCTCAAGCGCAAGGGCCAGGAGACGGCCGGCCGGCTCCAGGGCATGCACACCGAGCGCCTGGAGGAGGCCAAGGCCCGGCTCGACGCGGCCGAGGAGGCCGTCCGGGACGACGCCGAGATCCGGATCGACCTGCCGCGCACCGCCGTCCCGGCCGGGCGCACCGTGCTCACCCTGGACAGGGTCCGGCTGCCCCACGGCACCACGGCCGACCTCGACCTGCGCGGGCCCGAGCGGATCGCCCTGGTCGGCCGCAACGGCGCCGGCAAGACGACGCTGCTGCGCACCATCGCGGGCGAACTCGCCCCGCCGGCGGGAGAGGTCATCACCCCGGTGCCGCTGCGGCACCTCCCGCAGCGGCTCGACCTGCTGGACGAGGAGCGCTCCGTCGTGGAGAACGTCAAGCTGTTCGCCCCCGCAGCCGGGGACAACGCGGTCCGCGCCCGGCTCGCCCGCTTCCTGTTCCGCGGCGCCCGGGCCGACCAGCCCGCCGCCACCCTCTCCGGCGGCGAGCGGTTCCGGGCGACGCTGGCCGCCCTGCTGCTGGCCGACCCGCCGCCGCAGCTGCTGCTGCTCGACGAGCCGACCAACAACCTGGACCTCGCCAGCGTCCGCCAGCTCACCCAGGCGCTGTCCGCGTACCGGGGCGCGCTGATCGTGGCCAGCCACGACCTGCCGTTCCTGCGCGGCCTGGGCCTCACCCGGTGGCTGGAGCTGGACGGCGAACTGCGGACGGTGGGGCCGATGTAGCGCCTACTGCTGCTCCTGCCGTTGCTGCTCCTGGTCGTTCTCGGCGTTCCCCTGGTCGCCGTGGTCGCCCTGGCTGCTTTGGTTGCCTTGGGCGTCCTCGGTGAGCATCCGGCGGGCCGTGCTCAGGGCCGAGTCCCTGAGCGCGGCCAGCTCGTCCGGGGTGAACACCGGCGTGCGGACGTTCGGCGGGATGCCCGGGCCGTCGAAGGTACTGCCGTTCCTGGTCAGGTACTTCTCGTTCGGCAGGACGGCCATGAAGTCCGGCGAGAGCGACTTGATCATGATGTCGGAGAAGACGCCCTGGGTGTTCTCGCCGACCCGGAGCACCCGCGGGGAGCGGCCCGTCATGGCCTGGGTGAAGGTCTCCGCGGCGCTGGTGGAGATCGAGGAGGTGAGCACCGCCACCGGTCCGGTGAAGTGCCCGCCCGCCGACGGCCGTACGGTGATCGGCTCGGGCCGGGTGAACTTCGTCGGGTCGGCCGGGTCGTTGCGCGCCACCTTCCGGTAGGCGACGTACGGGCGGTCGGTGAGCCGGGCGGCGATGTGCAGCCCGAGCGCGTCCGAGCCGCCGCCGTTCAGCCGCACGTCGACGACCAGGCCGGTGGGCCGGTCCGGGCCGGCCAGCACGGCGTCCAGCGCCCGGTCCAGCTCGTCGACCTGGCTCCGGAAGTCGCCGTCGGTGTAGCCGTCGAAGCTGCTCACCCGGAGGTAGCCGAGGCCGTCCGGGAGCCGGCCCACGCCGAGCCGGCCGCCGGCGAACTGCTGCTCCGGGCCGGTGAGCTGGGCGGCCGAGGCCTGCAGGGCCCGCGCGGTCAGCTCCGGGGTCTGCACCGTCGAATCCGGCCGCTGCCCGCCGAAGACCTCCTTGGCGTGCCCGTCGACCACCCGGGCCAGCCCGGTGTGCGCGTCGCCGAGCGGGCCGAGCATGTCCGTGAAGACGTCCTGCAGCCGGTCGGCGGTCGTCGCCGGGGTGATCGTGGGCCGCTTCTCGTCCCGGACGGCGTGCCAGTCGATGCCCTTGGCGGCGAAGAACGGGTAATTCTCCTCGAAGTCCTCCCAGAACCGGTCGAAGACCGCGAGCGGGTCGTTCGGAGCCGGCCGCGCGCACAGCGGCGGCAGGGCGTCCAGGCGGGTGAGCGACTTGGTGCCGACCCCGCTCTCCTCGCGTTCCACGGCCCGGTTCCGGCCCTTGGGGGTGAGCGTCATGGCGAGGTTGCCCACGGTGTAGCGGGTGGTGCCGTCCGGGCCGGGCTCCGAGGCCTGCGTCCCGGTGACCCACCCGGGCAGGCAGCTGTGCGAGGTCACGTCGTAGGTGGTGACCCGGCCCCCGGAGACCGCGATCAGCAGGCCGTAGCCCTCCGTCCGCCAGACCCCCTCCAGCGGGTTCCCCCGCCCTTCCTGCGCCGCGGCCGCCCCCGGTGCCGCCAGCCCCACCGCCGTCGCGAGGGCCACCGCCGCGGCCGCGGTCCTGCCGACGCCGCTTCCGGTCCTGCTGCGCGCCGTTCCCGTCGTGCGTCCTGTTCCTGTCCTGCGTGCCGTTCCTGACCTGCGTGTCATCTCCGGCCTCCGCCGAAACCCCGGTCTCCCCCGCGGAACCCCTCCGCCACCGCTCCCCGTCGACGCTACGGCCGGCCCCACCGCCCGGGCGTCATCCGACGAGCCGCACCCGCTTCCTCCTCCGGGCGCACCGGCTTCCTTCTCCGGGCCGACCCGGAGCCGGGCGCAATGGTCCTCGGCGGTCTCGACAGCGACCGTTTTGACTGCGGGTGAAAAACCGCCGTCCGCGGCCCCAACTACCCGTCGCTCCAGTACCATCGGCGGCATGCCTGCGCTCACCATCGAGTACACGGAGCACGAGCTCGCCGCGATCCGCGAGGCCGCCGCCGCGGACGGCAAGACCGTGAAGGCCTACGTCCACGACCTGAGCGTGCGCGAGCAGCAGCGCCGGGTCTTCGTGGACCACGCGGTGGCGTTCTGGAAGGCGCACCGGGCCGAGTTCGACGCCGCGTTCCCCGAGGACGCGCCCGCTGCGTGAGCGACGGGGGAGCGTGAACTCCCGGGGCTATGCCTGCGGCGTCGACCGCAGCCTTCCCGCGATCCGCGTCCCGAGCCGGTCCAGCCCGACGACGAGTGCGGCGAGCGCCACGAACTCGACGGTCAGCAGGGCTATCTGGCCCCAGACGTAGCCGTAGCCCTTGGTGGTCGGGTCGAAGAAGAAGTACGGGTAGGGCATCGGGTAGTCGTCGAACAGCGCGTTGCGGGTGAGCACGATCGCCGCGTAGCCGAGCGGGAAGCCCAGCCAGAGCGGGATGTCCTTCCACGCCGAGGCGTTGCGCGGCTTGAGCACCAGCCAGTCGGCGATCACCATCACCGGCGTCACGTAGTGCAGGAAGAACGACGACCAGTGCGCCAGCTTGTCCGGCCCGCTGACCAGCCCGGGCAGCGGGTTGGCGCCGTGTTCGAGCAGGATGTGCGAGACCAGCCCGGTGATCAGGATGTACAGCGTGGCGGCGCCGCGCAGCCGGGGCGCGGGCGCGTCCACGGTGCCGCGCTTGAGCATCCAGTACACCGCGCCGATGAAGTAGCCGAACACGATCACGTTGCTCTGCACGGTGAAGTAGACCAGCGGCGCGGTCCCGAGGGTCAGGCCGAGGCCCGCCGAGAGCACGATGCCCATGCGCCACCAGAGCGCGGGTCGGGTCCGGACTGTCATGCGGCCACCAGTTCGTTCCAGGCGATACGGGAGGTATCGGACGTCGAGGGGGAAACCCGCACTCTACTCGCTGGTACCGATCGGATGGAATCCACGTTCGAGGCGCTCGGGCGTACCGGGGGCACGGGGGATGGTCGCGGTGGATCCTGAGCAGGCGTCAGCCCGGCAGCACGAAGCCCGACTCGTACGCCGCGATGACCGCCTGGGTGCGGTCCCGCGCGCCCAGCTTGGCCAGCACGCTGCCGACGTGCGTCTTCACCGTCTCCTGGCTCACCACCAGCTGCCGCGCGATCTCGCCGTTGTTGAGCCCGGTGGCCATCAGTCGCAGCACCTGCCCCTCCCGCTCGGTCAGCCGCCCGATCGGCCCCCGGTCGCCCGACCCGGCCTCCCGGCGCCGGTCCGCGCCGTGGCGCAGCGCGAGGTCGCGGACGGCCGCCGGGAACAGCAGCGAGTCGCCGCGCGCGACCAGCCGCACCGCCTGCACCATCTCCTCCGCCCGGGCCCGCTTCAGCAGGAACCCGGCGGCGCCCGCGCGCAGCGCGTCGTACACGTGGTCGTCGTGCTCGAAGGTGGTGACCACCAGGATGCGCGGCGGCGGGGCCATCCCGTTGACCAGCTGTTCGGTGGCCCGGATGCCGTCGATGCCGGGCATCCGGACGTCCATCAGCACCACGTCCGGGCGCAGTTCGCGCACCAGTGGAACGACCTCGGCCCCGTCGGCGGCCTCGCCGACGACGGTGAGGTCCGGTTCGCTGTCGATCACCACCCGCAGGCCCAGGCGGACCAGCCGCTCGTCGTCCGCGATCACCACCCGGATGCCGTCGGCGCCCTGCCGTGCACCCTCGTCCACGGCGTCGTTCCCCATCTCGTTCATGTCCTCGTTCACGTCGTCCCTCCCACCGGCAGCCAGACGGCCAGCCGCCACGTCGTTCCGTCCCCGTCCGGCCCCGCCGCGCTGCCGCCGTGCAGGGCCGCCGCCCGCTCACCGATCCCGCGCAGCCCGCGCCCGCCGCCGGGGCGGCTCGGCCGGGCGGGGCCGAGCGGATTGGTCAGGTCGATCTCCAGCCGGCCGTCGGCGAGCCGGACCCGCAGCCCGGCCGGGGCGGGCCCGGCGTGGCGCAGCACGTTGGTCAGGCCCTCCTGCACGATCCGGTACGCCTCGCGGGAGACCGGCTCGGGCAGGCCGGCCAGCCCGGGCGCCAGCTCGGCGTCCACCGCCACCCCGGCGCGGCCGAGCTGGCGCAGCAGGTCGTCCAGCCCGGCGAGGGTCGGCCCGGCGGGTCCGGCGGCCTCCGGGTCCTCCTCGCGCAACAGCCCCAGTACGGCGTCGAGTTCGGCGACGGCCGCCCGGGCGGTCTCCTCGATCGCCGCGAGCGCCTCGGCGGCGAAGTCCGGGTTGCTGCGCAGCACCCGGGCGGCGGCCGAGGCCTGGATGCCGACGGCGCTGAGCGCGTGGCCGACCGAGTCGTGCAGCTCGCGGGCCAGCCGGTTGCGGTGGGCGAGCACGGTGGCCCGGCGCTCGGCGGCGGCCACCCGCTCCTCCGGGGTCGGGCCGAGCAGGGCGGGCGCCCAGCGGGCGAGCAGCGCGCCGCAGACGGCGTTGGTGCCGACGATCAGCAGCAGAACGCCGAGGCCGAGGGCCGGGCCGGTGACCAGCCAGCCGGGGAAGTGCCGCTCCCACATCCGGACGAACTCCCTGGTCCCCGCGAAGCCGCAGACCAGCACCACCGCGAACGGGGTGCCCGCCAGCGTCATCCCGGCGACCACCCCGCCGAACAGGACGTGCAGCACGTACCAGAGCGCGGTGCGCCACCGGGCGCCCCAGGAGCGGGCCGGCCCGGTGGCCAGCTCCTCCGGCCGGGCCGCCGAGCACAGCGCCCGCGCCGCCGCGCCCTCCAGCCCCCGCACCATCGGCACCAGCGCGGTGACGGCGGCCATCGGCAGCGAGGTGAGCAACGACAGGACGTAGAGCAGCAGTTGGCGTTCAGGCGGCTGGTTCGGGTTGAGCGCCCCGTACAGCACCACCGACAGCATCCAGTACGGCATCAGCAGCGCGCCGCCCAGCACCAGGTGCACCCAGCGCAGCCGGGCCCGCCGGCCGACCGACGCCCCCGCCGCACGCCGCAGCCGGACGCCCGCCTCTCCCGTACGCCGCAGCCGCATGCCCACCCCCGTGATCACCCGCGCGACTCTACGGCAGCGGCGCGCCGGAGGGTGCCGCGTTCGGTGAGCGCGACCGCCCCGACCGCCAGGACCAGCACCGCGGCCACCACCTGGGCGCCCTGGACCAGGGGGGTCAGCCCGGGGACGGCCGTCCGCAGCTCGGTCACCCGGGTCGTCGTCGCCCCGAAGGCCACCAACTGCCAGGCGCCCCAGCCGAACAGCGAGCCGGCCGCCGTCCAGACCACCAGCAGCGGCCCGAGCAGCCGGCGCCCCGGACGGAACCGGAAGACCAGGACCAGCAGCGCCGCCGCCGCGGCCACCGCCATCACCGCGGTCACCCCGTTCATCACCGCCACGCCCCGGGACCGGCCGTCCACCAGGTCCTGCGGCACTCCGGCGGTGCCGCCGAACGCCCAGTAGACCCGGGCCGCCGCGACACCCGCGGCGAGCAGCGCGGCGACGCAGGCGAGGACGCGCTGCACGGTCAGGGTGGGGGAGTTGGGCAGGTCGCCGATCCGCTCCCGCAGCAGCCCGGCCCAGCGCCGGCGGGCGTACAGCACGAAGGCGGTGATCAGCGCGAGGCCCTGGACGGCGAAGCCGCCGTACACGACGGGGAAGACCCAGCCGCCGAGGCCCTTGTCGTCCGGGTCGGCGCTCTCCGGCCCCAGGACCAGGAGGCTCAGCAGGTACAGCGGCAGCGCGACCAGGATCGTGCCGAGCAGACCGGTCGCCACCCACATCGGGAACGCCACCAGCCCGGCCGGCGCCCGCCGCCCCCACGGCCGGACGAACGCCAGCGCCAGGGCCACGGCGATCGCGTCCATGCCGAAGGTCAGCAGGTTCACCAGCCACAGCCGGTCCATCTCGCCGGGATCGCCCGCCCCCACCGGATGCCCGGTCAGCCACAGCAGCTTCAGCGTCAGGTACGGCCCGGTCGCCGCCACCGCCGTCCACGCCGCCCCGGCCCGCACCACGTGCTCGTTGATCCTCATGCCCCCACGGTCCCGCCGGGCCGGGCGCCGGGGCCTCCGCCCGGGGCGCGATCCCGCTCCCCCTGGCGGGGGATCTCGGCGGGCGGGGGCTCCTCCGGGGGGCCTCTCCGGGCGGCGGGCTCCGGCCTCAGGCCATCCGGTGGATCACCCGGTCCTCCTCGTCGGTGCGGCCGTCCGGGTCGGCGACCAGCCCGAGCCGCTCGGCGAGCCGGCGCGAGGGCAGGTTGTCCGCATGGATCAGGGCGACCACCGGGACGCCGGGGTGGCGCGGCAGCGCCTCCGCCATCGCCGCCCGGGCCGCCTCCGCCGCGTACCCGAGGCCCCAGGCGGACGGCCGGAACCGGTAGTAGAGGTTGAACACCCGCTCCCCGTCCAGGGTGTGCAGGTAGAGCCCGGCGAACCCGATCACCGTCCCCGGGTCCTCCCGGGTGGCGACGGCGCAGTACCCCACCCCGTCCCGCACCCAGTCGGCGACGAACCCGTCCAGCATCTCCCGCGCCTGGACGAGCTCCCGCTGCGGCCCGTGCGGGTTGTACCGGTTGGTCTCCGGATCCCCGTGGATCGCGAACACCGCCTCCACGTCCCCCTCCCGCGGCCGCGTCAGCACCAGCCGCTCGGAGATGGCGACGACGGTGCGGGCGGTGTGGTCGGTACGGTCGGTGGTGGTGGTGCTCATGGTGCTCCCCCGTGTCTCACGTAATAGGTCCATCGCAAGATAGACCATTACCCCGACACCCGCCCGCCCATTTTCCGCCCGCTACAGGATCGGCTCACACCCGATCGCCTGGCCGCCGGCCGTGAGGAACTGCTTCCAGGCCTCGTCGGAGGTGGAGAACAGGTGCCCCAGGTGCCTGATCGCGCCGATCCGGAAGTAGACGGGGCGACCGTGGCAGGTCACCACGATCTCGTCCCGGGGGAGGGACCCCACCCAGCGGGCACGGCCGAACGCCGGCCTGGTGTCCCGCTCGGTGGCCTCCGGCCGGAGCCGGGACTCGGTGGCGATGACGAGGGAGGAGGTGCTCCCGTACGCATCCTCAGGCGTGATCTCGCAGGTCCACAGGGGATCGGATCCCACGGTCACGGCCTCCCTGTAGCGCTTGTCGGGCGAGCGCTGGACGGAGACCCCCGGCAGGCCGCAGACCGCGTCGCCGTCGAGCTCCCGCTCGGTGGCGGCCGGGGCCAGCTCGTGCAGGACAGGCAGCGGCGCTTTGCCGCAACCGCGCTGGTCCGCGATGCGGTCGGCCGCCGACACGGCGAGCCGGGCGAGCTTCAGCGGGTCGGGATCCTTCCCGGAGTACGCGGTGACCCTGGCCCAGAGCCCGTTGGGGCAGCCCTCGGGGAGCAGTGCCCACGCCTCGTCGCCACGGACGGCGCCGACCGCGCCACCGTTCGCCGAGGCGGCGAACGTCCGGGTGCCGGGAGGGATCGGGAGGTGGAACACATCCTTGCTCTCGCCGAGGGACACCCGGATGTTCCGGTCGTCACCGAACATCCCGCCGGCCACCTGCACGGTGCAGACCGCCGTGCCGCGGCTGACGTTCCCCTCGTACGGCTCCGCGCTGACCTTGCCCGACCCGAGCGCTTCGTTCACCGCCCGTGAGCTCACCACCTCGTCGCACACGCTGTCCGGCCCGAACCTGTTGGTCATGTCGTCCGCCAGCAGCGCCCACCCGGCGACCCCCAGCCCGGCCACCAGCCCGACCGCCGCCACTGCCATGACCCCGGCCCGCACCCGCAGCCCCCGGGTGGTGAACCCCCGCCGGTCGAGCGCCGCGTCCATCCGCCCGACGGGGCCGTTGGCGGAGCCGTTCTTGTCTTCCATGGTGTGTCGTTCCCCGGTTGATGCTCGGTCGGTCGGATTCAGGCGTGCTCCTGCGGGCGGCCGGTCGTCAACCGGCCGCCCGCAGGAGGGGAGGCGTCACAGGATCGGCTCACAGCCGATCGCCTTGCCGCCGGCGGTGAGGAACTGGCGCACCAGGTCGTCCTGGTCGGGGAAGAGGTAGCGCTTCTCAAGCTGAGAGGAGTACCCGCCGGTGACGGTGAAGAAGACGTCCTTGCCCTGACAGCTCGTGACGAGCGTTCCGCCGGCCACCCACTGGGCCCGACCCAGATCGGAGGCCGTACCGTTCTTCCGACCCAGGGCGGTTGTCTGCGGCTCGGTGGTGATCGCGAACTGCTGCACCCGGCTATCGCGTCGCGGGTCCCCGCCGATCGTGCAGGACCAGATCGGGGCGGTGGCGGTGGTGACCTGCTGTGGTATGCGCCACCGGGCCTCGGGGTTCTTCGCGGGTGCGAACCCCGGCAGGCCGCAGAGGTTGACCCAGTCCGGGTCCGAATCGATGCCCTTCTCCGACAGGCTCGCCGGTGCCGGGGGCACCCCGTTGCCGCATCCGCGCGCCTTGGCCACGTCGTTGGCGAGGGCTACGGCCAGCCGGGCCCTGGTCTCGTCCTGGCCGGTCTCACTGGTGCGGACCTCGGCTCGAACGCCCTTCTCGCACCCCTCGGGGAGTACGGCCCATGCGACGTCCGGCGTCACCGAACCGGCAGAGTCACCGGAGAACAGCCGGGCGTCCGAGGAGGCCAACGCGCCCGGACCGTCATCGGTGTTGTGGGTGATGGTGAACTGTGCGACCGCCGTGGAGGTCTGGAACAGGCCGGAAGTGACCCTGGTGGTGCAAGTGTTCCCGGTGTAGTTCTCCGTGGCGGAGTAGCGACCCTTGCTCTCACTGATCCGCCCCGACCCCAACAGGTGGTGCACCTGGTCCGCGGTGACCGCTCCGTCGCACACACTGTCCGGCCCGCCGAGGTTCGTCAGCCGGTACAGCCCGAACCCCACCGCCCCTACCGGAACGAGGGAGAACGCCACGAGTACGACCGCCAGCCGCACCCGCAGCCCCCGCGTGGTGAACCCCCGCCGGTCGAGCGCCGCATCGACGCGCCGGGCGAGGCCCGTGGCGGAGCCGTCGGGCTTGTCGTCGTCCTTCGTTTCCACGATGTGCTGTCCCCTGTGTGTTGCTCGGTCGGCCGGAATCACGCGTGCCTCCGTGGGCGGCCGGTCGCGAACCGGCCGCCCGCGGGAGGTGTCAGAGGATCGGCTCGCAGTTGATCGCCTTGGCACCGGCGGTGAGGAACTGTTCCCAGGTCGTCTTGCCGATGAGGTCCCGGAAACCGTCCACTTCGAACCGGAAGCGGGTGGGCCGTCCCTGGCATGTCGCCATGACTTCGTGTTGCCCGACCCAGTGGGCTCGGCCGAAGGCCGGGCCGGGGTCGAGGGTCCACGGCTGGACGAGGCGCGGATCGGTGCCGATGGAGAAGGTGATCGCGGACCTGAGGTCCGCGTCCGAGTGGATCCTGCAGGCCCACAGCGGATCGGTCGCGTTGGTCACGGTCTCCTGATAGACGGGGCCACCGGGAGTGTCGGGCATCGTCAGCCCCGGCAGGCCGCAGACGGCGTCGCGGTTGAGGGGGCGGTCCGCACCCGCCGGGGTGAGCTCGCGCGGTGCGGGGAGCGGCGCCCCGCCGCAACCCTGTTGTGCCGCGACGCGGTTGGCCACCGCGGTGGCGAGCCCGGCGAGCTTCCGGGCGTCGGAGGACCGGGACTTGACGGTGGCCCGCTGCCCGTTGGCGCAGTCCTTCGGGAGCAGCGCGAAGCCGTACGACGACTTGTGCACGGCGCCGGCCGCGCCTCCGTTCGCCGAGGCGGCGAACAGCTGGGACTCCGCGTCGTATTTGAACCTGGCGAGGTCTCCGGCCTTGGGGAGCTCGATGACGGCGAACCGGTCGTTGCCGAAGATCCCGTTGCTCACCATCGCCGCACAGGACGCGCCGGGGGTGTCCAGCTTCCCGTCGCCGTACATCGTGGCGCTGACCTTGCCCCACCCGAGCGCGTCGTTCACTTCGTCCGCGCTCACCGCGCCGTCGCACACGACGTCCGGCCCGAAGGCGTTCGTCAGGTTGTCCGTCAGCAGGAGCGACCCGCCGCCCAGCGCGGCCAGCACCACCGTCACCACGATCCCGCGCCAGGGTCGTTGCAGCCGGTAGCGTGGCTCGTCGGGGTTGTCGGAGTTCTCTTCGTGGTTGGTCTTCTTGGTCTTCACAGCGCTCACCCCTTGCCGAACGCGCCTCGGTAGGCCTTGTCGATCCCGGTTTGGTAGGCCTTCCCCACGTCGAGTACCAGCTGCTCCGTCACAGTGCCCGTACGGTCGGCGGCCTCGGGGTCGATGCCGTACTGGCTCGCCTTGTCCACGATCATGGCGTCCAGCTGCTGTTGCCCCCCTGAGTACCGGGTGCTCACGCTGGTCGTGGTGGCGGTGTCGATCTCGGCCTTGGCGTTCTCGGCGTACTTGGCAGTCCCGACATCAACGAGGCGCTGCGCCATGTCGCCCAGCGGCACCACTTGGGAGACTCCCGGTAGAAGAAGCCCCGGGACCACGTTCGCGGGCGTTCCGATCGCGTGGTACGCCATCCTCTGCTGCCAGTCGATGCCCGCCTTCTTCGCGTCCGCGTGGTCGACGGTCGCGTTGACGAACGCCGCGTCGAGCGAACCGAGGACCTTGGAGGACTCCTGTGTGAAGGCGGACAGGACGTGGTTCGGGCGGCCCGTCTTGTCGGGCTCGAAGGCCTCGGGCCCGTACGTGTCGAGGCGGCGGGCGATCTCCCTGGTCTCTGCCTGGTGGATGATCCGGAACGTGTCCGTGTCCTCCAGGGCGCCGCGGACCACGCGCAGCAGTTGCTCCGGCTTGGCGGTCAGCCCGTTCGGCTGGGACGGGTTCTGCAGATCCTTGCCGAGGATCTCGTGCATGTCCGGGGCGTAGTCGGCGAGCATCCTGGCCATCGGCTTGCGGAGGACCTCGGGTACCGGGAGGCTGTCGCCGGGCGTGGTGCCGCCGACGGTCTTGAGCGTCTCGTCCATGATCCGCGCGCTGACCTTGTCGTGCGGGGCGGGGTACCGGGAAGCGTCGTGGCTGGTCGTGGCGTTCTCCAGCATCTCGGCGAACATCTCGTGCGAGGTGTCGCGCAGGACGTCTCCGGGGAGCTTGCGCTCCTGGCCCTCGTCGAGCCAGCCGCGGTCCTTGAGCAGGTGGACGAGGTTCTTGTTCTGGCTCGGGTCGAGGAATTCCTGGGCAGTCTCCCGGTCGCCCCTCATCAACCTCAGCAGCGGGGCGAGGGGGTCGCCCTTCGTGGGGTCTTCGGTGAATGCCGGGCCCCACAGATCCACGCCCTTGGCCTTGCTGGAGGCCTCGTAGTCGAGCAGGTCGGTGCCGACCCTGCGGACGAAGGCCTGGTCGAAGGTCCCCTTCGTCTCCATGAGCGCGGTGAGCGCCGGGTAGTTGTCGTTCAGCCCGCCGGCCGGACCGCCCTGGCGGCGGGCAGCCTGGAAGAGGCCGTCCTCCCAGGCCTTGCCCATGCCGGCGTCCCGGGTGCCGGTGGCGAGGACGACGGCGAGGTTGCCGTAAACGTCCTGGTAGCCCTTGGCGTTGTGGCTGCCGTGGGCCAGTCCGTCGAGGACCTTGGTGTAGTCCAGGAAAGCCTCCGGGCCGGTCTTCCCGCCGATCTGGAGGCCGTTGAGCAGGGTGGTCGCGAATTCCCTGTTCTCCGCGTTCGCGGTCAGGAGGGCCTGCAGCTGCCGGAGTTCGTCGTCGGAGAGGTCGTACGCCCTGGCCATCAGGTCCCGCGCCCGGTTGGCGTCGGGGGCCGGGCCGGTGCCGCCAGGGGCGGGGTTGAAGGCGGTGTCGCTGGTGCCGATGTCGCTCTGGAGGTGGAGGGCGGCCCGCTGGTCGGCGGCGGTGGCCTTCTCGACGGCCTTGCCCAGGCGGTCCGCGACGGCTTTGGCCTTGGCGGCCATGTCCCGTGCCAGCACCTCGCCGTCCGTGTCGTTGCGCGCGTCCTTCGGCATGCTCCAGCTGACCGTGCCGTCCGCGGAGACGGTCAGATCCTGGGTCTGCGCGTCGTGGAGTGCTGTGTCGAGGTCACGGCGGGCGGCGGCGAAGTCCTCGGCGGCGGTCTTCATGACCGCGGCGAGGGCGGTGGCGACGGCCGAGGCCTGTTTGAAGTCGCCGTCCATGTCCTGGAGCTTCCTGGTCGCGCTGTCGGCGGCATCGCCCTTCCAGCCGGCCCGCTGTGCGGCGGTGGTGAGGTCCTTGGCGACCCGGCCGTCCAGGGCGGTGAGGGCTTTGGCGACGCCGGCCCAGGCCTCGGCCGCGTCGCTGACCCCGGAGAAGTCGGCTTCGTGCAGTTCCTTGAAGGACACCATCTGTCTTTCCCCCTTCTGGTGTCTACCGGGTGGCGCGCAGGTCGGCGGCGGTCGTGATCTCGTTGGAGTGGTAGTTCTGCCGGGTCTGCTCAAGGCCGTCGGCGGCGTTGGTGAGCTTGTCGTGCAGGACCTTGCACTCCTTCAGCCACCGCTCCGTGGCGCCGGTGAGTGCGCCGCTGAAGGCGAAGCCGCGGATCTTCGTCGACGCGGTGCTCGCGTACTCGGTGAGGCTGTGTGCGCCGGGGCCGGCCTTGCCGTTGGCGCTGTCGAGGTCGGTGGCGATCTGTCGGGCCATCCCGGCCGAGGCGCTGAGTTCGTACGGGGTGTCCAGTTGGGTGGTGACCTTGCCGGGGTGGATGAAGGGAAGGGCCGGCACGGTGCCGCCGTTGGACGAGGGCGGCGCGGGGTCGGCGTAGGGGGAGTCCTTGGCCGAGGCGAGCTCCAGGCCCGGCACCGGGTCCTTGGCCGGTGCGACCGGTCCGGTGACGAAGTTCGGGTTACCCATGTGCGCGGAATCCTCCCCAATCGGCAAAGCGGCCGCTCCCCTGCGGCATGACGACCGTACAGGGAGCCTCCGTCAGTGCACCGACCCACCCTCCGTGATTCCGTGGGCGCGGGGAGTGTCCGGGTTCACCGGGCGTGGGTCGAGGGGGAATTGGCGGCTCGGCGCGGGCGTGGAGGTCTTGTTACCGGCGGGTCGCTTGCCTATCATCCCGAGTGTGACAGCTTTACTGTCAAACCCGTCGGGAAGGGTTCAGCAGCCAGTGGGTGACGCGAGCAGGGCGCCGGAGGCCGGGGGGCCGTTGGCGGGTGTGCGGGTGGTGGAGCTCGCCGGGATCGGGCCGGGGCCGTTCGCGGCGATGCTGCTGGGGGACCTCGGGGCGGACGTGGTGCGGGTGGACCGGCCGGAGCCGTCGCCGCTGGGTACGGACCCGGCGTACGACCTCAGCAACCGCAACAAGCGTTCGGTGCTGATCGACCTGAAGTCCCCGGAGGGCCCCGGGCGGGTGCTGGAGCTGGTCGAGCGGGCGGACCTGCTGATCGAGGGGTACCGGCCGGGTGTCGCGGAGCGGCTCGGGGTCGGCCCCGAGGTGTGCCTGGCGCGCAATCCGGCGCTGGTGTACGGGCGGATGACCGGCTGGGGGCAGCACGGCCCGCGGGCGGCGACGGCCGGGCACGACCTCGGGTACGCGGCGGTCGCCGGGGTGCTCGGGATGGTGGCGGCGCCGGGCGGGGCCGAGGAGGCCCCCGGCATCCCGGCCAACCTGCTGGGCGACTACGCGGGCGGCTCGCTCTACCTGGTCGTCGGCCTGCTCGCCGGACTGCACCACGCCCGCGCCACCGGCGCCGGGCAGGTGGTCGACGCCGCGATCGTGGACGGCGCGGCGCACCTCGGCTCCATGCTGTGGGGCCTGCTCGCGGCCGGCCACTGGCAGGACCGCCGGGGCGTCAACCTGCTGGACGGCGGCGCGCCGTTCTATGCGGTGTACCGGGCGGCCGACGGCGGCCACCTGGCCGTCGGCGCGCTGGAGCCGCGCTTCTACGCGGAGTTCGCCCGGCTGCTGGAGCTGGGCCCGGACGCGCCCGGCCAGTACGACCCGGCCCGCTGGCCCGAACTGCGCGCCCTGATCGCCGCCCGCTTCGCCACCCGGACCAGGGCCGAGTGGGAGGCCGTCTTCGCGGGCTCCGACGCCTGCGTGGAACCGGTCCTGACGATGCGTCAGGCCGCCGTGGACGCCCATCTGTCAGCGCGCGGGACGTACGTCGAGGCGGACGGCGTCACCCAGCCGGCCCCCGCCCCGCGCTTCTCCGCCACGCCGGGCGCCCTGCGCCGCCCGCCGGCCCGGCCGGGCTCGGACACCGCCGAGGTGGCCCGCGACTGGGGCGTCCCCGCCCTCGATCCTGACGTACCGGTCCCAGGGGCCGGCGGCACCTTCCCCAACTCCACGGCAGAGCAAGGAGAGTAGCGTTGCAGCGCGAGATCTTCACCGAGCAGCACGACGACTTCCGGGCCACCGTGCGGGCCTTCCTGGCCAAGGAGGTGCTGCCGCACTACGACCGCTGGGAGAAGGCCGGCATCGTCGACCGCTCCGCCTGGCTCGCGGCCGGCCGCCAGGGCCTGCTCGGCCTGGCCGTCCCCGAGGAGTACGGCGGTGGCGGCACCCCGGACTTCCGCTACGCCGCCGTACTGGCCGAGGAGTTCGCCCGGGCCGGCGCGTCCGGACTGGCGATCGGTCTGCACAACGACATCATCGGCCCGTACCTCACCTCGCTCGCCACCGAGGAGCAGAAGCGCCGCTGGCTGCCCGGCTTCTGCTCGGGCGAGCTGATCACCGCGATCGCGATGACCGAGCCCGGCACGGGCTCCGACCTCCAGGGCATCCGTACCCAGGCGGTCGACCAGGGGGACCACTTCCTGCTCAACGGCGCCAAGACCTTCATCTCCAACGGCATCCTCGCCGACCTGGTGATCGTGGTCGCCCGCACCACCCCCGAGGGCGGCGCCCACGGGCTGAGCCTGCTGGCCGTCGAGCGCGGCACGCCCGGTTTCGAGCGCGGCCGCAACCTCGACAAGATCGGCCAGAAGGCCCAGGACACCGCCGAGTTGTTCTTCGAGGACGTCCGGGTGCCGAAGGAGAACCTGATCGGCGAGCTCAACGGCGGCTTCGTCCACCTGATGCAGAACCTCGCCCAGGAGCGGCTCACCATCGCCGTCGCGGCGATCGCCGGCGCCGAGTACCTGGTCGAGATCACCACCGACTACGTCAAGCAGCGCGAGGCCTTCGGCCGTCCGCTCGCCAGGCTCCAGCACGTCCGCTTCGAGATCGCCGAGCTGGCCACCGAGTGCGCCGTCACCCGCGCCTTCGTGGACCGCTGCATCACCGAGCACAACCGCTGGGCGCTCACCCCGGCGGACGCCTCGATGGCCAAGTGGTGGGCCACCGAACTGCAGAAGCGCACCGCCGACCGCTGCCTCCAACTGCACGGCGGCTACGGCTACATGAGCGAGTTCCCGGTCGCCCGGGCGTTCACCGACGGCCGCATCCAGACCATCTACGGCGGTACCACCGAGATCATGAAGGAGATCGTCGGCCGCTCCATCCTCGGCTGATCGCCCCCGTCCTTCCGAACCCCCAGAGTCCCCGCCCCGAACAAGCCCCCCGCCCCGAAAACCCGCTGAAAGGCGTTCCCACCGTGACCACCGAAGCGTACGTCTACGACGCGATCCGCACCCCGCGCGGCCGGGGCAAGGCCACCGGCTCGCTGCACGGCACCAAGCCGATCGACCTGGTCGTCGGCCTGATCCACGAACTGCGCGGCCGCTACCCCGGGTTGGACCCGGCCGCGATCGACGACATCGTGCTCGGCGTGGTCAGCCCGGTCGGCGACCAGGGCTCCGACATCGCCCGGATCGCGGCCATCGCGGCCGGCCTGCCCGACACCGTCGCCGGCGTCCAGGAGAACCGCTTCTGCGCCTCCGGCCTGGAAGCCGTCAACCTGGCCGCCGCCAAGGTCCGTTCCGGCTGGGAGGACCTGGTCCTGGCCGGCGGCGTGGAGTCGATGTCCCGGGTGAAGATGGCCTCCGACGGCGGCGCCTGGTTCGCCGACCCGATGACCGCGTACGAGACCGATTTCGCCCCGCAGGGCATCGGCGCCGACCTCATCGCCACCATCGAGGGCTTCTCCCGCACCGACGTGGACGCCTTCGCCGCCGAGTCCCAGGCCCGCGCCGCCAAGGCCCAGGCGGACGGCCTGTTCGACCGCTCGGTCGTCCCGGTGCGCGACCGCAACGGCCTGGTCGTGCTGGAGCGCGACGAGTTCATCCGCCCCGGCACCACCGTCGAGACCCTGGCCGGCCTCAAGCCGTCCTTCGCCGGCATCGGCGAGGCCGGCGGCTTCGACGCCGTCGCCCTCCAGAAGTACCACTGGGTCGAGGCCATCGACCACGTCCACCACGCGGGCAACTCCTCCGGCATCGTGGACGGCGCCGCACTGGCGGCCATCGGCAACCGCGAGGTCGGCGAGCGGTACGGGCTGCGCCCGCGCGCCCGGATCGTCTCCGCCGCCGTCTCCGGCTCCGAGCCGACCATCATGCTCACCGGCCCCGCCCCGGCCACCCGCAAGGCGCTCGCCAAGGCCGGGCTCACCGCCGCCGACATCGACCTGGTCGAGATCAACGAGGCCTTCGCCGCGGTCGCGCTTCGCTTCATCCGCGAACTCGGCTTCCGCCACGACCAGGTGAACGTCAACGGCGGCGCGATCGCGCTCGGCCACCCGCTCGGCGCCACCGGCGCGATGCTGCTCGGCACCGTGGTCGACGAACTGGAGCGGCGCGACCTGCGGTACGGCCTGATCACCCTCTGCGTGGGCGGCGGCATGGGCATCGCCACCATCGTCGAGCGCATCTGAGTCCACGCGTCGCCCGCCGCCTCCCTTCGTGGGACACGCTGCGCGTGGTACCTCCCTCTGCAGACCGGTAGACCGGTAGACCTGGAGAACTTGATGAGCGACACCACCACCATCCGCTGGGAGCAGGACCAGGACGGCGTGGTCACCCTCGTCCTCGACGACCCCACCCAGTCCGTCAACACCATGAACGAGGCCTTCACCGCCGACTTCGAGACCGTCGTCGGGCGGCTCGCCGCCCTGGCCGCCGCGGACGCGCTGCGCGGCGTGGTGATCGCCTCCGGCAAGAAGACCTTCTTCGCCGGGGGAGACCTGCGGATGCTCTCCGCCGCCCGACCCGAGGACGCCGAGGCCGTCTTCGAGAAGTCGATGCGGATCAAGCGCGCGCTGCGCACCCTGGAGACCCTCGGCAAGCCGGTCGTCGCCGCCGTCAACGGCAGTGCGCTCGGCGGCGGCCTGGAGCTCGCCCTCGCCTGCCACCACCGGATCGCGCTCGACACCCCGGCCAGCCGGATCGGCCTGCCCGAGGTCACCCTCGGCCTGCTGCCGGGCGGCGGCGGAGTGGTCCGTACGGTCCGGCTGTTCGGCATCACCGACGCCCTGCTGAAGTTCCTCCTCCAGGGCCGCCAGTACCGCCCGGCGCAGGCGCTGGAGCACGGACTGGTGCACGAACTGGTCGACACCCCGGAGGAGTTGACCGCCCGCGCGAAGGCCTGGATCGAGGCCAACCCGACCGCCGTCCAGCCCTGGGACGTCAAGGGCTACAAGATCCCCGGCGGCACCCCGGCCACCCCGGCCTTCGCCGCCAACCTGCCCGCCTTCCCGGCCAACCTGCGCAAGCAGCTCAACGGCGCGCCCTACCCGGCCCCGCGCAACGTCCTGGCCGCCGCGGTGGAGAGCGCCCAGGTGGACGTCGACACCGCGATGACGATCGAGGCCCGCTACTTCACCGAGCTGGCCTGCGGGCAGACCAGCAAGAACATGATCCAGGCGCTGTTCTTCGACATGCAGGCGGTCAACTCCGGCGCCGGACGCCCGAAGCACGTCGAGAAGCGGCCGGTCCGCAAGGTCGCGGTGCTCGGCGCCGGGATGATGGGCGCGGGCATCGCCTACGCCTGCGCCAAGGCCGGCATCGAGGTCGTGCTCAAGGACGTCGGCATCGAGGCCGCCGAGCGCGGAAAGGCCTACTCCGAGGGGCTGTTGAACAAGGCCGTCGCGCGCGGGCGCTCCACCGAGGCCGACCGCGACGAGCTGCTGGCCCGGATCACCCCCACCGCCGAGGCCGCCGACCTGGCCGGCTGCGACGTGGTGATCGAGGCGGTCTTCGAGAACACCGAGCTCAAGCACAAGGTGTTCCAGGAGATCGAGGGCGTGGTCGGCCCCGACACGCTGCTCTGCTCCAACACGTCCACCCTGCCGATCGGCCTGCTCGCCGAAGGCGTCGAGCGCCAGGGCGACTTCATCGGGCTGCACTTCTTCTCGCCGGTCGACAAGATGCGCCTGGTCGAGATCATCCGCGGCCCGCGCACCGGCGACGAGGCGCTGGCCCGCGCCTTCGACCTGGTCCGGCAGATCGACCGCACCCCGATCGTGGTCAACGACTCCCGCGGCTTCTTCACCTCGCGGGTGATCGGCCAGTTCCTCAACGAGGGCGTCGCCATGGTCGGCGAGGGCATCCACCCGTCCAGCATCGAACAGGCCGCCGCCCAGGCCGGCTACCCGGCCAAGGTGCTCTCCCTGATGGACGAGCTGACCCTCACCCTGCCGCGCAAGATCCGCGACGAGTACCGGCGCTCGGTGGAGGCCGTCGGCGGCAGCTGGACGCCGCACCCGGCGGACGCGGTGGTCGACCGGATGGTCGACGAGTTCGGCCGCCCGGGGCGCAGCGGCGGGGCGGGCTTCTACGAGTACGGCGAGGACGGCAGGCGCGGGCGGCTCTGGCCGGGGCTGCTGGAGCACTTCTCCGGTGCTCCGGCCGGTGCTCTGGGGGACGCCCCGGGGGACGTCCCGTTCGAGGACCTCAAGGAGCGGATGCTGTTCAGCGAGGCGCTCGACTCGGTGCGCTGCCTGGAGGAGGGCGTGCTGACCTCGGTCGCCGACGCCAACGTGGGCTCGATCCTCGGCATCGGCTTCCCGGCCTGGACGGGCGGCGTGTTCCAGTACATCAACGGGTACGAGGGCGGCCCGGCCGGCTTCACGGCCCGCGCCCGCGAACTCGCCGCCGCGTACGGCGAGCGGTTCGCGCCGCCGGCGCTGCTGGAGCGGGTCGCGGCCGAGGGGCGGACCTTCACGGACTGACCGGTCGGCCTGTCGACCTACCGATCTGCTGACCTGCTCGGACCTGGGTGAGGCCGTGGCCCGTACGGCCTCACCCGGGTTCCAGGCCCGACTCCAGGCCCGATTCCTGGTCCGACTCCCGGCTCAGCTCCTCGCCGAGTTCCTCCCGGAGCGAGCGCTGGAAGGCCGTGACCAGCGCCTGCGCCACCATCGGCTGGATGTGGTCCGTCAGCGCCCGCATCCGGGCCAGCTCGGCGGGCGCGGGCTCGCTCTCCCGGTACGGCTTCCACACCGTCTCGCGGAACAGCCGCTGCAACTCCCGTGCCGTCGCCCGGCTGTGCTCCAGCACCACGGCCCGGGCGGCCAGCAGCGTCTCCAATGGGATCGGCACGTCCAGGATCCGCACGCCCAGCGGCAGCAGCCCGGGATCCACCCGGAACACCTCCGGATCCCGCGTCCGCTCCAGCGCCCCCATCGCGGCGAGCCGCTCGACCTGCCCCTCCGTCAGACCCCGCCCGGCCCGCCGCTCCAGCTGCGCCCGGGTGACCTCCTCCGGGGTCTCCGGCGTCCACGACGCCACCAGCGCACGGTGGATCGCCAGGTCCAGCGGCGTACTGTCCTCCGGCAACCGCGCCAGGTACCGCTCGATCGCGGCCAGCGTCAGGCCCTGCCGCTGCAACTCCTCGATCAGCTCCAGCCGGTCCAGGTGGGCCGCCCCGTACAGACCCACCCGCCGCGGCCCCAGCTCCGGCGGCGGCAGCAGCCCCTTCGTCCCGTAGAACCGCACCGTCCGCACCGTCACCCCGGCCCGCGCCGCCAGCTCGTCCACCGTCAGCCGCACTCCGCCCCCCACCCCGCCGTGCTCCCCCATCCGCCGCCTCCCGCGCTGGCACACTCCTGCTGTGACAGCAGCAGTGTGACAGTGGTGGGCGGGCCGGTCCACCGATGCGGGCGGCGGGCGGCAGGCGAGCGGCGGGGGTGTGCGGGAGTGCGGGCGCGTGCGGACGCGTGGGGGCGCTGACGCCGACGCCCCGGCCGTCCGCCGGGGGACCGGCTTCGGGCAGGGGCGTCGGGGTTGCGGCGTCGGGGTTGCGGTGGCCCGGGGGGTCAGGCGAGGGCGGCGTGGTGGCGGCGGGTGACCTCGGGGTGGGCCCTGGTGTAGCCCTTCCACTCGTTGAGGCCGAAGTCGGCGAAGAGCGGGTTGGCCGGGTCGGCGGTGGCGCCGGGGGCGTGGTGGGCGAGCGGGAAGTCCAGCGGCTCGATGTGGGCGTCGAGGCGCGGGTTGTAGAAGAACGGCACCGAGAAGCGCTCGCGGGCGCCGACCGGGCTCACCACGCGGTGGTTGGTGGCCTTGAGGTAACCGTCCGTGGCCACCTCCAGCAGCTCGCCGAGGTTGACGACGAAGGCGCCGTCGAGCGGCGGGACCTCGAGGAAGGTGCCGTCCGCGCGCTCGACCTGGAGGCCGCCGACGGTGTCCTGCAGCAGCAGGGTGATGAAGCCGTAGTCCTTGTGGGCGCCGACGCCCTGGCCGGCGCCGTCCGGGGCGGTGCCGGGGTAGCGGACCAGCTTGAGGCGCAGGTGGGGGTGGCCGGCGAAGGCCTCGTCGTAGAAGTCGGGGCGGGCGCCGATCGCGGCGAGGAGTTCGTGCAGCAGGCGGCGGGCGACCGCGCCGAGGTGGTCGATCCAGCCGAGCGCGGCGGTGCGCAGCTCGGGGAGGGCCTCGGGCCACTGGTTGGGCCCCTCCAGCCACCAGTACGGGGGCTCGCCGCTGCCGGGGACGTGCGGGGGCAGCTCGGCGCCGATGTCCAGCTGGTCGCGCCAGTCCTGGCTGCCGCCGGTGCGCTCGTCGCCGGTGCGGGTGTAGCCCCGGTAGTGGGGGGAGTTGAGGTTGCTCACGGCGAGCCGGTCGGCCTCGGGGAGGGCGAAGAAGGCGCGCATGGCCCGGGCGAGCGCGGCCGTCTCCTCCGGGGTGACGCCGTGGCCGACCAGCTGGAAGAACCCGACGCCGGTGGCCGCGGCGCGGAGCTCGTCGTGCAGGCGGCGGCGGTCGTCCGGGCTGCCGTCGGCGAGCGAGAGGTCGATCACCGGGAGGGCGTCTGCCGAGGGGGCCTGCGCCGAGGGGGAGCCGGTGCCGGTGCCGGTCTCGGATATGGGCGTGTACTGCTGCGTCATGTGTGACATCCGCTGGGTCTCGTCCCGGCTGGTCCCGGTGGTCGACCGGGGGCGGCCGGAGCTGTGCCTGGTGCGGCGGGTGCTCCGGGGCCGGGAGGTGGTGGCGGCCGGGCAGGGGTCGCCGTTGAGGGTGGGTGGCGCGAGGTTCAGCCGGAGCGTCGACAGGACATGGTCGTCACGCGGAGCAGGTCCACGTGGCGGCGGCGAACAAGGATGAGCACCCCACCAGCCTAATTGACCCGTTCTGCGGCAGGCGAGCCCCCTGCAGCGGAGGGCCACTCGCCATTTGTCGGTGATCTATCAAGTTGTGGGACGGTGGTGCCGGAGTGTGGGCGGTGGCGGCTCCTTTCGGGAGTCGTTCAGGAGTTGTTGAGGTAGGCCAGGACGGCCAGGACCCGGCGGTTGTCGTCGTCGGAGGGCTGGAGGTCGAGCCGGACGAAGATCGACGCGGTGTGCTTGGCGACGGCCCGCTCGGTGATCACCAGCTGTTGGGCGATCGCCGCATTGGACCGGCCCTCCGCCATCAGTCCGAGCACCTGCCGCTCGCGCGGGGAGAGCGTGGAGACCGGGCCGGCCGAGGAGTTATGGGTGAGCAGCCGGGTGATCACCTCCGGATCCATCGCGGTGCCGCCCTGGGCGACCCGCCGTACGGCGTCGATGAACTGGGTGCCGTCCATCACCCGGTCCTTGAGCAGGTAGCCGATCCCGCCGGTGCTGCCGGCCAGCAGCTCGCGGGCGTACAGCTGCTCCACGAACTGCGACAGCACCAGGACGGGCAGGCCCGGGTGGGCCTGACGGGCCGCCAGCGCCGCCCGTAGGCCCTCGTCGGTGAAGCTCGGCGGCAGCCGGACGTCCACCACGGCGATGTCGGGCCGGTCCGCGGCCACCGCGGCGAGCAGCTGCTCGCCGTCCTCCACCGCCGCGGTGACCTTCATGCCGTTGGCCTCCAGCAGCCGGGTCAGTCCGTCCCGGAGGAGGAAGAGGTCTTCGGCGATGACAACGCGCACGGGATCTCCAGGTTCACGATGGTCGGCCCACCGGGCGGGCTGCTGATCGCGAGCACCCCGTCGAAGGCGGCCAGTCGGCGTTCGGTTCCGCTGAGGCCGGTTCCCCGGGACGGCTCGGCGCCGCCGCGCCCGTCGTCGGTGACCGATATCCGCAGCAGCCCGTCACTGTGCCCTATCTCGATCCACACTCGCGAGGCCCCGGCGTGCTTCACCACATTGGCCAGCAGCTCCGTCACCGCGAAGTAGGCGGCCGACTCCACCGGGGCGGGAGCCCGGCCGGGCAGGCCGCCGGTGAAGCCGACCGGCAGCGGCAGGTCCAGCACCGTCGCCCGCACCGCGTCGGCCAGGCCGCGGTCGGCGAGCACCGGGGGGTGGATCCCGCGGACCAGGTCCCGCAGCTCGCCCAGCGCCTTCACCGAGGACAGCCGGGCCTCGGCCAGCAGCGGCCCGAGGGCGTCCGGGTCGTCCTTCAGCTGCTCGGCCACGGTCAGCAGCATGCCCAGTGCGACCAGCCGGGCCTGCGCCCCGTCGTGCAGGTCCCGCTCGATCCGGCGCAGCTCGGCCGCGCCGGCGTCGATGGTGTCCGCCCTGGTCCGCGCGAGATGGCTGACCTGGCGGGCCAGCTCGGCCCGGCGGGAGGGCCCGAGCAGGGCCCGGGCGGCCTTCTCGTGGATCCGCAGGGCCGGCGGGGCGGCCCACAGGACGGCCAACGGGGCGATGGTCAGGCCCATCGAGTAGACGACGCCCAGGGCGAAGAACGGTCCGTTCCGGCCGAAGACCTCCAGGGCGACCGGGGTCAGCACGACGATCGCGGCGGTGAGCAGCACGGTGGCGCCGGTGAGCAGCGTCCAGGCGAAGTCCCGCCAGGTCGCCGGGTCGGTGAGCCAGCCGCCGGCCCGCAGTCGCGGCCAGGCCCCGGCGCGGACCGGCCGGCGGTACGGCACCGGTATCGGCCGCCCGCTCCACTTCCCGACGGTGCGCCTGCTCTCCGTCGCGATCCAGCGGGCGCCGAACAGCCCGAGCACCAGCAGTGCGGGCGCCAGCCAGACCGAACCAGACCGGCCGCCCGGCGCCGCACCGCCGTAGAGGTGGGCCGCCATCAGCGCTATCGTCCCCGGAGCGAACAGCGCGGCGCCGACCGCCCGGCCGCCGCCCCCGGTGGCCCAGCAGAGCGCCCACAGGGCGACCGGTGCCATCGGCACCGCCAGGATCAGCGGCCCGCCCGGGGTGAAGCCCCCGGGCTCGTCCGGACCGAACAGCGCGGTGGCCAGCAGGACCGGCCCCGCCAGCAGTGCGAGGAACCCCGTCACGGCCAGCGTCACCGCGTACCAGGCGCGCACCCCGTCCGCACACGCCCGGCCGACCCGCAGGGCCAGTCCGTTCAGCACTCCCGCGTCCATGACGCGCCCCCTCTCCCTTGCGCGGCCCCGCCCGGAGGCCGCGGTGCCGCGGCCCGAAGCCGCGGTTCCGAAGCTGTCGTTCCGGGGCCCCGCGGACCCCGGTTCCGATCTTTCGCTGGGTCAGTCTGCCCGGCCGGGGCCTCTGGTGCTCTAGGCCTGAACACCCAGTTCGGGGTGTATCTGGATACACCCCGCAGAGGCCGTCCAGACGGCTGTCGGCACCCCGCCGCCGATTCGTAGCGTGATGTTCCGTCAGCCGGCCCGGGCTTCCCGGGGCCGGACGCCCAACAGTGGAGGGCCCGTGAACGCGCCGATCATCCGGATCCGCGGCGTCAGCAAGACGTACGACCGATCCGACGCCGCCCGTCCCGCCCTGGCCGGGCTCGACCTGGAGGTCCGGGCCGGAGAGGCACTGGCCGTGCTCGGCCGTTCGGGCAGCGGCAAGTCCACCCTGCTGAACCTGATCGCCGGCCTCGACCGCCCGAGCGAGGGCGAGGTGGAGGTGGACGGCGTCGCCGTGCACCGGCTCGGCGAGGCCGCGCTGGCCGAGTACCGGCGGGCGCGGATCGGCATGGTGTTCCAGTTCTTCAACCTGCTGGACGACCTGACCGCGGAGGACAACGTGCTGCTCCCGGCCCAGCTGGCCGGGATGCGGCGGGAGCAGGCGCGGGCCCGGGCCGGGGAGCTGCTGGAGCGGCTGGGGGTGGCCCGGCACGCCAAGGCCTTCCCCGGCCGGCTCTCCGGCGGGGAGCGCCAGCGGGTCGCGGTCGCCCGGGCGCTGATGAACCGTCCGCCGCTGCTGCTGGCCGACGAGCCCACCGGGGCGCTGGACACCGCCTCCGCCGCCGACGTCCGCGACCTGCTGCGCGGGCTCAACGCGGAGGGCCAGACGATCCTGCTGGTCACCCATGACACCGCGCTCGCCGAGGCCTGCGCCGACCGGACGATCGAACTGCTCGACGGCCGGCTGGTCCGGGACACGGCGGCCGTGCCGGCACCGGGCGGTGGCCGATGAGCGCGCTCGGCAAGGTGGTGCGCGCCGGGGTCGGCCGCCGGCGGGTGCAGACCCTGGTGATGGTGCTCACCACGATGGTGTCCGTGACGGCGTGCATCCTCGCGCTCGGGCTGCTGGTCGCCGCCCAGGGCCCGTACCAGCGCTCCTTCGCCGACCAGCGCGGCGCCCACCTCAACGTGCTGTACGACCGGGCCAGGGCGAGCCCCGCCCAGCTCGCCGCGACGACCCACGCGCCCGGCGTGACGGCCTCGGCCGGCCCCTACCAGGCGGTCGCCGTCCAGCCGCGCTCCGGCCCCGATACCCGGATCCCGCCGGCCGGAAGCCCGCTGCCGCCGATGACGCTGGTCGGCCGCGCCCAGGACGGCCCGCTGGACGGCCTGCGGATCACCAGGGGCCGCTGGGTCGCCGGCCCCGGCGAGGTGGTGTTCCTGGACGGGCACTCCCCGCTGGCGGTCGGCGACAGCATGGAGTTCCCGGAGCTGCCGGGGCACCCGACGCTCAAGGTCGTCGGCCTGGCGGCCTCGGTCTCCTGGAGTGCGGACGGCTGGGTCGCCCCGGAGCAGGTGGCCGGGCTGACGGCGCCCGGAACGGAGCCCTCCGTCCAGTACCTCTACCGCTTCGCCCACGCCGGCGGCGACGCCGAGGTGGAGGCCGACCGCGCCGCACTGGCCGCCGCGGTCCCGGGCGGGGCGCTCGCCAGGGCCACCTCCTACCGGCCCGCCCAGGAGGAGGCGAACCGGACGGCCTCGACCTTCGTCCCGTTCGTCACGGCCTTCGGGGTGCTCGGCCTGGCCATGTCGGTGCTGATCATCGGAGTCGTGGTCAGCGGCGCCGTCAGCGCCGCCACCCGGCGGATCGGCATCCTCAAGTCCCTGGGCTTCACCCCGGCCCAGGTGGCGCGCGCCTACGTCGGCCAGGCGCTGATACCCGCCGGGGTCGGCACGGCGCTCGGTGTGCTCCTCGGCAACCTGCTGTCCGTACCGGTCCTCGGGCTGGCACACAAGGCCCTGCGCGGCGGGCTGCTCGGCATCCCGGTCTGGGTGGACGTCGTGGTCGCGGTGGCGGCCCTGGGGGCGGTGGCGGGCACCGCGCTGGTACCGGCGCTGCGGGCCGGGCGGCTGCGGACGGTGGAGGCGCTCGCGGTCGGCCGGACGGCGCCGGGCGCCAAGCGGGCAGCCACCCGCGGCACGGTCGGCGGGGCGGGGGCGGTGGGCCCGGTGTCCCGGGCGCAGGAGCTGATCGGCCGGCTGCCGGTGCCACGGGCGCTCAGCCTCGGGCTGGCCTCCCCGCTCAACCGGCCGGGCCGCTCGGCGACCACCGGGGCCGCCGTGGTGCTCGGCACGGTCGGGGTCACCCTCTGCGTCGGCCTGACGCTCTCGCTGGGCTCGATCCAGGACGGTCTGGCGGCCGACCGCGCGGGCAAGGTGGTGGTCCAGACCCCGTTCGACGGCGCCGCGCCGTCCGCCGACCACGTGGACGAGGCGGCCGTGGCCAGGGCCGTCGACTCCCGCCCGGGCACCCGGGCCTGGTACAGCACCGTCCCGACCCCGGCCGCCCTGGCCGGCAGCACCGGGCGCTCCGAAGTGGTCGCGTTCAGCGGCGACACCTCCTGGAGCGGCTTCCAACTGGTCTCCGGCCGCTGGTTCCACGGCCCCGGCGAGGTCGTGGTGGCCGCCGCCACCCTGCGGGCCACCCAGGCGAAGGTCGGTGACACCGTCACCCTCACCGACCACGGACGCAGCACCCCGGCGAAGATCACCGGCGAGGTCCTGACCACCAACGACCTGGTGTTCACGGACCGGTCCACGCTGGCGCCGCTCGGCGGCGCGATCCACGCCGAGGCGCTCACCTTCCACATCGACCTCACCCCGGGCACCGATGCGAAGTCCTACGCCGACGGGCTGGACCAGGCCGTGAAGCCGCTGGGCCTGAGCGCCGACCCCGGAGAGGAGCACCTCAGCATCGTGGTGCTGGCGATGAACACCCTGGCGGGCACGCTCACGCTGCTGCTCTCCGTGGTGGCGGGACTCGGGGTGCTCAACACCGTGCTGCTGGACACCCGGGAGCGGGTGCACGACCTCGGGGTGCTCAAGGCGCTCGGGATGTCACCCCGGCAGACCGTCGGCATGGTGCTCACCTCGGTCTGCGGCAGCGGGCTGGCGGCCGGGGTGATCGGGGTCCCGATCGGCATCCTGGTGCACCACCGGGTGATGCCCGCGATGGCACGGGCCGCCGGAATCGGGGTGCCGGACGCCGACCTCGCCGTGTTCGCCCCGTCGGTGGTGGGGCCGCTGATACTCGGCGGCCTGGTGCTGGCCCTGCTCGGAGCCGTCCTCCCGGCCACCTGGGCGGCCCGCACCAGGACGGTCACGGCGCTGCGGACGGAGTGACGACGCGGGGGAGGGCCAGGAGAGGAAACAAAACCCGGTACCCGGCCCCGTCTGGGAACCCCCCGTAAGGCTCCCAGACAGGGCCGGGCCGGGCAGGGCCGACCCAGGCCGTCCGATCAGGCCCGGACCAGGCCCGGATCAGGACAGCCGTGCCGCCGCGTACGCCTCCATGGCAGCACGCTGGTAAGCGGCCAGGCCCGGGGCGATGGCCTCGTACGCGGCGCTCCACTGCTCGTTCTCGGTGCAGGAGCGGGCGATCGCCAGGTACTCCTCGGTCGAGACGGACCGGAAGTCGTGGAGCAGCCGGTACTCCTCCTCGACCGTGCTCTGCACGGCCTCGGCGTCGGCCGGGTGGCCGGCCGCCTTCAGCTCCGCCAGGCGGATCATGCGGGCGGTCCGCTCGCGCTGCCCGGCCTCGATCTCGGCCGGGGTCATCGCGGCGGTCGCGCGCCGGGCCGCCTCGGCGTGCTCGGGGAAGTCGCGCAGGCTCGCGTCGACGTCGTCGGGCTGGATGCCCTCGAACAGGTTCTCGGGGCGGTTGATGGTCATGGGTGTGCCGTCCTTCTGGGAGCGTTCCAGGTCGGCGATCGTGCGGGAAACGGTGGCGGCCAGGGCGTCGAGCCGGTCGCGCTCGGCGACCAGCCGCCGGCGGTGGCCCCGCAAGGCCTCCAGCTCGTCCACCTGATCGCTCAGGATCCGGGCGATCTCGGTCAGCCCCACGCCCAGCGCCCGCAGTACCAGGATCTGTTGCAGCTGGAGCAGCTGCCGCTCCTCGTAGTAGCGGTGGCCGTTGGAGCCGATCCAGGCCGGGGGCAGCAGCCCGATCTCGTCGTAGTGCCGCAGGGTCCTGGCCGTCACACCGGACATCCGGGCCACCTCGGCGATGGGCCAGGCCATGGTTGCCTCCCTCGTTTCCACGTCCCACGTTCGCGTGGACCAGGGCCGGTTCTCCGGCCCTGGTCATGACGGTAGAAGCTGCCGCTGCGGCAGCTTCAAGCCCGGGACTTCCACGCTGCCCGCACGTTGTCGTACGGCCGCTCAGCCCTCGCCGAACCAGTCCAGGGACTGCCCGTGCGGTCCGGTGAAGGCCACCGGCCGCTCGTCCAGGGCCAGCGCGAACAACCCGGCGACGGCCGCCGGGCGGGGGAGGCGTCGGGCGACGGCCGGCAGCACCGAGACGGCCTCGTTGGAGATCCAGTGCCCGGGCAGCTCACGCATCGTCGCCGCGAACTCCTCCCGCTCCTCCGGCGGCAGGTACGCGAGCACCGCGCTGTGGAACACCACCGGCGTCGCCCCCGCCGGGGCCCGCGCGACCAACTCCCGTACCGTGGCGTTGAGATCGCCGCGCACCAGCAGCGGCGGTTCGGCCCGGGCGACCCGGACGGCGCCGCGCAGCCGCTCCAGCCGGTGGGTTTGCTCGGGCCAGACCAGCGACTCCAGCCAGCGCATGTCCTCCTCGGCCCGCACGTCCAACGGATTGAGGTCGATCCCGGCCCGCCACACCACCTCGGGCAGCCGTTCCCGCAGGGAGTCTGTGAGCGGCACCGGCCCGCTCACCACGCAGTCCAGCGTCACCGGGCTCGCGGCGGCGCCGAACTCGGCGACCGGGGCACCGGCCCCACGCTCATGTCCGTCCCCGTCCCCCTGCCCGTCCCCGTCCTGGTCCCCGGCCAGGTACCGGTACCGATACCGGTCCGGGTACAGGCAGAGCCCGGCCGAGGCGCCCACCTCGATCAGGGCGAGCGGCTGCGGCAGCGCGGCCAGCAGTGGCAGCAGGGTGGCGCAGCGGCCCGCCTCGTTGGTCTGCGTCCGCCGCTCCAGCATCGTCGCCGAGACCTCGGCCCACCGCTGCGCCGCCCAGTCGCGGAAGGCCGGCCAGCCCTCCGCCACCGGCCCACCCAGGTGCCGGACCGCGCCGAACAGAAGGTTCGGCTGCCGCTTCGCGGCCGGAAGCCCGTCCAGCAGTGCGCGCAACTGCCCGTCCCCGGCGATGCCTTCGGCCAGTTCCTGGTAGATCGGCGAGTTCCCGCGCGCCTCCCGCTCCGCGAACGCCCGGTAGAGCTCCTCCGTGTCGCCGCGCATCCCCCACCGGTCCTTTCGACGCCTTCGCGAGTGATCGAATCGGCCCAGCCTACGCCCGGACCGACGTGCCACCCGCTGACCCCAAGTGCTCTCCCGGATGGTGCAACCGGGGCGGCGCGGCCTCGCCGTGACCGCCGGGTGGTGGGGAGCTCACGGCCTTGGGAGCGACTGGGTTCGGGGCGTACCGGCCCGGCGGATCGGCCACCGGGTGACCGGCAGGTGGCCCGTCGGGCGAGCACGAGTTCGGTGTTGGGCCTGCGGTGAACAGCATCACCGTCTCCGATGACCTTCTGGAACGCCACTTCGCCGCCTTCGAGGAACCCAACGGTGAGGGCGAGCGCGTCATCGTCCAGGAGTAGCTCCCCAGGCCGCTTCCCAGGGCTCGTCCGCGAGTTCGGCAGGCTCCAGCAAGCGTCGGGCGCAAGGAGAAGGAGGGTGAACTACCGCTGCTGTCGGACGACTGCGGTGCCGGCGCCCAAGTCGACACCCAGGCGAGGCGGGGCGCCGGCGTGGTCGTCGTCCCGTAGGACCAGTTGAGTCCGCCGCTGCTCGATCTGCACGCGCTTGTTGGCATTGAAGAAGGCGTGCAACTCCTCGGTCGCGGTGGCGCCAAGGCCGAGTCCGCTCCTTCGCGTCCGAGTGGTCAGACGGCGGCACAACCATCGCGGGCTGCCCGATCGCACCACGAGATGCCGGATCGAGGCCAGTGTGAAGGGCACGATCACCAGTACTGCCATGAGGAGCAGACCCGCCATCATCACCATGTCGGTCCAACGCGTGGAGGTGACACGTCCGTTCCTGGCCGTTGCCGCCGTCCACGGCGGCGGCCGACCGGGCTTGTCGCCCACCGGCGGCAACGGCTCCTGGGCGCTCAGCCGAGCAGGCCGCCCATGTGGCCGTCCTCGGCGAGCAGCCGCCAGGAGCAGCCGGGCGAGGCGAACGCCTCCGGGTCGACGGCCTCCACCAGCCGGTCCACCACCGCGCTCAGCAGTGCCTGCGGATCGAACACCGACCATGTCTCCCGGGCCCGGCCGTAGTCCCAGCGGTCCCATTCGGCGCGCAGCCGCTCGTACGTCCAGAGGGCGTAGAGCAGGGCGGACAGGTCGCGGTTGAGGTAGGCCTCGGGGTGGCCGTCGTCGTACCAGTCCGGCAGCTCCAGCCGGCCGGTGGCGCCGTCCAGGGCGATCGTGAGGTCGGTCGGCCAGTCCCCGAGGGCGAGGAAGTCCCGCTGGTACGGGCGTTCCTCCTCGCCGTCGAAGTACTCGGGGTAGGCCTCGCCCATGGTGACCAGCGGTTCCTCGCACACCCCGAACATCGCCCCGCCCAGCGGCAGGCCGACCTCGGTCAGCAGCCGCCGGGTCGGCTCGTGGACCAGGGCGGCGGGCAGCTCGGCGGGCCGGAAGCGGTGCACCCGGCCGGGGCCGCCGTCCTCGTCCGTCAGCGCGGCCAGCTCCGCCACCAGCTCCGGGGCTATCGCGTACGCGGGCCCGCCCGGACCGCCCGGCAGGGCGCCCCAGCCCAGCGCCCGCACCAGCAGCGCGGTGCCCCAGTGCGGGGGCGGTGCGGAGCCGTCGCCGAACAGGCCGGGATCGATCTCCCGCATCCGCCGTTCGGCCCCCGCCAGCACCTCGGCCAGGACGGCCGGTCCGCGCCGCCCGTCCAGCGCCTCCGGGCGCAGCGCCGCCTCGGCCACCGCGTCGACCTCGCGCACCAGGCCCGCGAGCGCGGTCAGGCCGGAGGCCAGCAGGTCGCGCCGCGGGCCGCCGTTGTCCAGGAACACCTCACCGGTCACCCCGTCCAGCAGCACCAGGCTGCCGCCGGCGGCGAACGGCGTGCAGTACTCCGTCTCCCCGAGGACGAACAGCCGCTCCGCCTCCGCCGGGAACGCCGTCAGCTCCCCGCCCCGGAGCGCCTCGAAGTCCAGGAACGCCCCGGCCGCAGGCAGCCCCTCCCGCACCAGGAACTCCCGGCTCCCCGCGTGCACCACCCCACCCGGCAGCTCCGCCACCCGCTCACACCTCACGTGCCCCCACCCTTTCCCGGCCTGCCCCGTGACCCACAGACCCTAGCGGTCCGGCCTGACAGTGCTGAGGTGTGCTGTGGGTGGGGGAGGTGTGCGGTGGCCCGCCCGGGTCACGGCAGCGCGACCTCGTCGACGTTCCAGTGTTCGGGCAGGTCCGCGTCGCAGAAGGCGCAGGCGTAGTGCTCCTCGCGGACGAGGTTGCAGTTGCCGCACCGCGGGCAGCGGCGGAAGACCGCGGCGTGGGTGAAGGCGCCGGGGTGCGGGAGTCCGACGAGGGTGAGGGCGGCGGCGACGGCGGGCCAGGAGGTGGTGTCGGGGCAGTAGCCGGTGGAATGGTTGCCGACCGTCTCGACCTCCCAGCCGTCCCGCGAACGCCGGAACCCGATCTCCCCGGCGCTCAGCACCAACTCCCCACCCGCGCAGGCCACATGCTCGCTACGGCGCGGAGCAAGCCGCAGTGTGCCGCCGAGGCCGACCACGAAGGTGAACGGCTCCGCGAGCTCCGCCGCCGTCCGCTCCGCCCGATCCTCCGCCCAGGCGGCGAACTCGCCTGCTGTCCGTACCGGTTGGCCGCATCCGGTGCCCGTCCCGCCGTCGTCCCCCGGCCACAGTTCCGGCGGTCCCACGTACCGGTACGCCCGTCCGAAGCCGTCCGCCGTCTCCGCCGCGACTCCCCGTTCGGCCAGCCGCACCCGCCAGTACGCCATCTCGACGGCCGTCCCGCTCAGGCCGAAGTCCCGCAGCTCGTCGAGGAGTTCCCGGGTCTGCCGGAGCGGGAGCCCCGAGCCCTCGCGGAGCACCCGCAGCGCGGCCAGGGTGGCCGCCGGGTCGGTGAGCGGTGCGGAGAGCCGGAGCCGGGCCGGTCCGTGGGTGGTCAGCAGCGCCTCGCGGATGTCCCGGGGTGCGGCCTCCTGGCCCCAGTCGCAGCAGACGGCTGCGCACTGGGGGCAGAACCGCTCGGCGTCCCACCGCAACTCCCGCCCGTGCAGCAGGGACTGGCCGACGCTGCGGACGGCGGTGCCCCCGCAGTCCGGGCACCGGACGGCCGTCCTCACACCCTGCCCCTCGTCTGTCACGCCGGATGCCCCCATGCCCCCATGCCCCCATGCCCCCATGCCCCCATGTGCCCATGCCCCCATGTGCCCGGCCCCTGCCCCCGATGTCCGACACCCTACGGCGCCCCGCACCCGCCACCCCGGGCCCGTAGAGTGCGGGGATGAAGCGCTATCTGCTGACCGGTACCCCGGGGGCCGGGAAGACGGCGGTCCTGCGGTGGTTGGAGTGCGCGGGCTACCCGGTGGTAGAGGAGGCCGCCACGGACGTCATCGCGCTGCGGCAGGCCCAGGGCGTGCCGGAGCCGTGGACGGACCCGTCGTTCGTGGACGCGGTGGTCGCCCTGCAGAGGCAGCGGCAGGAGGGGGCCGTCGGCGGGCCGGGGGAGGTGCGGTTCTTCGACCGCTCGCCGGTGTGCACGTACGCCCTGGCGGTGTACCTCGGTCATCCCGTGACCCCTTTCCTCGCCCGGGAGTTGAATCGCATCCGGGCGGAGGAGGTGTACGAACGCGAGGTGTTCTTCGTGGAGAGCCCGGGCTTCGTCACCCCGACCGAGGCGCGGCGCATCTCGTACGAGGAGTCGTTGCGGTTCGAGCGGATCCACCGGGAGGCCTATGCCGGGTTCGGGTACGTGTGCGTCCCGATCGCCCCGGGGCCGCTCGCCGACCGGGCGGCGGCCGTCGTGCGGCACGTCGGCGCGCCCGCCCGGTACGGAAGCTGAGATCCCCGGCCGCTCCTCCGCCCTCCCCGCGCTCTCGGGCTCAGGCGATGCTGCCGTCCTCCCGGCGCTCTCCGGCTCAGGCGAGGCCGCCGGCCTCCCGGGCCGCCCGCTCCACGCGGTCGTGGTGGGCCCGCCACCAGTCGGTGTCGCCGGGGGCGGTGTTGGCGCCGTCGGAGCGCTGGCCGGTGGCGCCGTCGACGAGTTCGCGGACCAGGTCGGCGTGGCCGACGTGGCGGTGGGTCTCGGCGATCATGTGGACGAGTACCCGGTGCAGGGTCTGCTCGTGGCGGGCGCCGAACGGCACCTTGCCGACGGCGTCCAGCGGCAGGGCCTCGATGGTGGCGTCGGAGTGCGCCCAGACCCGCCGGTAGCGCCCGACGACCTCCTCGGTGCTCTCGTCCGCCCGCGCCCACAGGTCGCCGTTCGGCTCGGTCTGGCCGGTGATCCACACCGGGGCCGGCTCGGGGAAGGGGCGGCCGAAGGTGTCGCCGAAGTACAGCGCCTCGGCGCCGGTGACGTGCTTGACCAGGCCCAGCAGGTTGGTTCCGGTGGGGGTGAGCGGGCGGCGCAGGTCGTACTCGGAGAGGCCTTCGAGCTTCCAGAGCAGGGCGTCGCGGGCGTCCTGGATGTAGATCCGGAGGTCGTTCTTGTCATCTGCAGTGGTCATGGGATCAGTCTGTTGATCGCATGATGCCTGTCCATTGATTTCCGGTCCCACCCGCCCCGACTAGGCGTCAACCTGTGCCACGATCAAGCCTGTTCACCCGAAACAGACCTGTGAGGAGCAGCCATGACCGGCGACGCCTGGTCCTGGGACGAGACGCTGTTCGCCGGAACGGCCGCCCACTACACCCGGGGCAGGCTCCCGTACGCCCCCGGACTGGCGGAGGCGCTGGCCGGGGCGCTGGGGCTCGACGGGCGGGGGCGGCTGCTCGACGTGGGGTGCGGGCCGGGCACGCTGGCGCTGGGGCTGGCCCACCTGTTCGGCGAGGTCGTCGGGGTGGACCCGGACGCCGGGATGATCGCCGAGGCGCGCCGCGTGGGCGCCGAGGAGCCCAAGGCCACCTGGGTGCGGGCCAGGGCCGAGGAACTGCCGCCGGGCCTCGGCACCTTCACACTGGCGGTCTTCGGCCAGTCCTTCCACTGGATGGACCGCGACCTGGTGGCGGCGACCGTACGGCGCATGCTGCGGCCCGGCGGTGCCCTGGCGCACGTCTCGGACCTGAAGGGCGAACCGCGTCCCACCGAGGGGCTGCCGCACCCGCCGGTCCCGTACGCCGCGATCGACGGGCTGGTCCGGCGCTACCTCGGCCCGGTCCGCCGCGCCGGGCAGGGGCTGCTGCCGCACGGCACGCCGGGCGACGAGGCCGCCGTCCTCGCCCGGGCGGGCTTCGCCGGCCCGCAGCGGATCGTCGTCCCGGGCGGACGACCGCTGGAGCGCACGGCCGACGACGCGGTCGCGGGCGTCTTCGCGCTCTCCTCCTCGGCCCCGCACCTCTTCGCCGATCGCCGTCCGGCCTTCGAGGCGGACCTCCGCCTCCTCCTCGCCCGGACCTCGCCGTCGGGGCTCTTCTCGGAGCGGCAGCCGAGCAGCGAGGTGTTCATCTGGCGCACCACGGAAGAGCGTTGACGGTCCGGGGCCGTCAACGCTCCCACCGGGGAGGATGGAGAGGAGGAGTGGAGAGCGGTCAGCGGACCACGTCGAGGACCTGCTTCTGGATGCCGTTCCCGTAGGCCCCGTACTCGACCAGCTTCAGCTTCTGGGCGTCCTTGTCCGTCGTGCTGAACAGGCGCTTGCCGGCGCCGAGCAGCAGCGGGAAGACGAGCAGGTGGTAGCGGTCGATCAGGCCGGCGTCCGAGAGGGCGTGGTTCAGGGTGGCGCTGCCGTGGACGATGATCGGGCCGCCCTCGGTCTCCTTCAGCGCGGCGACCTCGTCGAGCGAGCGCAGGATGCTGGTCTCACCCCAGTTCGACACCAGGTCGGTCTCGGTGAGGGTGGTGGAGACGACGTACTTCGGCAGCGTCTTGTAGTGGGCGAACTCCGCCATGTCCGGCCACACCGGGCTGAACGCCTGGTAGCTGGCCCGGCCGAGCAGCATCGCGGTGGCCTCCTCCTGCTCCCGCCCCTTGATCTCGAACGCCTCGGGGAGGAACTCGATGTCCTTGAAGGTCCAGCCGGAGTTGCGGTAGCCGGGTTCGCCGCCGGGGCCTTCGACGACGCCGTCGAGCGAGATGAAGGCGGTGCTGATCAGGGTGCGCATGGGTGGTACCTCGGTTCTCGTGCGGTTCTGCTTCTGTCGGGTCTGAAGGAGCTCTGAAGGTCTGATGGCCCGAAGGTCCGAAGGTCCGAAAGGTCAGGCGAGGGCGCCGGTCAGCCACCGCTGCCAGGCGGCCTCGGCCCCGGCCCCGGTCCCGGCTTCACCCCCGGCCCCGCCCGGCGTCGGGCCGAAGAGGTGGTGGAATATCAGCACCAGGCCGGAGCCGTGGTGGAAGGTGTAGAGCCCGTCGGCAGTGCGGACCTCGAAGCGCTCGTCGTCCGCCCAGACCACCTCGCCGTCCAGCGGCGGCAGGCCCGCCGGTTCGCCGTGGACCCGGGTGCCCGCGGCGACCGGGTGCGGCAGCGACAGGGCGCGGGCGAGGAGGGCCCGGACCTCCGGTTCCGTCCGGCCGACCGACGGTGCGGCGGCGAAGACGGGGACGGCGGTGCGGCCGGGGAAGTGGGTGAGGTACTCGCGGAGCGTGTGGAGGTGGAAGGGCCAGCCGCGGCGCAGCGCGTCGTACTCGTCCTGCCAGTCGTCGCCGAGCAGGCCGCTGTGGACGACGCGGAGCACGGTGGCGCCGCCGTCCCGGCCCTCGATCAGGTACTCGAAGGCCATGAACCGGCCGTCCTCGCCGGTGGCCGTACGGGTGGCCAGGCGTTTTCCGGGCTCGTAGGCGGTGACGACCGCCTCCGCGCGGTGGCCCCCGGTCTCCATGACGGCGGTGCCGCCCTCGCGCGGGTCCAGCTCGTTGCGGCCCATGAACCAGGAGTCGATCCCCGGTCCGGTGGCGATCGCCTCCCAGACCTGTTCCGGGCTCGCCGGCAGGGAGGTCTCCAGCTCGATCTCGAACGGGTGGGTCATCGTGGGTCCTCCTGGTCCGCCCGGGTGACGGCCTGTTCCGTGCCGGGTCCGTCCTGCTCCGCCCCGGTCACGTCCTGCTCCGCCCCGGGGCCGGGCTGGGCGGCGGGGATCTGGTGGAGTCCGACGATCACCCGGTGGCTGCGGCCCCCGGGGGCGGACTCGTCGTGGTAGCGGCTGACGAGGGTGGCCACGGACTGGGCCAGTTCCTCGGCGAAGGCGGCCCGGTCGGCGGCGGAGGCGAACCGCACCTGCGCGTCGATGCCGAAGCTGGCGACCCGCCGGCGGGCCCGGGAGGCGCCGGTCAGCAGGGCTCCGACCTCCTGCACCAGCCGGGAGCCGAGCGCCAGCAGCCAGCGGGCGGAGAGCTGGTCGGGGGAGCGGGCGGGGTCCGGGCTCACGGCGGCCAGGACGCTGGGGGAGATCACGTAGGAGGCCGCGGTGGCGCGGTACACCCGTTCGGTGACGTTGCCCTTGCGGCGCTCCTCGTCGAGTTCGACGAGGCCGTGCCGCTCCAGTTCCTTCAGGTGGTAGTTGACCTTCTGCCGGGGCAGGCCCAGCCGGGCGGCCAGCATGGCGGCCGAGGCGGGCTCGGTCAGGGCGGCGAGGAGGCGTGACCGCAGGGGGTCCAGCGAGGCCTCGGCCGCGGCGGGTTCTTCGATCACGGCGACTTCCAGCACCGTTCCAGCATCCATCCGACAAAAAAATTTGTCAAGGAAAGAAGGTTTGTCGGTAGTCCGGTCGGACGAACGGTGTCGCCCGTCCGGTGCCGGAGCCTCCGGCGGCCGCGCCGCGCCGCGATCCGCGCGGCCCCGCCGAGGCGGGACAGCGGAGAGTGACGGGTGGGGTGGACGGATCGGACTTGAATCTTTGCGAACGAATGTTCGATCCTGGGGGTGTGCCCGTTTTCGAACCTTTTTTCGAATCCACCGCCGAGCAGACCGCACGCCCCGTGCTCCGCCCGGTGGCGTCCCCGGCTGCCGTGCCGGGAAAACGGGGGCAACAGGGGGAGGGCGGGGAGCAGAGGGAGGGGTGGGGGCTGCTGCCGGTGCCGTCCGCCCTCCGGGAGGTGCTGCCTGAGGCCGGGCTGCGCCGGGGGACGGCGGTGTCGGTGGCGGGCGGGGACACCGGGCTGCTGCTGGCGCTCGCTGCCGGGGTGAAGGAGACCGGGGGCGGCTGGGCCGCGGCGGTCGGACTGCCGGACCTGGGACTGGCCGCCGCCGAGGGGTACGGGCTGGACCTGCGCCGGCTGCTGGTCGCGGACGACCCGGGGCCGCACTGGGCCGAGGTGGTCTCGGTGCTGGCCGGCGCGGTCGAGCTGATCATGCTGCGCCCGGACGGGCCGGTGCCGCCGAAGCTGGCCGCCCGGCTGGCGGCGGTGCTGCGGCGCAGCGGCTGCGTGCTGCTGGTCGCCGGACCGTGGCCGGGCGCGGCACTGCGGCTGGCGGTGCGCTCCGGGCGCTGGTTCGGACTGGGCGACGGCCACGGACAACTCGTCGGCCGACAGGTGGAGGTGGTGGCCGAGGGCCGCGGCTCGGCGGTGCGCGGCCGGACGGCCCGGCTCTGGCTGCCGGACGAGTACGGCGCGGTGCGTCCGCTCCAGGAGCAGCCGCAGCCGGTGGCGGAACCCACGGTGATACCGGCGGCGGAGCCGATGGCACCCCGCGTGGCGGCGGTGGTCTGAGGTGACGGCCGAGACAGCGATGGCATCCGGGACGGCGGACGACAGGACCCCCCGGGTGCTGGTGGTCTGGTGCCCGGACTGGCCGGTGGTGGCCGTCACCGGCGACGACCCGGTCGCGGTGACCGAGGGCGGGCGGATCCTCGCCTGCTCGGAGGGCGCCCGGGCGGCCGGGGTGCGGCAGGGGCAGCGGCTCAAGCTGGCCCAACGGCTCTGCCCGGAGCTGGAGTTGCGCGACCGCGACCCGGAGGCGGAGACCCGCCGTTTCGAGCCGGTGGTCGCGGCGGTGGAGGCGTTCACGCCCCGGGTGGAGGTGATCCGCCCGGGCCTGTGCGCGATCCCGGTGAAGGGCCCGGGCCGCTACTTCGGCGGCGAGGAGGCGCTGGCCGCCAAGGTCGGCAGGGCGGTGGCGGACGCCCTCGGGCAGCCGCTCGTCCCGGACGCCGTTCCGGGCGCGCCGGCCGTCGAAGAGCGGCAGCCCACCACCCCTCCACCGGCCGCCACCGCCCCTCCATCGGCCACCACCGCCCCCCGGGCCCGGGTCGGTGTCGCCGACGGCCTGTTCGCCGCCGTGCTCGCCGCCCGGGCCGGGGTGCTGGTCCCGGCCGGACGGACGGCGGAGTTCCTCGCCCCGTACCCGGTGAGCGCGCTGGGCGACGAGGCGTTGGCCGAACTGCTCGGGCGGCTCGGCCTGCCCACCGTCGGGGCCTTCGCCGCGCTGCCGGCCGAGTCGGTCGCGGACCGCTTCGGCCCGTCCGGGACGGTCGCGCACCGGCTGGCCCGCGGCTTGCAGCCGCGTCCGCTGGTGCCCCGCGACGAGGAGCCGGACCTCGCCGTCGAGCAGCGCTTCGACCCGCCGGAGCCGTCGGCCGAACCGCTGGTGTTCGTCGCCCGCGCGCTGGCCGAGCAGCTGCACCAGCGGCTGGCCGGGGCCGGGCTGACCTGCCGCCGGGTGGCCGTCGAGGTGGCCTGCGCGGACGGCCGGACGGCCTCCCGGCTGTGGCGGCACGAGGGCCGGCTGTCCGCGACGGCGCTGGCCGAGCGGGTCCGCTGGCAGCTCCAGGCCTGGCAGGGCGCGGGCACCTTCACCGGCACCGGCACCGGCACCTTCACCGGCACAGGCGACGGCGACGGCAACGGCGGGGAGGACACCGGCTTCACCCTCCTCCGGCTCGCCCCCGACGGCCTCTCCCCGGACCAGGGCCGCCAGCTCGCGCTGTGGGGCCAGGCCGTCGCGGACGACCGGGTGGAGCGGGCGGTCGCCCGGGTGCAGGCGGTACTCGGCCACGCCGGGCTGCGCCGGATCGAGCCGGCCGGCGGGCGCGGCCCGGGCGAGCAGGCGGTGAAGGTGCCGTGGGGCGAGCCGTACGAGGCGGCGGTGCCATCCGACGCGCCGTGGCCGGGGCGGCTGCCGGAGGTGTGGCCCGCCGTGGTGCTGCGGGAGCCGGCGCCGGTGCGGGTGCTGGACGGGGCCGGGCGGCCGGTCACGGTGGACGGCCGGGCGGGGGTGTCGGCCCGGCCGGCCCTGGTCGTGGTCCGGGGCCGGGAGGAGCGGGTGGACGGCTGGACCGGGCCCTGGCCGGCGGTCGAGTACTGGTGGGACCAGTCGCTGGCCCGGCGCCGGGCACGGTTCCAGGTCGTGGTGGAGGGCGGCCGGGCGCTGCTGCTCACCGTGGAGGGGGGTGCCTGGTACCTGGAGGCCGGCTACGACTAGCGGCCCCGGCACCCGAACGGAGCAGGCCCGCAAGGGCAGGGCCGAAGGGAGCGGGCCGAGAAGGCCGAGGAGGCGAGCAGGGGGGGAGCAGGACGAGCACGAGAACGACGAAGGCAACCCCCGATGGGCTTCACCAGCCACCCCACGCTCCCCTGGAGCGAACTGCACCGCCGGCTGACCGGCGCGGCGCCGGACCGTACGGTCGTCCCGCTGCGCCGCCCCGCCCCGGCTCCCGAACGCGCCGCACCGGAGAAGCCCGCCGCACCGGAGCAGCCCGCCACCCCCTGGGCCGAACTGCACGTCCACTCCGCCTTCAGCTTCCTGGACGGCGCCAGCGACCCGGAGGACCTGGTCGCCGAGGCGGTCCGGCTCGGCGTGGAGACCCTCGCGATCACCGACCACGACGGCCTGTACGCCGCCGTCCGGCTCGCCGAGGCGGCCCGGGGCACGGGCCTGGCCACCGTGTTCGGCGCCGAGCTGACGATCCGCGACGGCGGGACGGGCCGCGACGGCGGGACGGGCCGAGACGGCGGGACGGAGGAGCACCTCCTGGTCCTCGCCCGCGACCCGGCCGGCTACCGCCGCCTCTCCGCCGCGATCGCCGCCGCCCAGCTGGCCGGCGGCGCCAAGGGCAACCCGGTGTACGACCTCGGGGCGCTCGCCGGGGCGCACGGCGGCCACTGGGCGGTGCTCACCGGCTGCCGCCTCGGCCGGGTCCCCGCCGCGCTCGCCGGGAGGAACGGCCCGGACCAGGGCGAGGCCGAGCGCCGGCTCCGCACCCTCGCCGAGGCGTTCGGCCCGGAGAACGTCCACGTCGAGCTGATCGACCAGTGGCTGCCCGGCGACGACCGGCGCAACGACGCCCTCGCCGCCCTCGCGGCGAAGGCGCGGCTCCCCGTCGTCGCCTCCACCAACGCCCACCACGCCGGCCCCGCCCAGGGCCGCCTCGCGCAGAGCCTCGCCGCCCTGCACGAGCGCCGCACCCTCCAGGACGCGGTCGGCTGGACCAGCGCGGCCGGCACCGCGCACCTGCGTTCGGGCCGGGAGATGGCCGGCCGGCTGGCCCGCTTCCCCGGGGTGCAGCGGGCCACCGCCGAACTCGGCCGGGCCTGCGCCTTCGACTTCGCCCGGCTGGACCCGGAGCTGCCCGGCTTCCCCGTCCCCGCGGGCGGGACCGAGATCGGCCACCTGCGCGCCCTGGTCGCGGCCGGCGGCCCGGCCCGCTTCGGCTCCGGCAACGCGGCCGCCCGCCGTCAGCTCGCCAAGGAGCTGGACGTGATCGAGGACCTCGACCTGGCCGGCTACTTCCTGATCGTGCACGACATCGTGGACTTCTGCCGGAGCCGGGACATCTGGTGCCAGGGCCGCGGCTCGGCCGCCAACTCGGCGGTCTGCTACGCCCTCGGGATCACCGCCGTCGACCCGGTGCACTACAAGCTGCTGTTCGAACGCTTCCTCTCCACCGCCCGGGACGGGCCGCCCGACATCGACCTGGACATCGAGAACCGCCGCCGCGAGGAGGTCATCCAGTACGTCTACGGCCGCTACGGGCGCGAGCACGCCGCCCAGGTCGCCAACGTGATCACCTACCGGCCCCGGCTGGCGATCCGCGACGCCGCCCGGGTGCTCGGCTACCCGCAGGGGCAGGTGGACGCGTTCAGCCGGCAGACCGACTTCCGCTCCGCCCCCGGCGCGGACGCCGTCATCCCCGCCGACGTGCTCCGACTCGCCGCCCAGCTCCACGGTCTGCCCCGCCACCTGGGCATCCACTCGGGCGGCATGGTGCTCACCAAGGAGCCGATCGGCGAGATCTGCCCCACCGAGTGGGCCCGGATGCCCGGGCGCTCCGTGCTCCAGTGGGACAAGGAGTCCACCGCCGGCGCCGGGCTGGTGAAGATCGACCTGCTCGGCCTGGGCATGCTCGCCGCCCTGCACGACGCCTGCGACCTGGTCGCGGAGCACCACGGCCTGCGCTACGACCTGGCCACCATCCCGGACGACGACAAGGGCGTGTACGCGATGCTGCGCCGGGCGGACACCGTCGGGGTGTTCCAGGTCGAGTCCCGGGCCCAGATGGCGACTCTGCCCCGGCTCAAGCCGGACCACTTCTATGACCTGGTGGTCGAGGTGGCGCTGATCCGCCCCGGCCCGATCCAGGGCGGCTCCGTCCACCCGTACCTGCGCCGCCGCGCCGGGGCGGAACCGCCCGGCTGCCCGCACCCGCTGATGGAGAACGCCCTCGGCAAGACCCTCGGGGTGCCGCTGTTCCAGGAGCAGATGATGCAACTCGCCATCGACTGCGCCGGGTTCACCCCGGAGGAGGCCGACCGGCTGCGCCAGGCGATGGGCGCCAAGCGTTCGCACGAGCGGGTCGCCCGGCTGCGCGAGCGGCTGCTCACCGGGATGGCCGAGCGCGGCATCCCGGCCGAGGTGGCGGAGGACGTCTACGGCAAGATCGAGGCCTTCTCCAACTACGGCTTCCCGGAGAGCCACGCGATCAGCTTCGCCTACCTGGTGTACGCCAGCGCCTGGTTGAAGCACCACTTCCCGGCGGCCTTCACCTGCGCCCTGCTGGCCAACCAGCCGATGGGCTTCTACTCGCCGCTCAGCCTGGTCGCGGACGTCCGGCGGCACGGCGTGCGGGTGCGCGGGGTGGACGTCAACGCCAGCGGGGCGCGGCCCACCCTGGAGCCGTACCGGGGGCCGACCCCGAAACCGCCGCTGACCGCCGGGCGCCCGCAGCCGGCGATCCGGCTCGGCCTGGAGACGGTGCGCGGCATCGGCACCCCGCAGGCCGAGGCGATCGTGGCCGGGCAGCCGTACGCCGACCTGGAGGACTTCGCCCGCCGCACCGGCCTGCCCGGTCCCGCCCTGGAGGCGCTGGCGACGGCGGGGGCCTTCGACTGCTTCGAACTGACGAGGCGTCAGGCACTGTGGGCGGCAGGGGCGTTCGCCGGGATCTCGGATGGCCTGATCCCCGGCACCACCCCCGGGACCGAGGCGCCGGAGCTGCCCGGCATGAGCCCGGTCGAGGAGACCATCGCCGACCTGTGGGCCACCGGCACCTCGGCCACCAGCCACCCGCTCCAGCACCTGCGCGCCCACCTGGACCGCGGCGGCGCGCTCAGCGCCGCCCGACTCCCGGATGTGCCGCCGGGAACGGAGGTGGTGGTCGGCGGCCTGGTCACCCACCGGCAGCGGCCGCCGACGGCCGGCGGGGTGCTCTTCCTCAGTCTGGAGGACGAGACCGGGCTGATCAACGTGATCTGCAACCGCCCGGTCTGGGAGTCCCAGCGCCGCACCGCCCTGGATCGGGCCGGGCTGCTGGTGCACGGCCGCGTCGAGCGCGACCGGGGTGCGACCAACCTGGTCGCCACCCGGCTCACCCCGCTCCGGATCGGCCTCTGAGCGGGGCGGGCCGGCGTGTGCCTGTGAAGCGGCGCGCGTCGACGCGTCGGGGTACGGCTAGAAGGCGGGCTGGTCGCCGAGGTCGAAGATCCGCAGGTCGGTGAGGCGGACGGTGTACCAGACGTCCTGGCTGCCCCCGCCGCTCCAGAACTCGGTCAGCCGGACGGAGGCGTAGCCCTCCTCCTCCTTGACCTGCTGGGCCGACCAGCTCGCCGGGACGTTCTGCGCGCGGAACACCGGATCGGCGTCGTTCTGCATCGCCCACTGGTCCAGCCGGTAGTTCAGGTACGGGGAGAGGTACTGCTCGCGGACCTGCCGCGGGCTCTCGGTGCCGCCCCCGCCCTCCACGGCGTTGCGGTACGCCTCCAGGAAGGTGAGCACCTGCTGGGCGGCCGGGGTGGCCGCCCGGACCTGGGCCCCGGCGACCACGGGGGCGGGCGCCGCGACGGCGGCCTGGGCGGGGGTGGCGGCCAGGCCGCCGACGGCGAGCAGGGCGGCGGTGAAGGACAGTGCGGTGCGCATGGCACGTGTACGGATCATGCGGGCATTCCACCACCCCGGAAGGCCCCGGCCCATCGCCGGAAGGAGTGGTGTACCCGTACTGCCCAACAGATGTGACGATACGTCAGGAAGTGGGGTAGCCGATCTCCGCGAGGTCGACGGCGAGCTCCTCCTCGTCGATGTCCGGGTTGAGCGCCGCCAGCACGGCCGGGGTGAGCGGGCGCAGCGCCAGGACGTGCTCGATCGCGGCGAGGTCCAGCTCGTGCTCCGGCTCGAAGTACTCCGTGGCCCAGGCCCGGTACCCGGCGGCCGAGCCGTCCAGCAGCAGGTCGAAGAGGCCCTCCGCGCCCCGCTCGGCGGCAGCGCCCCGCCAGGCGCCGTCCTCGTGGGCGCGCCAGAAGCAGCGGGTGACCGTCGGCCCGTCCTCGTCCCCGAAGGCGGGCTCCTCGGCGAAGCGGCGGAACTCCTCGGGCACGGCCGCGAGCAGCTCCGGGGCGTTGGGCGCCTCGTGGTCGAAGCCGCGCCCGTAGGCGCCGACGGGGGAGAAGACCAGGCACCAGTCGTCGCCCTCGCCGTCGCGCATCGAGGCCAACTCCTCGCCCTCGTCCCAGGAGGCGTCGAAGGAGTGGTACCGCGCCTCCCAGTCGTCGGGGCTGAGGATCGCGTCGAGCGTGGCGAGGGCGCGGCAGCGGTCGCGCAGGTCGGGGATGGCGGGCAGTCGGTTGAGCAGGTCGTCCATGGGCGCCATTCAACCAACCCCGGCGGTCCGCCCGCGCCCCGGGCCGCCGTGCCTTGCCTGGTGCGCCGCCCTACGCCCCGGGCGGCCGCCCCTTGCCCGGCGCCCCGGCGAAGACCTGGGCGATCGGGAGCCAGGCGGTGGCGACGGGCCCGGTGGCGGTGAGGGCGAGGTCGTCCCGGTGCCGGCGCTGGGTCACCAGCAGGCAGAAGTCCAGGGCGGGGCCGGCCACCACGTCCCGCGCCCCGGCCGGGCCGATGGACCAGGACCCGCCGTCGGGCGCGGTCAGGTCTAGCCGGACCGGGCGCTCGGGCGCGGCCAGTCCGTGCAGGGTGAAGGCGAAGCCCAGGGTGCGCAGCCCCAGGTGGGCGATGTGCCGCAGCCGGTCGGTGGGCTCGCGGGCGGCGCCGAGCGCGTCCGCGACGTCCTGGCCGTGCGCCCAGGTCTCCATCAGCCGGGCGGTCGCCATCGAGGCGGGCTTCATCGGCGGGCCGAACCAGGGCAGCCGGACGTCGGCCGGGGCGGCGCCGAGCGCGGCCAGCACCTCCGCCCGCCCGGCCCGCCAGCGGGCGAGCAGCGCCGCGGGCCCGGCGGACAGTCCGGCGCGGGCGCCGTCCTCGACCGGGTCGGCGCCGGCCGCCAGCAGCTCGGTGAAGTGCCCGCCGAGCGAAGCGCCGAAGCCCTCCGGGTCGCGCGCGGCCAGGGCCGTCCAGTCGTCGGTCCAGGCCAGGTGGGCGATCTGGTGCGCCACCGTCCAGCCCTCGGCGGGGGTCGGGCGGGCCCACTCCTCGGCCGGCAGCCCGGCGACCAGGTCGTCCAGCACCGCGCTCTCGGCCCGCAGGTCCGCCAGCAGGCCGCCCAGCACGTCGCCCGGCGCGTTCGGCTCGGTCATCGGCTCCCTTTCCGGTCACGGCAGTTGCTACCCGCCGGTAGCGTACGGCCGCACACTACGCCCGGCCCGGCGGCGGCGTCCGCCACTCCACGAAACACGCACGTCAGGACTCTCGCCACCGGCCGCACCGCGTGTGACAATTCCGCGATGACCAGGGCTGCGGACCCCCATCCTGCGCACCCCGTCGCCGACGCCGCGCGACCCGAGGACCCCGAACTCGCCGCGCGCGCCGCCGAGCTGGTGCGGGACGCCGTGCTCGGCGACCTCGCCCGCCGGGTGGTGGCCGAGTGCGGCGCCGACGTCGGCCTGGTCGGCGTGCCCGAGCCGCTGCCCGGCAGCCGTCCCGGCAGCGAGGGCATGGTGCTGCGGCACTGGGCCGGCACCCGGGCCGACCTGCTGCACGACGTGCCCGTCCCGGCCGGACTCGGCCTCGGCGGCCGGGCGCTCGCCGAACGCGCGCCCAGCTGGGTGCCCGACTACCGTGCGGCGACGACCATTTCGCACCACTACGACGCGGCCGTGGCCGCCGAGGACCTGTACGCGATGCTCACCGTCCCGCTGATGGACGGCGACACCGTGCACGGCGTGGTGTACGCCTCGCTGCGCGCCGTCGTCCCGTTCGGGGACGTGCGGATCTCCGCGGTCGGCACGCTGGCGAAGGCGGCGACCCGGGCACTGGCCGGGGCCGCCGCCTGGAGCCGCGAACGGCCCGGCGGAAAGCCCTGCGAGCAGTCCTGTGGAAAGCCCTTCGACAAGCCCTTCGACAAGCCCCGGACGGCCGCCCCCGTACCGCCGTTGACCCCGCGCGAGCACGAGGTGCTGCGCTGGGCGGCGACCGGCCGGACCAACCCGGAGATCGCCGCCCGACTGGGCCTGACCTGCAACACGGTGACGGGCTACCTCAAGTCCGCGATGCACAAGCTCGGGGTCCGCAACCGGACCGAACTCGCCCTCGCGGCAAGGGAGTCGGGGCTCGTCGGGTGACGGGCCCCCGACGCGGCCTCAGTTGACCCGGCGCTCCCGCCCGGTCCAGTACGGCTCGCGCAGCCGGAACTTCTGCAGCTTCCCGGTGGCGGTGCGCGGCAGGGCGTCCCGGAACTCCACCGTGGTGGGCGACTTGTAGCCGGCCAGCCGCTGCTTGCAGTGCGCGATTAACTCGGCCTCGGTGACGGCCTCGTGGCCCTCCCGGAGCACCACCAGCGCCTTCACCGTCTCGCCCCACTTCTCGTGCGGCACCCCGATCACCGCCGTCTCGGCGACCGCCGGGTGGTCGTACAGGCAGTCCTCCACCTCGATCGAGGAGACGTTCTCCCCGCCGCTGATGATGACGTCCTTCTTGCGGTCGGAGATGGTCAGCAGGCCGTCCGTGAGGGTGCCGCCGTCGCCGGTGTGGAACCAGCCGTCCCGCAGCGCCTCGGCCGAGGCCTCCGGCTGCTGCCAGTAGCCGTCCAGCACGGTGTTGGAGCGCACCAGCACCTCGCCGGACGCGTCCACCCGCAGCCGGGTGCCGAGCGCGGGGGAGCCGGCCTGCACCAGCTTCTCGGCCCGCTCGGCGGCCGGCAGCGCGTCCCACTCGGCCCGCGAGCGGTTGACCGTGACCACCGGGGAGGTCTCGGTCAGACCGTAGAGCTGCATGAACTCCCAGCCCAGCTGCTCCTCGACCTGCTGGATCACCGAGGTCGGCGGCGGGGCGCCGGCCACCACCAGCCGCACCCGGTCCCGGCCGGGCACCGGGCCGTCCCAGTCGGCGGCCGCGTCCAGCACCATCTGGACCACGGCGGGCGCGCCGGACAGGAAGGTCACCCCGTGCCGCTCGACCCGGCGCAGGATCTCCGCGCCGTCCACCTTGCGCAGCACGATGTGCTGGGCGCCCAGGCCGGTGAGCGAGAACGGCAGGCCCCAGCCGTTGGCGTGGAACATCGGCAGGGTGTGCAGGTAGACGTCCCGGTCGCCGGCCCCGTAGTGCAGGGCCATCAGCGTCGCGTTCAGCCAGACGTTGCGGTGGGTGAGCTGAACGCCCTTGGGGCGGGCGGTGGTTCCGCTGGTGTAGTTGATGGTGGCGGTGTCGTTCTCGTCCACCGAGTACCGCCGCGGGGTGGCGTCGGTGTCGTACAGCACGGCGTCGCTGGCCGCGCCCAGCACGAACTTGTGCTTGGCCACCACCCCGTCCAGGGCGTCGGCGACCTCGGGGTCGACCAGCAGCACGGAGGCGCCGCTCTGCTCGACGATGTACGACACCTCCTCGGCCTTCAGCCGGAAGTTCACCGGCACCAGCACCCGGCCGTACCCGCTCACCCCGAAGAAGGAGGTCAGCAGCCGGGCCGAGTTGTGCGAGACGACCGCGACCCGCTCGCCCGGCCCGACACCGAGCCGGTCCAGCCCGGCGGCCTGGGCCCGGGCCAGTTCGGCGACCCGGCGGTAGCTCAGCTCGCCCCAGGACTCGGCCGGCTGCACGGGCTCGTCGACGATGCCGACCCGGTCGCCGTAGACCAGCTCGGCCCGGTCGAGGAAGTCCATCACGGAGAGTGGAATCTGCATGGGGCCACTGTCCTCCCCCACCCGCCCCCTGCACACCCCCGATCGGGGGTGTCACCCGTCCGCGCCCACCCCGTCCGTGCTCACCCCGCCCGCCACCGCCCCGTCCGTCTCGGCTCCGTCCGCGGGGGCTCCGTCCGCGCTCACCCCGGCCGCCGCCAGCGCCGCCGCCAGCCGGTCCCGGGCCTCCGTCTGGGCGGCGATCCGGCGCTCCAGCACCGCCAGCCGCCGCCGGGCGATCCCCAGCACCTGCTCGGACGGCCGGACCGCCAGCACGTCCCCGTCCAGGCAGCCCAGCAGCGGGCGGAGGTCCTCCAGGGTGAGCCCGGCGGCCACCAGCGCACGGATGTTGCGCACCCGGACGACCGCCGGCTCGCCGTACTCGCGGTAGCCGTTCGGCGCGCGCTCGGAGTCGATCAACCCGGCCTGCTCGTAGTGCCGCAGAGCGCGCGCGGTACTGCCGGTCCGGGCCGCCAGCTCGCCGATCCGCACCGCCACCCGTCCCCTCCCGGTCAGCCCACCAGCGCGCCGCCGTCCACCGGCAACACTACGCCGGTCACGAACGAGGCCTGCGGCGAGGCGAGTCGGGTGATCGCCCAGGCGACCTCCTCGGGGCGGCCGATCCGGCCCAGCGGGGTGTGCTCGATCTGCCACGTCCGGATCGCCGCCCGCTGCTCGGGGCCGTACCCGGAGTGGTCGCCGATCGGGGTGTCGATCGCCCCGGGCGCCACCGCCACCACCCGGATCCCGCGCGGCGCCAGCTCCACCGCCCAGCTGCGGGTGACCGTCTCCAGCGCCGCCTTGGTCGCCGCGTACACCGAGTTGCTCGGCCAGCCGCGCTGCCCGACGGCGGTGCTGACGTTGACCACCACGCCCCGGCTCCCGCTCAGCGCCGGCACCGCGGCCTGGCCGAGCAGCACCGGGGCGACCAGGTTGGTCGCCAGTAGCGCCTCGACGCCCGCGCGGTCGAAGCCGCCGATCCCCTGCCCGCTCCGCACGATCGCCGCGTTGTTGACCAGCACGTCCAGCCGCCCGAACCGCTCCAGTGCCGCCCGGACGATCTCCTCCGGCGCGCCCGGCCCGGTCACGTCCGCGGCCAGCGGCTCGATCAGCGCCGGGTACGCGGCGGCCGTCGCGGCCAGCGGCTCCGGCCGCCGCCCCACCGCCAGCACCCGCGCCCCCTCGGCGGCGAAGGCCAGCGCCGTCTCCCGCCCGATCCCCGTCCCGGCCCCCGTGACCACCACGACCCGGTTCCGCGTCCCGCTCTCGTCGTCCATGGGCCCACCCTCCGACCCTGCCGCCAGCGTCAGGGTCAAGCGGGAACGGCGGAGCCGTCGGGTCGGTCCGCCAGGGCGCCGCGCACCCGGGCCCACCCCGCCCGCCACCCGGGCCCGGGCGGGGGAGCCCGGGCCTCCGCCCGCCGAGCCCGGCGCGAACAGCGGGCCCGGGGCCGCGCCGACCGGGCCCTCCGGCTGCTAGGAAGGTCGCAACATACGGTTCACCCACGGGGAGCACAGCCATGAACGACCAACGGCCCGGCACGCTCTACGAGGCCGTCGGCGGCATCGACGTCCTGCGCCGGCTCAGCCGGACCTTCTACCGGGGCGCCCTCGCCGACCCCCTGCTCGCGCCGGTCTTCGCCGACTTCACCCCCACCCACATCGAGCACGTCGCGGTCTGGCTGGCCGAGGTGTTCGGCGGCCCGACCGGCTACACCGACCGACTGGGCGGCCACCAGGCGCTGCTCCGCGCCCACCTGGGCCTGGCCGTCACCGAGGAGCAGCGGCTGCGCTGGATGGAGCTGATGGCCGAGGCCGTCCGCGCGGAGCTGCCCGGGGACGAACTGCTGCGCCGCCGGGTGCTGGAGTACTTCGACTGGGGCACCCGGATCGCCGAGGACGTCTCCGGCTCCCCGGCCGGCACCGACCTCGGCGATCCCGGCCCGACCCCGCGCTGGGGCTGGGAGGGCCTCAAGTGACCGCCGCCCTGACGGCCGACGGCCTGCTGCTGCGCCCCTTCGAGGACGCCGACGCGCCGGCCCTGATCGAGGCCTACCGGGACGCGACCCTGCGCCGCTTCACCCGGACCCCGGTCGGCGACGCCGAGGAGGCCGCGCACTGGCTGCGCCTCCAGGAGGAGGGCCGTGCGGCGGGCACCCGGTACAGCTTCGCCGTCCTGGACGGCGCCGAGCTCGTCGCCAACGTCGCCCTCAAGTACCCCACTCCCGGCGGGGAGACGGCCGAGGTGGGGTACTGGACGGCAGCCCCGGCCCGTGGCCGGGGGGTGGCCCCGCGCGCGGTGGAGGCCCTCACCGCCTGGGCCTTCGCCACCTTCGCCGAGGGCGGCCTGCGCCGGATCGACCTGCTGCACCAGGTGGACAACCCCGCCTCCTGCCGGGTCGCGGAGAAGGCCGGCTACCCGTTCGTGGAACTGCTCCCGCCCTTCCCGCCCTTTCCGCTGGACGGCCACCGGCACTCCCGCAAATGGCTGGACGAACCCGAACCGCGCAGGTCAGAGTAGGCGGATGGCATCTCTGGTACGACATGTGACGATCGATTGCGGCGACGCGCACGCCCTGGCCTCCTTCTGGGCGCAGGCGCTGGACGGCACCCTGGGCGAGGACGACAACCCGTGCGACGAGGAGGCGGTGGTGAACTCCGCCGGCGCCTCGCTGCTCTTCATCCGGGTGCCCGAGGGCAAGTCGGCGAAGAACCGGGTCCACCTCGACCTCCAGCCGCAGGACCGCAGCCGGGACGAGGAGGTGGAGCGCCTGGTCGCCCTCGGGGCGACCGTGCTGGCGGACCACCGCCTCCCGGACGGCAAGGGCTGGGTCACCCTCGGGGACCCGGAGGGCAACGAGTTCTGCATCGAGCGCAGCCAGGCCGAGCGGATCGCCACCGGGAGCGCCTGACCGGTCGGATCAGTCCGGCCACTCGCCCATGGCCGCCCGCCAGGTCCACGAGGACTTGCGCGGGCGGCCGTTCAGTTCCCCGCGCCCGGTGCACCAGAGCAGGACCTCCGCCGGGTGGGCATCCGGCTCCCGCGGTGCGTGCGGGAAGAGCCGGTCGAGCGCGAAGCGGCACGGTTCGGCGGGCGGCTGCCAGGGCAGGCCGAGGCCGCGGGTGATGTCGTGGGTGTGCAGCAGGGTCTCGGCGACGCCCATCGCGGCGAAGCCGAGCGGTTCGCAGGGGCCGTGGTGGTAGGCGCGCAGCTCGGGCGGGGCGGCGTCCAGGGTGGTGGCGAGGAGGTGGCCGGCGGCGGTGACCACGGTGAGCACCTGGGCCGGGTCGGCCTCGGGCCGGACGGTGAGGTCCAGCGGCAGGTAGCGGTCGCGGGGGCGGGCGGCGAGCTGGCCGGCGTAGGCGAGCAGGTCGTGGGCGATGTGGGCGGCGGTGTCGCGGCAGCTCCACTCCAGGAGCCCGGCGGGGGCGTCCCAGTCGCGGTTCCCGGTGTGCGGGGTGAGGACGGCCAGGGCGGCGTCCAGGGCGGTTCGTACGGCGTCGCCGTTGGCGGTTGGTACGGCGTCGCCGTTGCGCATGACCACTCCTTCGACGGGGCGTCCGGGGCGTCCGGGGCGTCACACGATAGGCCCAGTGCCCCGGCTCGCGCCGGGAGTTCGTCCGATAATCGGTCCTGTCCGGCGCGTCCGGCGCGTCCGGCGTCCGGCGCCCTGCGATCCAGCGTCCCGCGGTCCGACGCCGCCCCACCCGCGAGCACCCAGGCAGGTACCCATGGCCAGAATCGCCGTGATCGGCGCCGGCGGCACCATCGGCAGCGCGGTCGTCAGGGAGGCGGCGGCGCGCGGGCACGAGGTCACCGCGGTGGTCCGGGACCCGGACCGCTACCGGGGCGCGGCCGCCGCCGTGGAGCGCGCGGACGTGCTGGACCCGGCGGACGTGGCCCGGGTCGCGGCCGGCCGGGACGTCCTGGTGAGCGCCGTCGGCGGCGGCGACGGCCCGGGCCACCAGGCGCTGGTCGAGCCCGCCGCCCGCTCCCTGGTCGAAGGCCTGCGCACGCTGGGCGGCGCGGCCCCCAGGCTGATCGCGGTCGGCGGGGCGGGCAACCTGGAGACCGCGCCGGGCGTGCGGGTCTGGGACGCCCCGGGCCTGCCGGAGCCGCTCCTCCAGATCATGCACGCCCACGGCGCGGCACTGGACTACTACCGGACGGTCTCCGACCTGCGCTGGACGGTGCTCAGCCCGGCCGCCGAGATCGGCCCGGGGGAGCGGACCGGCCGCTACCGCACCGGCCTGGACCAGCTGCTCACCGATGCCGAGGGGCAGAGCCGGATCTCGGTGGCGGACTACGCGGTCGCTCTGGTGGACGAGATCGAGCAGCCCGAGCACATCGGCGAGCGGTTCACCTGCTGCTCCCTGTGAGGGCTGTGAGGCGTCCGGTGGGCGGGGTGCTCGAAGGGGGAGGGGTTCACCCCAGCTGGATCGAGCGCTTGGCCAGGCCCATCCAGAACCCGTCGATGACGCTGCGCTGGCTGTCCAGGTCGGCCTCGCCGGCGCCGAGGGTGACGAACAGCGGGGCGAAGTGCTCGGTGCGCGGGTGGGCCAGGCGTCCGGCCGGGGCCTTGTGCTCGAAGTCGAGCAGCGCGTCGAGGTCGTGGGCCTCCAGGGCGCGTCGGCCCCAGTCGTCGAACTCGGCCATCACCGAGGTGATCCGGCCGTCGTTGCTGAGCGCCCGCAGGTTGTGGGTGAAGAAGCCGCTGCCGACGATCAGCACGCCCTCGTCGCGCAGCGGGGCGAGCTTGCGGCCGATCTCCATCAGCCGCTGCGGGTCGAGGGTGGGCAGCGAGACCTGGAGCACCGGGATGTCGGCGTCCGGGTACATCTCCACCAGCGGGACGTAGGCGCCGTGGTCGAGCCCGCGGTCGGGGATGTCCTGGACGGGCGTGCCGGGGGCGCGCAGCAGCTTGCGCACGCGCTCGGCGAGGTCCGGCGCGCCGGGGGCGGCGTACCGGACCCGGTAGTAGTGCTCGGGGAAGCCCCAGAAGTCGTAGACCAGCGGGACGGTGGTGACGGCGCCGAGGGCGAGCGGGGCCTCCTCCCAGTGGGCGGAGACCATCAGGACGGCCTTGGGCCGGGGCAGGTCGGCGGACCAGGCGGCCAGCTCGCCCGGCCAGACCGGGTCGTCGGCCAGCGGCGGCGCGCCGTGCGACAGGTACAGGGCGGGCATGCGCTCAGGGGCCGCGGTGCTCATGGCGTCCTCCTCGGGGCCGTTCGACCGGCAGGTAGTCCGACAGGTAGTTCAAATTTGAACCTTTACGGAACCGACGGTACACCTTCGTTCGAATTTGAACAACAGGAGTAGGCTTCACCCCATGTCCACACTGAACGAACCCCGCTGGCTGGACCCGGACGAGGCGGCCGCCTGGCGGGGCTTCGTCGTCGCGAGCAACCTGCTGAACCGGCGGCTGGAACGCCAGCTCAAGGACGACTCCGGACTCTCCCACCAGCAGTACGAGATCCTGGTGCACCTGTCCGCCGCCCCCGGCGACTCGCTGCGGATGACCGAGCTCGCCGACAGGCTGGTCACCTCCAAGAGCGGCCTGACCTACCAGGTCACCCAGCTGGAGCGGGCCGGCCTGGTCGCCCGCCGCTCCTGCCCCAGCGACGTGCGCGGCGTCATCGCCGAACTCACCGACCAGGGCCGGGAGGCGCTGCGCCAGGCCGCGCCCGGGCACGTCGCCCTGGTGCGCGAACTGCTGATCGACGTGCTCAGCCGCGAGCAGCTCGCGGTGCTCGCCGAGGGGCTCGGTGCCGTCAGCGCCCGGCTGCGCCAGGACGAGACCCCGTAGGGCCGGCCCCGCCGACAGCCGCCACCCGGGCCCAGGGCCCGCACCTGCGAGTGGAAGTCCGCCCGATCCATCGCATCTGCGAATGCTCCGGCCGCCGCTCGGGTACTCCTCCTCCCGGGCCGCGGCGCCGTGGCCCGGGAGGAGGGAGCACCCATGACCCCGGCGAGACCCACCGTCCGACTGCACGGCCACCTCGACCGCCCCGCCGAGCTGACGGTGGCGCAGCTGCGAGCCCTCCCCGCCCGCCGGGTCGAGGTCAGCTTCGACTGCCGGACCGCGGGCGAGCAGCGCCACGGCTACGAGGGCCCGGCGCTGCTGGACGTGCTGCGCGCGGCCCGGCCCCGGATCGACTTCTCCGGCCGCAAGCAGCGGCTGCGCTTCCTGCTCTCGGTGGCCGGCGCCGACGGCCACCGGGCGGTGGTCTCCTGGGCCGAGATCGATCCGGACTTCGGCGGCCAGCAGATCCTGCTCGCCACCAGCATGGACGGCGCCCCGCTGGACGCCGCCGGTCCGCAGCTCGTCGTCCCCGGCGACCACTGCGGCGCCCGCTACGTCAGCGCCGTCACGGCCGTCTGGCTCGGCCCGCTCGGCGACCCGGCGCGCCCCACCGCCTGACGCCCGGGCGCCCGCCTCGCGCGCGTGCGGCCCCGGCCCCGCGGCCGCACGCCGGAAGGGGCCGGACGGCGGGTCGAAAACACTCGCCGGAGCCGGGTTTCCGTGCCAACATGCCCCATATGGGGACGATTCTGCACGGCACCTTGGTCACGCTCCGCCCGGCCACCGGCGACGACATCCCGGCGCTGGCGGCCATCCGCGGCACGCCCGAGGTGTTCGAACGCTGGCGTGGCGGTGACGACCTGGCCGACGAGGTCGCCAACGACCTGGAGTCGCCCGGCACCGAGACCTTCGCGATCGACCTCGGCGGCAAGGTGGTCGGCGCCATCCAGTGGTACGCCAACAACGACGACGAGTACCGGCACGCCGGGATGGACCTCTACCTCGACCCGACGGTGCACGGCCTGGGCCTGGGCACCGACGCCGTGCGCACGATGGCCCGGTACCTGGTGCACGACCACCACTACCACCGGCTGGTGATCGACCCGGCCGCGGACAACCTCGCCGCGATCCGCTGCTACACCAAGGTCGGCTTCCGCACCGTCGGCACCATGCGCCAGTACGAGCGCGGGCCGGACGGCACCTGGCACGACAACCTGCTGATGGACCTGCTCGCGGACGAACTGCTCGAAGGCTGAGGCGCCCGTACCGTCCCCGACGTCAGCCCCGCGCCGCTGCCCGGCCGGTCCGGGGTCGCCCCCCGGCCTCAGCCCCGCGCCGTCCCCGGCGGGCAGCCGCAGGAGCGCCGGACCACCAGCTGGGCCGGGAAGGTGCGGGCGCCCTGGGCGCGGCGCTCCGGCCCGCCGAGGACCAGCTCCACCGCGGCCCGGGCCATCTCGTCCTGCGCCGTGGTGACGGTGGTCAGCGCGGGCCCGGCGATCACCGCCTCGGCGATGTCGTCGAAGCCGGCCACCGCGAGGTCCTCCGGCACCCGGATGCCGAGGTCGTCGGCGGCCCGCAGCAGGCCGATCGCCTGGTCGTCCGTCGTGCAGAACACGGCGGACGGCCGGTCGGGACGGGCGAGCAGGGCGAGCGCCTCGGCGTGCGCCCGGACCCGGTCGAACGGCGCCGGGGTGAGTCGCCCCTCGGTGGGCAGCCCGGCCTCCTCCAGCGCGGCGAGCCAGCCGGCCGTCCGCCCGGTGACCGGGTCGTGCGGGCTGAGCGCGAGGGTGCCGCCGAAGCAGTGCACCTCGGCGTGCCCGTGCCCGAGCAGGTGGCGGACCACCTCGCGGGCGCCGCCCTGGTCGTCCGCGACCACGGCGACGCCGCCGGTGCTCTCCGCCCGGTGGTGCAGCAGCACCACCGGGGTGCCGTCGGCCACGTCGAAGCCGGTCAGCCCGGGGGTGGCCGGGTCCTGGGTGACCAGGACCAGACCGTCCACCTGCATCCCGAGGAAGGCGCGGATGTAGTGCGCCTCGCGCTCGTCGGCGTAGTCGGAGTTGCCGATCAGCAGCAGCCGGCCGTGCTCGGCGGCGGCCTGCTCGACGGCGTGCGCGAGCCCGGCGAAGAAGGGCTGGCGGGCGTCCGGGACGACCATCCCGAGCAGGTCGGTCCGCCGCCGGGCCATCGCCTGGGCGACCCGGTTCGGCCGGTAGCCGAGCTCCTCGACCGCCGCGAGCACCCGCGCCCGGGTCGCCGCCGCCACCGGCCGCGGCCCGTCGTTGATCACATAACTCACGACCGCCGTGGACGTCCCCGCCACCCGCGCCACATCGTCCCGTGTCACCCTCGCCATGACCGTTGAGCCTACACAGCCCCTCCGACCAGCGTCTTTGCCGAGTCTCGGGCCCGCCCGATCGGCCCTCTGCGGTTGCGCCCCGGCCTCGGCCGCCCGGAGGGTGGCGGGACAGGCGGCACCCGCAGCCGCCACCGCCGACCGTGGAGCAGGCCGATGAACAGGCCGATGGGCGCGCCGCCGCACCGGCGGGCCGTCCGGCGCACGCGCCCGGCGGCCCGGCCGCGGGTCCGCGTCCACGCCCGGGCGCGCGGCGCGGGCACCGCGCCCCGGCCGAAGGTCAGGCCCTGGCGCGCGTACGCCGTGGTGGCGGCGATCGTGCTGTCCGTCGTCGCCGGGCTGCTGCTCTACCTCGACGAACGCTCCAGCCGCGGCCGCGTCCAAGTGGTCGGGACGGTGCCCGGCCCGGACTTCCTGGAGGTCGACGTGACGCTCCAGCGGGTGGACGCGGCGGCGCAGACGCTCACCGCGAAGGTCCTGGTCCACCCGCACGGCGCCCTGGAGCAGCCGGACAGCCTGCTGGTCCCGGCCCGGGACGTGGTGCTGGAGACCACCTCGCTGGAGCAGACCGTGCTCAGGTACCCGGCCGGGCAGCAGGTCGCCTCCAGCGCGGTGGCGTTCAGCCTCCTCGACGGCCGGGTCACCGACTACCCCTTCGACCACTACCACGCGCTGATCGGCTTCCAGGCCACCGCCGGCGGGCAGCCCGTCCCGGTGGTGATCGGCGTGGAGGAGGCCGACCCCTTCTTCGTCTTCAAGCAGGCCGAGCAGCAGAGCGAGGGCGGCGCCGTCGTGGTGACCGAGCGGATCAGCCGCTCGCGCAGCACCTTCATCCTGGCCTGGTTCATGATGGCCGCGATGTGGGCGCTGGCGCTGTCCGTGCTGGTGGCGGCCTGGCTGATCGTCCGCCAGCGGCGCGGCATCGTCTGGCCCGCCCTCGGCTGGATGGCGGCCACGCTGTTCGCCCTGGTCGGCATGCGCAACGCCGCGCCCGGCAGCCCGCCGATCGGTTCGCTGCTGGACTACGCGGCGTTCTTCTGGGCGGAGCTGCTGGTCGCGGTCGGCCTGACCATGGTCGTGGTGCGGGGCGCCCGGATCGAGGGCGGGCACAAGGAGTAGCCCGGGCGCACGTGTCCGGCGGCCCGGCCACTCGGCTCAGGGGGTCAGAGGTTCAGGGGTTCGGAGGCCCGGAGGCTCAGGGGTTCAGGCGTCGGGCACGACCACCGTCAGCGACGTCTCCTGGAGCCGGAAGCCCAGCGACTCGTAGACCCGGCGGGCCGGGTTGCCCTCGGACACCACCAGCGTCACGTCCGCGAGCCCGCGCTCGGCGGCGTCCCCGACGGCGCGGCGCAGCAGGTCGGCGCCGAGGCCGCGGTAGCCGCGCTCCGGGTGGCGGAAGACGTCGCCGATCCAGGGCAGGCCGTCGCGGTCGGTGAGGATCAGCCCGGCGACCACGCGGTCCTCGGCGTCCACGGCGAGCAGGCTGGACGGCAGCACCGGGCCGATGACCTCGCCCTCCAGTAGCGGGGTGATCCGCTCGGCCACCACCCGGGCGTCCTCGCCCGGGTAGAAGTCGACGTGGTCGGGGGCGAAGGCGGCCCGCCAGGCCTCGTACAGCTCCTCGGGCGCGCGGTCGCAGGGCACCGCCCGCAGGCCCTCGCGCAGCGGCGTACCGGCCCAGTCGGCGGGCGGGGGGTCGGCGCGCAGGTCGCGGCGGAAGGTGTGGGCGTGCCGCAGCACCCGCGCGCCGTGCGCCACCAGCTCCTGCCCGAGCCCGGGCGGGCCGGAGACCACCCAGCCGGGCAGCTCGGCCCGGACGAACGCGGCGGCGTCCACCGACTCGTCCAGGACCTCCAGCAGGTCGGCCCAGGGCCGGCCCTCCCGCTCGTCCAGCAGGTAGCGCAGCACCGGCTCGCCGTCGGTACCCCGCCTGACCACCCAGTCCTCGGCCATGGCCCACCCCACAATCGCGTGATCGTTCGTCGGCGGCCATGTTCACCGAGGCCCCGCCGTCCGGCAACCGGTTATTTCCGGCCACCACCGCGTCGGGCCGGCACCGCATCAGGCAGCCACCGGGTCAGGCCACCACCGCGGCCCGGACGCAGAGCACGTCCGGCAGGTGGGAGACCAGCAGGGACCAGCTCTCGCCCTCGTCCCGGCTGCCGTACACGTCGCCGGTCCGGTTGCCGAAGTAGATCCCGGCCGGGTCGGCGTCGTCGGTGCGCAGGGCGTCGCGCAGCACGATGCCGTAGTGGTCCTCGCCGGGCAGGCCGTGGGCGAGCTGCTGCCAGCTGGTGCCGGCGTCGGTGGTGCGGAAGACCCGGCAGCGGCGGCCGGGCGGGATGCGGTCGTCCGAGCCGCCGAGCGGGAAGACGTAGGCGGTGTCGGCCCGGCGGGGGTGGGCGGCCACGGCGAAGCCGAACTCGGCGGGCAGGCCGTCCACGATCGAGCGCCAGCTCGCGCCCCAGTCGTCGCTGCGGTAGACGCCGCCGTGGTTCTGGAGGTAGAGCCGGTCCGGGTGGACCGGGTCCGGGGCGATCTTGTGCACGCACTGGCCGAACTCCGGGTACTGGCTCTCCTCCGGGAGGAACTCGGCGCGCAGGCCGGTGTTGGAGGGCTGCCAGCTGTCGCCGCCGTCCTTGCTGCGGTAGACGCCGCCGCTGGAGACGGCGACCAGCAGCCGCTGCGGGTCGCGCGGGTCGGTCAGGATCGTGTGCAGGCCCTGGCCGCCGTAGCCGGCGCCCCACTGCGGCCGCTGCGGGTGGTTCCAGAGCGCCTCGACCAGCGCGAAGGTCTCGCCGCCGTCGGTGGAGCGGAACAGCGCGGCGGGCTCGGTGCCCGCGTAGACGACGCCGGGGGCCTCCGCCCCGGCGGGCTGGAGCTGCCAGACCCGGGTGAGCGAGGCGCCGGTGGACTCCGGGAAGCGGATGGCCGGCCGCGGGGGCTCGTACCAGCTGGCGCCGAGGTCGTCGGAGCGCCAGATCGACGGCCCCCAGTGGCTGCTGTCGGCGCCGGCCAGCACTCTGGTCCGGCCGTCGCGGCGGTCGACGGAGACGGAGTAGATCGCGTTCATCGGGAAGTGCGGCCCGCTGAACTCCCACGTCAGCCGGTCGCGGCTGCGGCCGAGAAAGAGGCCCTTCTCGGTTCCGACGGCCAACAGCACCTCGGTCATGTCTCACACCACCTGGTCACGAGCAACGGCCCCCCGGGACGGCCCCCGAGTGCCAGTGTCCCGCCGTCCACCGGTGGTCACATCTCGCCGCGCCGACCGCCCGGGAGGCCGTCCGTGCCGGGGGTGCCGCTACCCCCGGCAGTCCTCCAGCAGCCGCAGCCAGACCTCGCTGATCGTCGGGTACGAGGGCACCGCGTGCCAGAGCCGGTCGATCGGCACCTCGCCGACCACCGCGACGGTCGCCGAGTGCAGCAGCTCGGCGACCCCGGGGCCGACCAGGCAGGCGCCGACGATCACCTGCCGGTCCAGGTCGAAGACCACCCGGGCCCGGCCGCGGTAGTCGTCGGCGTACAGCGAGGCCCCGGCGACGGAGCCGATCTCGTGGTCGACGGTCCGTACCCGCAGCCCGGCGGCCTCGGCGGCGGCCCGGGTCAGGCCGACGGCGGCGACCTCGGGCTGGGTGAACACCACCTGGGGCGCGCCCGCGAGGTCGGCGGACGCAGAGTGCGCGCCCCAGCGCGAGGTGTCCAGCGGGCGCCCCTCGGCGCGGGCGGCGATCGCCGCGCCGGTGATCCTGGCCTGGTACTTGCCCTGGTGGGTGAGCAGCGCCCGGTGGTTGACGTCCCCGACGGCGTAGAGCCACGCGCCGTCCACACCCTCCGCGCCGTCCACGCCGAGCACCGTGCAGCTGTCGTCCACCTCCAGCCAGCCGCCCGGCTTCAGGCCGACCTGCTCCAGCCCGATGTCGGCGGTGCGCGGGGCCCGGCCGGTCGCGTACAGCACCTCGTCGACGGTCAGCGTCCCGGTCCCGTCCTGGCCGTCTTCGTGCTGGCCGTCCCCGCCCTTTCCGTCCCCGTTCCGGCCGTCCCGGGCGGCGAGCGTGAGGGTCACCGGCCCGGAGCCGTCCGCCCGCTCCAGCGCGGTGACCTCGGTGCCGAAGCGGAGGTCCACCCCGGCCGCCCGCAGGCCCTCCGCGACCAGCTCGCCCGCGAACGGCTCCATCCGCGGCAGCAGCCCGTCACCGCGGACCAGCAGCACCACCTCGGAGCCGAGCGCCCGCCAGGCGGCGGCCATCTCCACCCCGACCACCCCGCCGCCGACCACCGCCAGCCGCCCGGGGACGGTCTGCGAGCCGGTCGCCTCCCGGTTGGTCCACGGGTGGGCCTCGGCGAGCCCCGGCACGTGCGCGGGCAGCACCGGGCGGCTGCCGGTGCACACCGCGACGGCGTACCGGGCGGTGAGCACCCGCTCGCTGCCGTCCTCGGCCTCCACCGTCACCGTCCGCACCCCGGCCAGCCGGCCGTGGCCGCGCACCAGCTCGATGCCGGTGTCCCGCAGCCACTCCACCTGGCCGTCGTCCTTCCAGTCGGAGGTGAAGGAGTTCCGCCGGGCCAGCACCGCGGCCGGGTCCAGCCGCCGGTCGCCGACCGCCTCCCGGGAGCCGGCCACCGCGCGGGCGTCGGCCAGCGCGGCCACCGGCCGCAGCAGCGCCTTGCTCGGCATGCAGGCCCAGTACGAGCACTCGCCGCCGACCAGCTCGGCCTCCACGATCACGGTGCGCAGCCCGGCGGCGACCGTCCGGTCGGCCACGTTCTCGCCGGTCGGACCGGCCCCCAGGACGATGACGTCGTACTCCTCGGCGGTGCTGGTCATGCCCTGTCCTCCGTCGTCTCGATGGCCGCCCCGGCCCGCCGGGCGGGGGCGGCGGGCGTGCGCCCACGGGTGTCGAGCGGCCGGTCGCGCCCGACCCCGGGCCCGCCGCTGCCGCCTGCGGTTCCGTACCCGAGCGTGACCCGGACCGCCCACCGCGGCCACTTCTCGCGCCGGTCGCGCGAGCGCGGGACGCGTGGGGCGAGAAGGGAGCGCGGGGTGAGCCGGGCGCGGGAGCCGAGCCGGGCACGCCGCGGGCCAGCCGGCCCCGGACCGCCGTCCGGCCGGAACTCCGGCACGGCGTCCGGCGGTTCGGTCCGGCTGGGCTGCTCGCGCACGGGTGCTCGCTCCTCGCTCGGGTACGGCGTGGGCCCCATCCTGCCGGTCCGGGCGCGGTTGCGCGACGGACGGACACGCCGAGGGCGCCGTGGGGCGCACCACCGGGCACGGACAGGACAGGGCGAGGAGACGGACCGGCGGCCGGACAGGCGGGTTCAGAGCGCGGCGAGCTCCGCCAGCAACGCCGCCGTGTCGGCCGGGCGGGAGAACATCGGCCAGTGCCCGGTGGGCAGTTCGCGCAGCTCCCAGTTCGGCCCGGACATCCCGGCGAAGTACGGGTGCCCGGCGGCGATCAGCTCGCGCACCTGGGAGAGCGGGAAGGAGCAGGAGACCAGCGCCTGGGGCAGCGCGGCCCCGGCGCCGGTCAGCCGCAGCCGGTCCCGGAACGCCCCGGCCGGGTGCGGGGTGGAGCGGGAGCGGATGGACGCGAGGGCGGCCTCGTCCAGCCCCGCCGTGCTCGTGCCCTGCTCGCCCAGGTACTCCCAGGACGGCAGCGGGAGGCGGCCGTCGACCACCGAGGCCTCGGCCGTCTTCTGGTAGTCGGGCTGCCAGAGGTCGTACACCGACGAGCCGTCGATCAGCGGGCCGCTGTCCAGGTAGACCACCCGGCGGATCCGCTCCGGCATCCGGTCCGCGAGCCCGCCCACCGGGGCGCAGGCGCCGCTGTGGGCGACCACGACGACATCCGACAGGTCCTCCCGGACCAGCAGTCCGGCGAGGTCGGCGATGTGGTCCTCCAGCCCGAACTCGCCCTCCTCGCCCGCGCGTTCGCCCACTCCGGGCAGGCTGACGGCGTACACCCGGTGCCCGGCCGCGCGCAGCGGCGCGGCCACCTCGTCCCAGGCCCAGGCGCCGATCCAGAATCCGGGGACCAGTACGAACGTGCTCATGGCGGATCGCTCCTTCGTCGGTGGGAAGTCCGGGGAGGCCGCGACGAGCCGTGGACGTCTCGACGGGCGGCCCGCGAGGGGCTCCATCGAGGCGGGGCCTCCTCCACCGCCGACTCTAGGATCGGATCCGGACAGAAGTCGCCCGGATTTCCGCCGAGGAAAGGAGTGCGTGCGATGGAACACCCGGTCAGCCGCGTCCTCGCCCTGCTGGAACTGCTCCAGGACCGCCCCGGCCTGACCGGCGCCGACCTGGCCGCCCGGCTCGACGTGGACGAGCGCACCGTCCGCCGCTACGTCGCCCGGCTGACCGAACTCGGCATCCCCGTCGAGGCCGACCGCGGCCGCTACGGGGGCTACCGCCTGCGGCCCGGCTACCGGCTGCCGCCGCTGATGCTCACCCCGGACGAGGCCGCTTCCGTCGTGCTCGGCCTGCTGGCCGGCCGCAGCTCCGGCCTGTCGGTGGGGGAGGAGGCCACCGGGACGGCCCTCGCCAAGATCCAGCGGGTGCTGCCGCAGCCGCTGCGCGAGCGCGTGGCGGCCGTCGAACAGACCCTCGGACTGACCGCCACCCCCGCCACCGGCCCCGGCCCGGCCGCCGCCGCGCTGTTCACCCTGGCCGAGGCGGCCCGCCGCCGTCGCCGGGTGCGGCTCGCCTACCGGGACCGGGAGGACCGGCCCAGCGAACGCGACTTCGACCCGTACGGGCTGGTCTTCCACTCCGGGCGCTGGTACACCACCGGGCTCGACCACCGCAGCGGCGAGCCGCGCACCTTCCGGCTGGACCGGATCACCCGGGTCGAACAGGGCGAGGCCGGCTTCGAGCCGCCGGAGGACTACGACCCGGTCCAGCGGGTGGTGGAGTCGCTGGCCGGCGCGCCCTGGCGGCACCGGGTGGAGGTCGAGCTGCGGACCACCCTCGCCGAGGCCCGCCGCCGGCTGCCGCCCGCCGTCGGCACGCTCACCGAACTCGCCGAGGGCCGGGTGCTGCTGCGGGCCCGGGCGCAGAACCTGGACGGCGTCGCGGTGCTGCTGGCCGGCCTCGGGTGGCCGTTCACCGTCCGGGAACCCGCCGCGCTGCGCGCCGAGGTGCGGGTGCTCGCGGACCGGCTCGCCGCCTGGGGCGCCGAGCCGTCGTGACGGCGGGTGCGGCGGCGGACGGCTCTGGGGAGCGGGCATGCCGAGGGCCCGGGGAGCTTCGACTCCCCGGGCCTTGGGGCCTGTCTTCGGACGTCCGGATCAGGCCTGGCCGCCAGCCGCCCGCTCCTCGGCGACCTTGCGCTTCACCTCGGTCATGTCCAGCTCGCGGGCCTGGCCGATCAGGTCCTCGAACACCGCCTCCGGCAGCGCACCGGGCTGCGAGAAGACCAGCACGCCCTCACGGATGATCGCCAGCGTCGGGATCGACTGGATGTCGAACGCGGCCGCCAGCTCCTGCTGCGCCTCGGTGTCCACCTTGGCGAAGACCAGGTCCGAGTGGCGCTCGGCGGCCTTCTCGTACACCGGGGCGAACTGGCGGCACGGCCCGCACCACCCGGCCCAGAAGTCGATGAAGACGAAGTCCTTGCCCTCCGGGCCCGGGACGATCTCGTCGAAGTTCTCCTTGGTCAGCTCGACCGTGTTGCTCATCTCGTGATTCCTTCCCTTCCGGACGTGGCGGTTCAGGCCATGTGCCCGCCACAACCGTCCCGGTCGGCGGGGTATTCCGGCGGCGTTCCGGCGGTTGCCGGAGCCAGGGAGTGAGCAGCCGGCGGCCGCCGCCCGTACGGAAGGGTGTCCGGTCCGTTCCGACCCCTTCCCCCCGAGGGAGGCACCCCATGCGCAGCACACTCCGCACCCGGCGGACGCTCGCGCTGACCGCGTCCGGCATCGCGGCGGCCGCCCTGATCGCCGGCTGCGGATCGTCCGGCGGCTCCTCCGGTCCGTCGAGCAGCCCGAGCAGCCCGAGCAGTCCGGGCACCCCGGCGGCCGTCACCCTGCAGACCGCCCAGGACCCGAAGCTGGGCACGATCGTCACCGACAGCGCGGGCTTCACGCTCTACCGCTTCGACCAGGACCGGAACAGCCCGCCGGAGTCCTACTGCAACGGCAGCTGCGCCGTCATCTGGCCGCCCGAGCACGCCGACGGCAACGGCAACGTCACGGTGAAGGGCATCGACAGCAAGCTGGTCGGCACCGTCACCCGCGACGACGGCACCAAGCAGGTCACCCTGAACGGCTGGCCGGCCTACCGCTACTCGCCGGACACCAAGCCCGGCGACACCAAGGGCCAGGGTGTGGCCGGCACCTGGTTCGCGCTGACCCCGACCGGCGGCAGGGCGGGCGCCGCGAACTCCGGCCCGATGAACCCGACGCCCGGCACCCCGGCACCGGGCAACCCGACGCCCAGCACCCCGGGCTACTGACCGGTTCCGATGACCGGCTCCGACCACCCTCGCCCAGGAGGCCCGGGTGCGCAACGATGAAGTGGTGACCGAGGAGCACCCCGTCGGCCGCACCGGCGGCCACGACACGGGGGCGCCGGACGAGGACCTGATGCGCGCCCTGTACCGGGAGCATGCCGGTCCGCTGTTCGGGTTCGTGCTCCACCTGGTCGCCGGGGACCGGCAGCGGGCCGAGGACGTCGTGCAGGAGACCCTGCTCCGCGCCTGGCGCAACATCCACCGGCTCGACCCGGAGGCCGGCTCGCTGCGGCCCTGGCTGGTCACCGTCGCGCGGCGGATCGTGATCGACGGGCACCGCAGCGCCATGGCCCGGCCGCGCGAGGTGGACGCCTCGGCACTGGAGCAACTGCCCGCCGAGGACGAGATCGACCGGGCGCTGCGGATGATGACCGTCGCGGACGCGCTCGGCGACCTCTCGCCCGTGCACCGGGAGATCATCGTCGAGACATACCTGAAGGGCCGTACGGCCAACGAGGCGGCCGCCGAACTCGGCATCCCGGCCGGGACGGTGCGCTCGCGGGTGTTCTACGCGCTGCGCTCGCTCAGGCTCGCGCTGGAGGAACGGGGAGTGACATCGTGACCAGGCACCCCGACCGCGACCCCACCCCTGACCCCGACCGGGCGCCCGGCGGCCCGGTGCACGTCGACGCGGGCGCGTACGTCCTCGGCCTGCTGGAACCCGTTGAGCGCGCCGCCTTCGAGCAACACCTCGCCGACTGCCCGCAGTGCGCCGAGCAGGTGACCCAACTCGGCTCGGTGGAGCCGTTGTTGGCCGAGTACGCGGCCACCGCGCGGGCGGCCGGAACGGACCCGGCCGGTCCCGCCCCGCAGCCGGACCCCCGACTGCTGGACCGGCTGGTCGCCGAGGTCGGCGCCACCCGGAGGCGGGGCCGGGTGCGGCGGCTGGTGCTGGCCCTGGCCGCCACCGCGATGGTGGCGGCCGGCCCCGCCGTCACCGCCGCGGTGCTCACCGCCGACAACACCCCGGCCGTGGTCGCGGTGGCCGAGCAGTTCAGCGCCACCGACCCGGGCACCGGCGCGCACGCGACCGTCGGCCTGGACGGCACCACCTGGGGCACCCAGGTCAGCCTGCAACTCTCCGGCGTCCAGGGCCCGTTGACCTGCAGCCTGGTCGCCGTCTCGCACACCGGCGAGCAGCAGACGGTCACCACCTGGTCCGTCCCGGCGGGCGGCTACGGGAACGGCGGCGGGGGCGGCGACGGCACCGTGCGCACCACCGGCGGCGCGGCCTTCCGGCTGGCGGACATCGACCACTTCGAGGTCCGCGTCCAGGACGGCGGCGCGCTACTGGTCGCGATCCCCGTACACCACCCCTGACCCCCAGTGGATCGTGTACGACTCCAACCGCTCCACCCGGGCCGCGCCCCGGACACCCGGCCAGCACGGGCTCGGCTCGCCGCCGCCGGTCATGTGCTCCCGACCCCAGATCCGGCTCCAGCCGGTCCGCAGCGCCGGCTCGAAGCTGTGCCACCGCCCGCAACCGCAGGGCGTCAGCACCCGCGCGCAGCAGCGGCACAGCTCGGCCCGGCCGTGGCTGTCGCTGCCGCCGTCGTCAGTCGGGAGCGGCACCGGCGGGCCCTGCTCCCCGCAGGCCGGGCACCCGGGCAGCACGGCACCGTCCAGCAGCGCGTTCTGCCGCCGGACATAGTCGGGCAGCCGCAACGGCGGGTGCAGGAACGGGTCGTGCTCCCAGGCCGCGTTCGGCGACCCCCACCAGCGCACGTGCCACCAGGCCGTCTCCGGAGGCAGCCGCCGCCCGGCCCGCTTCTGCGCCCGGCGCCGCTCCGCGTACTCCTCGGCCCTGGCCCGCCACAGCTCGCGCGCCTCGTGCAACTCGTCCACCGCGCGGACCAGGGCGTCCGGGTCGGCCTCCAGGAAGCGCGGAATCCGGGCGCTGACGGTGAGGTGGTGGTACGTCGCCCGCAGGCCGTACGGGGCGAAGCGGGTCAGGCAGGTGCGCAGCGCGCTGTGCCGCCGGTACGGCGGGAGCGAGGCGTCGTGCACCCGGGCCCGGTGGGTGTGGAAGCTGGTCATGACGGCGGCTTCAGGTCCGGGTCCGGGTCCAGGTCCAGGGCTCGGGCGAGCGCGGCGGTGACGGCGGCGGCGTGCCCGGGCAGCTGCCGCTCGGCCCAGCCCGCCGCGAGCGCGAGGAAGTCGCGCAGGTCCCGCTCGGCTCCGGCGAGCAGCCGGCGCAGTTCATCCACCGGCAGCTCGACCACCGGGCCCTCGTCGCCCTCGGCGTCCTGGGTCAGCCGGACCACCCGGCCGACGCACTCGGCCCGGGCGTCGGGGTCGTGGCCGAACCAGGCGGTGCCGGACCCGTCCGTGACGTCCAGCCACTCGCGCCAGTCCTCTAGCCCGTTGCAGCAGCCCGGCCTGAAGACGGCGCCGGTGGCGGAGTCGGCCACCACCAGCCCGCCGGGGGCGTACGGGTGCGGTTCGGTCAACAGCGCGTGCAGGAACGCGCCCAACGGGTCCGCCGGCCGGGGACCGCGCCCCTCGGCCTGCCCGGGGTCGGGCTCGACGTCGTTGCAGTCCGCCAGCCGCCACACCGCCGTGCCCACCTCGTCCGACGTCAACCGCCCGTCCAGCGCGAGATCCCCGTACGGCCCGAGCTCGGCCGTCGGCCAGAGCGTGAAGCCGTCGGAGGCGAAGATCTCCAGGACCGGTCGCATCGACATCATCCGCCGATCATCCCGAACACACCCCCGCCCCGACCAGCCGTTTTACGCCCCACCCCCGCCCTGGACCCAGCCGGCCTCCGCCACCACCTGCTCGGCCTCGGCCGCCCACCTCGCGGCTGCCGTCCAGCCGGCCCGCCCTCCGACCGGCCTCCGCCATCGCCTGGGCGGTCTGCGCCGTGATGTGGGTGAGTGTGGGCTGGCGGTGTCGGGCGGAGCGCCGCCCCCAATCGACCTCCGCTGCCCGGCGGCCGTCGTCCAGCCGGCCTTCACCATGGCTCGGGTGGCCCTGCCATCCAGCCGATGCCCGCCGCCGTCGCTCGGCCGGCCTGTGCCGCGATGTGGGCCAGTGCGGGCCCGCGGTTTCGGGTAGAGCGCCATCCAACCAGCCTTTGCCGTCGGGTGGTTGTGTTCGACCTGATCGCCATCCGACCGGCGTCCGCGAGGCGCTCGGGTGGCCTTGCCGACCAGTTGGAGTTCCCTGCCATCGCCTTGGCGGTCTGCGCCGTGAGGTGGGTGAGTGTGGGTTGGCTGTGTCGGGCGGAGCGCTGCCCCAACCGGCCTCCGCTGCCCGGCGGCAGTCGTCCAGCCGGCCTTCACCATGGCTCGGGTGGGCCTGCCATCCAGCCGATGCCCGCCTCCACCGCCCGACCGGCCTTTGCTGTTGGGCGGTTGTGCTCGAACGGCTTGCCATCCGACCGGCCTCCGGGAGGCATTCGGGTGGCTCTGCTGCCCAGCCGGATCCCTCCGCCGTCGCCCCGGTGGTCGGTGCCGCACCGCGGGCCGGTACGAGCCCACATCGTCGGGTGGCTATGGGTTGGGCGCGCGGGGGCTGTGGGTTGGTGAATGGCTGGGCCAGGTGGACCGGTTGATTGATGGTGGTGGCGGTGAGATGCCCCTCCAGGCGGTCTGCGCCGCGCTGCGGGCCAGTGAGGGCCCGCAGCGCCGGGCGGAGTGCCGCCCATACAGCACACCATCTGGCCGGCCTTTGCCGTCCGACCGGCCTCGGCTGCGCTGGACCGGTCTCGACCGTTCAGCGATTGTCGCTCGGCCGACCTGTGTCGGGATGTGGGCCAGTTGCGGGCCTTCGGTTTCGGGCAGAGCTTCTCCCGACTGGCCTCTGCCGTCGGGTGGTTGCCGCTCGACCGGGTCGCCGTCCGGCTGGCCTTCGCGGGGTGTTCGGGTGGCCACTTCGCCATCGCCGGGGCGGTCTGCGCTGCGATGTGGGTGAGTGTGGGCCCGAAGTGGTGGGCGGGCTGGTTGATGACGGTGGTGGCGAGCGGGGGTGTGCCGGGGGATCGGGGGGTGATGGTGGTGGGGCGCCGGTCAGGTGGCCTGGGTGGCGATGCGGGTGAGGACGCGTCCGCAGTGGTGGGCGAAGGCGCGTTGGGCGAGGGGGAGGAGTGGGCCGGCGAGGCGGGCGTACCAGGCGACGGGGCGGCTGAAGGCGGTGACGGAGAAGCGGACTTCGCCGTCGGGGGTGAGTGCGACCAGGAAGGTTTCCTCGCCCTGGGCCAGGTGGCCGGTCCTGGTGCCGTAGGTGAAGCCGTACCGGTCCGGGCCGTCGACCGTGGCCAGGACCCGGTTGGGGGCGCCGGCCCGCAGGGGGCCGAGGCCGATGGCGCAGTGCACGGCGACGCCGGGGGCGGCGCGGTCGGCCGTCGTGTCGATGCGGACGCCCGCGAGCCGGTGCATCCGCCAGTCGAGCAGGGCGGCGCCGGCGGCTTCCAGGGCGGGGCGGCCGTGGCCGATGAGGGCACTGTGCCGCATGTGGTTGTAGCCGGCGGGGAGGTGGCCGGTGCGGCTGGCGCCCTGTTCGGGGTAGCTGTAGTCGTTCATCGGGGGGTCTCCGTCGTGTCGGTCCGGGTGGCGTCGGTCCGGTCCGCGGTGATCCGGCGCCAGGCGAGCAGCGCGCAGAGGGCGAAGCCGAGCGCGTTGCCGACGCCGTGGGTGGCGGCCATCCAGGTCAGGGTGGGGTGGGGGAGTCCGGCGGCCCGGCCGAGTGCCCACCACAGGGCGAGCAGCATGGTGAGCGCGAGGACGGCCGAGGAGGCGGCGAGCAGGCGGGCGGTGGTCCGGTCGCCGCTGCGGGGGCGCAGGTCGCGCCAGGTGACCAGGCCGACCAGCCACATTCCGGTGGTCAGGACGGCGGCTCCGGCGAACTGCCACCAGTTGCCGAGGAAGTACCCGGCCAGTACCAGCAGGGTGCCCGCCGGGACGCTGAGGGCCGCGCAGCGGGCCGGGGCGGAGCCCGGGCGGGCGGCGCGGCAGACCAGTCCGGCGACCAGGGCGGCGGTGAATCCGGCGTAGTGGAAGTGCGGGACGGTGAGCGCCAGGATGTGCGGTTCGAAGCCGAACAGCGGGTAGCCGGAGCGTTCGGCGACCAGGGCGACCCCGGCGACCGAGGGTGCGGCGAGCGCGGTGAGCACCGCGACCTCGGCGGGTGCGAGCGAGCGGGTGCGGGCCAGCCGCAGGGGGGCGTGCAGGGCGACGGCCAGGGTGCCGAGCGCGTAGAGCAGGGCGCAGCCGGTGGCGAGGCCGCCGCCGCGGGGCAGCCAGAGCGAGAGCGCGCCGGGGACGGCGGCGAGCGGCCAGAGCCGGCGGATCCGGGCGAGGCCGGGCTCGTCGACCAGGGCGAGGCCGAGCGGGACGACGGCACCCATGCCGAGCAGGACCAGCAGGTCGACCAGTTCCGTGGTGCCCGGGCCCATCGCGGACACAGCCGTCGTGAGCGAAGCCATCGTGGACACACCCCCTTGAACGCGTTCAAATAGCTTGCGTCGCCGACTCTACGCGGCTGAGTTGAACGTGTTCAACTAGGCGCCGATGTCGCCCCCGATGTCGCCCCCGATGTCGCCCGGACCGGCTGGCCTGGTGTTCACGGTGGGTGCGGCGCACTCTGGAGGGGTAACCGATGGAGGTGATCCGCCATGCAGACTCTGGTCGGTTGGCACATCGAGATGGAGTTCCGCGAAGAGGGGGCACGGACCAGCGCCGCCGCACTGCTGCGGCTGCGCGACGGGAGCGAACTGCGCGCCCACGGCTACAGCAGCCGCCACCCCTCCGACCCGGAACAGCTGAGGGTCGGCGAGGAGATCGCGGGGGCCCGCGCGCTCAACGAGCTCGCCTCGCAGCTGCTCACCAAGGCCCATGCCGAGATCCAGGAGGTCAGTCCGGTCCCGACCCACCCGCTGTCGTGACCTCCGGCCCGCCGCCAGCAGTCGCGTCGAGGTGCCGGAAAGCGGCGAGTGCCGGGGCAGACCTTCTCAAGGCCCCGGCACTCGACGGAGGTTGACGATCGGACGGGACGCGACGACCGGACGCGACGGCCCGTCAGTTGACGCAGTAGGTGGCCGGCGGTAGCCACTCCGGCCCGACCAGCCGCCGTTCCAGTTCGTTCAGCGTGATCCGGATGCCGACCGTCCCGGCCAGCCCCACCCGGAACCGGCTGCGGGCGAGCGCGATCAGTGCCGTCAGGCCGTACTTGTTGATCAGCGAGGTGCGGTAGCGGGCGGTGTCGTCGGCGTCGCAGAGCCGGGCCCGGGCCGGGATCCGGCGGCCGGTGGGGCGCCCGTGGGCGTCGCAGGGGCCGATCAGCACCCGGGGGTGGCGGCGGATCCGTTCGGCCTCGCCGGAGTGGGCCGGGGTCCAGACCCCGAGGGCCGTGCCGTCCTGCACCACCCAGAGCTGTGACTCCAGCCGGCTGCCGTCCTCGCCGAAGGTGGTGAGCAGGAGGTACCTGCTGTCGGCGATCCGGTCGGTCGGGTCGACCTGGTCGGTCCGGTCGCTTCGGTCGGTTCGGTCGTGCACCTGTCCTCCCTGTGCCATCGGGGGGTGCGGGTCAGTGCCCGTGGCCCTCGGTGATCTCGTGGAACTCCTCGGCGGTGGGCTTGGGGATCCGGCCGCCCTCGCCGTGGAACCCGCGGGAGAGCCGGGTCCGGGTGCGGGTGAGCACCCCCGCCGGGCGGGCCACTCCATTCTCGTCCACCGGGGCGGGCAGTTCGAGGGGGCGGGGCTGTTCGTGCGCCGTGAGCCGGTGCAGTTCCCGCGGCGTGAGCCGGGCGTGCACTTCGGTGAACTCGCCGTGCGGCAGGCGCTTGATGACACCCGTCTCGCGGCCGTGCAGCACCTTCTCCCTGTCGCGGCGCTGGAGGCCGAGGCACCAGCGCTTGGTGAGGACGAAGACGGCGACCGGGACGGCGAAGAAGCCGACGCGGGCGGCGTACGTGATGGAGTTGAGCGACAGGTGCAGGTGGGTGGCGATCAGGTCGTTGCCGCCGGCGGCCAGGGCCACCAGGTAGAGGCTGATCCAGGCGGCGCCGAGCGCGGTGCGGACGGGCGCGTTGCGCGGCCGGTCGAGCAGGTGGTGCTCCCGCTTGTCGTCGGTCACCCAGTTCTCGATGAACGGGTAGACGGCGATGGCGCCCAGGACGAGCGGGAACAGCGCGAACGGGATGAGCACCCCGAGGTTGAGGGTGTGCCCCCACAGTCCGATCTCCCAGCCGGGCATGATCCGGATCAGGCCCTCGGCGAAGCCCATGTACCAGTCGGGCTGGGCGTCGGTGGAGACCTGGTCGGGGCGGTACGGGCCGTACGCCCAGATCGGGTTGACGGTCGCGATCGCGGCGGCCAGCGCGACGATGCCGAAGACGAGGAAGAAGAACCCGCCGGCCTTGGCCATGTAGACCGGCATCAGCGGCATGCCGACGACGTTCTTCTCGGTCCTGCCGGGGCCCGCCCACTGGGTGTGCTTGTGGTAGAAGACCAGGATCAGGTGGGCCACCAGCAGGCCGAGCATGATGCCCGGGATCAGCAGCACGTGGATGGTGAAGAACCGCGGCACGATGTCGTGGCCGGGGAACTCCCCGCCGAACAGGAACATCTGGATGTACGTGCCGACCAGCGGCACGGCGAGGATCGAGCCCTCGATGAACCGGATGCCGGTGCCGGAGAGCAGGTCGTCGGGCAGGGAGTAGCCGAAGAAGCCGTCCAGCATGCCGAGGAAGAGCAGCAGGAAGCCGAAGACCCAGTTGATCTCGCGGGGCTTGCGGAAGGCGCCGGTGAAGAACACCCGCATCATGTGGACGAACATGGCGGCGACGAAGACGATCGCCGCCCAGTGGTGGATCTGCCGGATCAGCAGGCCGCCGCGCACCTCGAAGCTGATGTCCACCGTGGAGGCGTAGGCCTCCGACATCGGGACGCCCTTGAGCGGTACGTACGAGCCGGCGTAGACCACCTCGCCCATGCTGGGCTTGAAGAACAGTGTCAGCCAGACACCGGTCAGGATGATGATGACGAAGGTGTAGAGGCAGATCTCGCCCAGCATGAAGGACCAGTGGTCCGGGAAGATCTTCCGCAGGTTCGCCCTGGCCAGGGAGTAGATCCCCAGCCGGCCGTCCGCCCAGTCGGCGGCCCGCTGCCCCCGCCCAGGGCTCTGATTCCGGGTCATGTGCACGCACCTCGGTCCGAAGGAAGCGGGGAGGAGTCCCCGATTCGCACTGGTGCCCACGATAACCGGGGGGTAATCCCCATTTCTATTCGGGGTGGTCGGTGCGCCGGAGGGCGGCGGGTCCTAGGCGGTCGGTGGTTCCATCCGGGCGTACGCCTCCGGCGGGATCGGGAAGCGCCTCAGCAACTCCTCCATCCAGGCGGTCGGATGGGTGGCCGGAGCCGCGCCGCCGGGCAGGGCGCGCGCCTTGCGGATGCCGTCGAGCAGTGCCTCCACCGCGGCCTCGGTGGTGTACCGCTCGGAGACCCAGCGGCGGCCCGCCCGCCGCACCTCGTCCTGGCCGGGCAGGTCGAGCAGTTCCAGGGCCCGGTCCGCCAGCCGGTCCGTTTCGAGCTCCGGGATCCGCCACGCGGACGGCGAGTCGAACAGTTCCGCTCCGCCGCCGCCGGCGTAACCGGTCACCAGGCAGCCGCTGGCCATCGCCTCGGCCGGCGGCAGGCCGAAGCCCTCGCCCTCGGGCGCTCCCAGCGCGATGAACACCGAGGTGTCCGACAGCACGCGGGCGACCTCCTCGTGCGGGACCGCGTGGATGTCGTACAGCTCGACGCCCCTGGACCGCGGGTCGGCGTGGAGCAGACGGTGGAGCAGCGTGCTCTCGACCGGGCGCTTGCGGGACATCCACGCGATGCGCCGGACCCGCCCGGTCGACGCCGGCCGGAACAGCCCGGTGTCGACGGTGTTCGGCACCAGGTGCGGTTCGAACCCGGGCAGGGCGCGGCGGAGCATGTCGGCGCCCGCCTTCGAGACCGTCCACAGGGCCGGCCGGGCCGACCAGCCCGGGTACGGGCCGGGGGCGGGGCAGGTCAGGAAGTGGATGTAGTGCCCCTGCGAGTAGACGACCTTGCGGCCGCCGGGAGCCGGGTCGCGGCCCGGGAGCACGCTGACCTCGGGCAGCACGAGCACGTCCTCGGGGCCGAGGTCCAGGGTCATCCCGGACAGCGTCGGCACGTCGTCGTCGAACCACGTGTAGCGGAATCCCGGTGTGGGCGTCCAGCGGTACGCCTCGACGCCGGCAGCCCGCAGCAGTGCGACCTGTTGGTTCAGGACGCGGACGCCGCCCAGCGGGAACTGGAACTCGAACGACGCGTAGACGACTCGGCCGGTCACCGAACCTCCTTGAAGAACCAGCGACTTGAGCGGAACAGGGACCCCCGGATCCCCGGACCCACGGACCCCCGGATCCAGGGAACCAGGGAGCCGGGACTACTGCAGGTGCTCCTCGATCTCGGCGATCAGCCCGTCCTCGAAGCGGAAGTAGGTGGTGGCGTGGACCCGGCTGCGGGTGCCGTCCGGCGCCTCCAGCACCAGGACGTGCTGCTGGAGCACCTCGTCGGGCTTGTGGAAGCGGCGCACGACCTCGTACCGCAGGGAGTCGACGGTGGCGAAGAACGCGGCGATCCGCTCCAGCCGGGCGTCGATCGGCCGGGTGCCGTCGCCGTCGTTCTGCCACACCGTGGCGCCGGGGGTGCACAGGGCCCGGAAGCCGGCGAGGTCGCGTGCCTCCAGCAGCCGCAGTCCGGCGTCCACCGTCGCGTCGAGGTCCTGGTCCATGGGCTTCTCCGTTCAGTGCGGGCGGGAAGGGGAGGGGTGCCGGTCGAGCAGGCCGAGGCCGCGCAGGTCGGTGACGTACTTGGCGACGAGGGCGGGGGACAGCCGCGGCACGTCCCGGTCGGGCCCGATCCCGGCCGCCCGGACGGCCTCCCGGAACCGCGGGGCCGGGGCGGGCCGGTCCTCGGCCGGCTGCTCGAAGGCGTGCAGCAGGGGCAGCACCGAGTGGGTGCGCTGCCGTTCCGGCAGGGCCCGGACCGCGGTCGTGAAGCGGGCGAACCAGTCGTCGTAGTCGTCGACGCGCCGGATCGGGTGGCCGTCCTCGACCAGCCAGTCCACGAGGGTGTCCAGGGAGGCGCCGTCGTCGTGCGGGTTCCAGGCGTTGTAGGTGCGGTAGCCGTCCGGGCCCGGGGTGCCCAGCGCGGTGACCGCCTCGGCGAGGAAGTCGACCGGGAGGCCGTCGTACCGCGCGGGCGCGCCGCCGCGGTGGAACGACCGCGGCGCGATCCCGGTGGCCACCAGGCTGAGGACCAGCCGGGTGAACACGTCGGGCACGTTCAGCTGTCCCGGGTAGCTGCTGTGCGCGAGGATCATGCCCGACCGGAACGTGGTGACCGGCAGGCCGTACCGTTCATGGGCCTCCCGCAGCAGCACCTCGCCCGCCCACTTGCCCGCGGCGTACCCGTCGGCGTAGCCCCGGCCGAGGCGGCGGCGCGGGATCGCCTCCCGGACGTCGGCGTCCTCGTCGAGCGCGGACGGCCCGGCTCCGCCGCGCACGGCCACGGTGGACAGGTAGGTGACGGGCTTGAGGCGCTCGGTGAGCGCCAGCCGGACCAGTTCGGCGGTGCCCGCGACGTTGGGGCCGAACAGCTCGGCGTAGGGCAGCACGTGGTTGACCAGTGCGGCCGGGTGGACGACCAGGTCCACCGACTCGGCCAGCCCGTTCCACACCGCCCGGTCCAGGCCCAGGCGCGGTTCGGCGAGGTCCCCGGCGAGGACGGTCAGCGTGCCGGTGGCCAGTTCCCGGTACCGCCGGGACGCCTCGCCCCCGGTGCCGAAGGCCCGGTCGAGCCGTTCGGCCGCGTCGGCGGGCGTGCGGCCGCGGACGAGGCAGACCAGCCGGCCGCCGGACGGGGCCAGCCGGCGGAGCCACTCCAGGCAGAGGAAGCGGCCGAGGAACCCGTTGGCGCCGGTCAGCAGGACGGTCCGGGGGGACTCCGCGGGGCCGGGCAGGCCCGGCGCGGCGGCCAGGGTCGGGGCGTCGATGAACCGGTCCGGGGTGAGGTCGCGGGCCCGGACCTCGGTCGCGCCGCCGCCGTGCACGGAGGCGGCCGTGGGCCTGCTCCCCGGGGCGGTGCGCCGGGCCTCGACGTACGCCGCCACCCCGGCCAGGTCGGTGGCCGGGCCGAGGACGACGCCGACCGGCACCTCGACGTCCAGGACCTCCTTCAGGAGGGTGGTGAAGGACAGCGCGGAGAGCGAGTCGCCGCCGAGCTCGGTGAACCGCGCGCCGGTGTCCGCGCCGGCGTCGGCCCGGCCCAGGACGGCGCGCACGGCCCGGTTCACGGTCTCCTGGACCGGCCGGTCGGCACCGGTCCGGCGCAGTTCCCGCAGCTGCCGGCCCTGTTCGTCGGCGAGTTCGGCGTAGCGGCGCTCCAGGGCCGCGCCGTAGCGTTCATGGAGCCGGGGGCGCAGCAGCTTGTGGCTGTCGGAGAGCAGGCCGTTGGCCGGGCTGAAGGGCTCCGTCTCGACCAGGAAGTCCCGGGGCACCTCGTACGGGTTGAGCCCGTTCTCCCGGGCGGTGCGCCGCAGTTCCCGGTCGATCAGCAGCTTGAGCGCCGCCGGGTCGCCGTCGGCGCGGGCGATCGCCTCCGGGGTGGGCACCACCACGGCGAGCAGGTGGGAGCGTTCGCTGTTGCCGTACACGAAGACCTGCCGGACCAGCGGGCTGCCGAGGAAGACGCCCTCCAGCCGGGAGACGGTGACGAACTCGCCCTGGGACAGCTTGAGCACGTCCTTGGTGCGGCCGACGTAGACCAGCCGGTCCGGCCCGACCTCGGCCATGATGTCGCCGGTGCGGTAGTAGCCGTCCTCGTCGAAGACGGCGGCGGTGAGCTCGGGCCGCCGGTAGTACCCGGGGATGGCGGCGCTCGTCCTGAGCAGCAGCTCGCCGCGCGGGTGCGGCCGGTCGGTGCGGAAGCAGCCCAGCTCCGGGACGTCGACCAGCTTGTAGTCGAGGACGGGCGGGCGCTGCACCACGGTGTCCAGCAGCACCCCGCCGGCCTCGGTCGAGCCGTACCCGGTGTACAGGTGCAGTCCCAGGCAGGACTCGACGAACTCCGCGACCTCGGCGGACAGCGGCGCCGTCCCGCAGAAGGCCTTCGCCACCCGCCCGCCGAGGACGGTCTCCCGCAGGTGGGCCTTGACGGCCGCGTCGACGTCGCCGGGCTCGCCGGCCCGCCGGTCGAGTTCGCCGCGGTACCGCTGGAAGAGCATGTCGCAGATCCGGGGGACCATGGTCAGCTCGGTGGGCCGGACCAGCGCGATGTCCTCGAACAGGGAGGACAGGTCGCTCCTGGCGGTGAAGCAGCCCAGGCCGCCCCGGGCGAGCGTGCCCAGCACCGACATCCGGCCCGCCTGGTGGCTCTGCGGCATGTAGTGGACGACGACGGACGGCACGTCGGCGGGCCCGTAGACGAATCCCCACCACGCGTTGCGGGCGAGGCGCTGCGGGTACATCGCCCCCTTCGGGGCGCCGGTGCTGCCGGAGGTGTAGAGGAGCAGGGCCAGCGGGTCCTCGCCCGGGGCGGGGACGTGCAGCGGGGGGTCGGGCAGCAGGGCGCCGCGCCCGACCGCGGCGGTGAGCGTGTCGAGCACGGCGGTGCCGCCGGCCTCGGCCAGCCGCCGGGCGGCGGCCTCGACGGCGGCGCGCTCGGCGGGGACCCCGGGGTGGTGGTCGAACACCAGGAGGCGGCGGACCGACGGCTGCCCGAGCACCGCGGCGACGGCGGTGTCCAGCCGTTCGACGCTGGTGGCGAGGAGCCGCGGCCCGGTCTCCGCGACGATCGGCGCCAGCTGGGAGAGCGGCGCGCTGGCGTGCAGCGGCACGGAGACCAGGCCCAGGTGGACGCCGGCCAGGTCGACGGTGGCGTGGTCGGTGCTGCTGAAGCCGAGGACGCAGATCCGGTCGCCCGGGGCCAGCCGGTACCCGGGCTCGTGCGCCCAGGCCCCGGCGAGCGCCCGGACGCGCGCCCACAGCTCCCCGTAGCTGACGGTGTCGTACCTCGGGAGCAGCCGCCCCGTCGCCTGGTCGCGGGCGCGTTCGCCGAGGGCGGGCCGGTCCCGGTAGGCCGCCATGACGGTCGCCATGATCTCGGCCGGGCTGGTGGCCGGATCGGCGAGCGCCGCCCGTACGGCCTCCGACTGCCCCGTCGCGCCCGGCCCTTCCGACTGCCCCGTCGCGCCCGGACGGTGGCCGGCCCCGGCCGTGGCGGAGCTCACCAGGCGACCGGCAGGGCGTCGGCCCCGCGGATGAGGCGTTCGGTGCGCCAGCTGATCCGCTCGGGCGGGACGGCGAGGTGCAGCCCCGGCAGACGGCGGACCAGGGAGCCGAGCACGGTGCGCAGTTCCATCCGGGCGAGCTGCGCGCCGAGGCAGTGGTGCACGCCGTGCCCGAAGGTGACGTGCGGGGATGCGCTGCGGTGGAAGTCGATGCGGTCGGGCTGCTCGAAGACCTCCGGGTCCCGGTTGGCCAGCCCGAGTTCGGCGACCACGGCGTCGCCGGCGCGGATCTTCTGCCCGCTGAGCTCCAGGTCCTCGACGGCGATCCGGGTGAACCCGGCGGTGGCGCTGATCGGGACGACCCGGGAGAGTTCCTCCACCGCGCCGGGGATCAGGCCGGGGTCGGCGACCAGCTCCCGCCACAGCTCGGGGCGGGTCAGCAGGGTGTAGACGAAGTTGCCGATCTGGTTGGCGGTGGCCTCCTGGCCGGCGGAGAGCAGGCTGACCCCGAGGCCGACCAGTTCCTCCTCGGTGAGCGCGTTCTCCTCGCCCTCGACGGAGGCCAGTTCGCCGAGCAGGTCGGCGGTGGGGTGGACCCGGCGTTCGGCGACCAGGCCCGCCAGGTAGTCGTTCAGGTGCCCGCGGTCGCGGGCGGACAGCTCGGGGTCGGAGAGCGTCAGCAGGCCGTCGACCCAGGAGTTGAACCGGTCGCGGTCGGCGAGCGGCACCCCGAGCAGTTCGCAGATCATGGTGACCGGCAGCGGCCAGGTCAGGGCCTTGGTCAGGTCGGCCGGCGAGCCCGACGCGATCATCGCGTCCAGCAGCTCGTCCACGATCTCCTGGGCGCGCGGCCGCAGCGCCTCGACCCGGCGGAGGGTGAACGGGTTGGCCACCCGGCGCCGGAGCCGGGTGTGCTCGGGCGGGTCCATGCTCAGCATCGAGGTGCGGGGGAGGCCGGCCGAGACCGTGCGGGGCACGTGGTCGCCGACCGCCTCGGCCCGGCTGAACCGGGGGTCGGCCAGCACGGCGCGGACGTCGGCGTAGCGGCTGACCAGCCAGGCGTCCCCGCCGAACGGCAGACGGACCCTCAGCACGGGCTGCTCGCCGCAGACCGCGGCCAGCTCCGGGTCGATGTCGAGCCGGTGCGTCGGGCCGAACGGATAGGCGCGGGGCCCGTCGTCCGTCGCGGTCATGTTGTCAGTCCTTCCGGTCCCGGGGGCGGTCACAGTGCCGCGATCCGCCCGCCGTCGATGACGAGGTTGCTGCCGGTGATCCAGGAGGCGCGCGGGGACACCAGGAACCCGACCGCCTCGGCGATGTCCTCGGTGCGCCCGATCCGGCCGAGCGGGATCCCCTCGGCCCAGTCCGCCGTGTCCGTCCCGAGCCCGAGGTAGTCGGCGATCCCGTCCCGGGCCTCGTCCGCGCCCGGCGTCATGACGTTCCCGGGGGAAAGCGCGACGACCCGGATGCCGTCCGGCGCCAGTTCGGTCGCCAGCCCTTTGTGGTAGACCTCCAGGGCGGCTTTCGCGGCGGCGTAGTGCAGGATCACCGGATAGGACGAGACGGTGGCGATCGAGGACATGTGGACGATGACGCCGCCGCCTCCCGAACGCATCGCGGGGACGAGTGCGGAATTGAGCCGGACGGCGGAGAGGAAATTGATGTCGACGGTGTACTGCCAGTCCTTCTCGATGTCCAGCGCGCTCTGGAAGGTCCGACAGCCGCCGGCGTTGTTGACCACGATGTCCACGCCGCCGAGGATTTCCAGCGCGGTGTCGGCGAATTCCCGGACACCGGCCGCCGTGCTGAGGTCGGACGGTACGAAGGCGGATTCGGCCGGGGTGTCCCCGGTCGGTTTGCGCGCGGTGGTGACGACGGTGGCGCCGCTCTCCAGCAGCTTCCGTGCGATGCCGGCGCCGATGCCGCGGCTTCCGCCGGTCACCACCGCCCGCTTTCCGGCCAATTCCCGTTCCATTCCGGTTCCGCCGCCTCTCCCTGGTCGGAAAACCTGTCCGCGACGCCTTTCGGCAGAAGAGACGCTTTTCGGCGTACGGGCGGGTACGGCCCGGTGCCGGTGCGGAAGGGCGGCGCGGAACCACCGCGGACCACTATCCGCGACCCGCTTCGGCAAGGTCAAGAAGATTGTGTCGATGCAGTGCATCGCCTGGCGCGGTGCAGAAAGGCGGTCGGCCGCCGGGCGGGCCGATGCCGCTGGACGCCGGGAACGATAGCCCCGATAATCGTCGAATTGCCGACGCACGGACCTCCGGTATGAGACGGACGGAAACACCGCCGCGGCGCGGCGGGATATCGCCCGGGGCGTCCGGCCCGGAATTCAGACGAACTCGGGAGGAACAATGGCGGGCTTGGGAGAGCCGTTCACCGTGGGCGACCTGACGGTCCCGAACCGGATCGTGATGGCGCCGATGACCAGGATGAAGTCCCCCGGAGGGGTGCCGGGCCCGGACGTCGCGGAGTACTACGCCCGCCGTGCGGCCCACCGGGTGGGGCTGATCGTCACGGAGGGCACCTACATCGGCCGCCCCGCCGCCGCGGCCTACGACGGGGTCCCCCGGTTCCACGGCGAGGAGGCGCTGGCGGGCTGGTCCCGGGTGGTGTCGCTGGTGCACGCGGCCGGCGGCCGGATCGTCCCGCAGCTGTGGCACACCGGGGTGCAGCGCCCGGGCACCGAACCGCCCGCCGAGGGGCCCTCGGGGATCGGCCTGGACGGCGGCCCGGCCGGGCGGGCCATGAGCCAGCAGGACATCGACGACGCGGTGGCCGCCTTCGCGCGCGGCGCCGCGGACGCCGAGCGGCTCGGGTTCGACGGGGTCGAACTGCACGGCGCGCACGGCTACCTGATCGACGACTTCCTGTGGCACGGCACCAACCGCCGCACCGACCGCTACGGCGGCGACCCGGCCTCCCGGGCCCGGTTCGCGGCCGAGGTGGTGCAGGCCGTCCGGGCGGCGGTCAGCCCCGGGTTCCCGGTCCTCTTCCGGCTCTCCCAGTGGAAGGTCGGCCGCTACGACGCCCGGATCGCGGAGAGCCCAGAGGAGCTGGAGCAGTTGCTGACCCCGCTGGCCGAGGCGGGGGTCGACGCCTTCCACGCCTCCACCCGCCGCTACTGGCTGCCCGAGTTCGAGGGCAGCGACCTCAACCTGGCGGGCTGGGCGCGCAAGCTCACCGGCAGGGCCGCCGTGACGGTCGGCTCGGTCGGCCTGGACCGCCAGTACGGCGAGGGCGTGTTCACCGACGGCTTCACCCGGCCGGCCGGGCTCACCGGCATCGAGGAGCTGGTCGAGCGGCTGGAACGCGACGAGTTCGACCTGGTCGCGGTCGGCCGGCCGCTGCTGGCCAACCCCGACTGGGCGGAGCGGGCGCTCGGCGGCGGGCTGGCCGGGGCGGTCCCGTACGACCCGTCGGTGCTCGCGACCCTGGTCTGACCACCGGACCGGCTGACAGAAGGAGGGCCGCCACCCAGTCGTCCGCCAGCCACCGGGCGGTGGCCTCCTCGAACAGCCGGGTGTCGTACTTCAGGAAGGCCTTGTAGCCGTCCTCGTCCCGGTAGACCTCCAGGGCGAGGGGATACTCCCCCGGGTAGGGCAGGTCGTCGAAGGCCCGGAGGTCCAGGTCGCCGGGAGCGGTGGGCGCCCCGTTGGTCAGCAGCTCCGCGCCGTCGAAGTTCTGGAACAGGAAGTTGGTCCGCACCAGCGGTCCGTCCCCGTCGCCCCGGGCCCGGACGATCTCGGCCAGCGGGTAGGCGCCGTGCTCGATCCCGGCCAGCACCCGGCGGTGGAGGGAGCGGAGCAGCCCGGCGACGTCCTCCGTGGCGGTGGACCGGATCGGCAGGCAGTTCGCGAACTGGCCGACGACGTCCTGGAACCGCTCCTCGTAGCGGGCGGCCGTGGTGACCCCCGCGATCAGGTCGTCCTGGCCGGTCACCCGGTGGAGGAAGCGGGTGTAGCCGGCGAGCAGCACGGTCGAGGCGCTGACCCGGTGGCTCCTGGCCGTCGTGGCGACCGCGTCGGCCAGCTCCCGCGGCAGCCGGGTCACGACCACGTCCGCGCGCGGCAGCCGCCCCGGGACCGGCGGGCGGTCGTACGGCAGGTCCAACCGCCCGTCCGCGCCGGCCAGTTCGGCCAGCCAGTGGTCCCGGTGCCGCTGCCCGCGCGGGCCGGCCAGCAGCTCCTCCTCCCAGGCGGTGTAGTCGCCGAACTCGGCGCTCCGCAGCCGTCCCCGGCCCCGGTAGGCGTCCTTGAGGGTGCGGACCAGCAGGGCCGTCGAGGTCCCGTCCAGCAGGATGTGGTGCGCGGTGACCAGCAGGAGCCGGCGGCCGTCGGGCAGGGCGGCCAGGTGCGCCCGGACCAGCGGGCCGGCGGCCAGGTCGAAGGGCGCGCCGACCAGGTCGCGCAGCGCGGCCAGCCGGCCGTCCCGCGTGGTGGGTGTGAGGTCGACCCGTTCGAAGGAGGGCCCCCGGGCCGGATCGACGTCCAGGTACGGGACGCCGTCCCGCTCGGCGACCACCGCGCCCAGCAGCGGGTGGATCCGGGCCTGCTCCCGGACCGCGCGTTCCAGCGCCGCCTCGTCCGGGTCGCCGTGGACCTCGAACAGGAGCGGGAGGTGGTAGGCGACGGAGTCCGGGCAGCGCACCTGGTCCCGGTACATGGTCAGTTGGCCGCGGGACAGCGCCCAGCGCCGGCCGGGTTCACCGGTGGTGCCGGTGCTGTCGGGGGCGCCGGTGGTGTCGGGGGTGCCGGCGAGGCGGGCGCAGAGGGCGTCGACGCTCTCGGCCTCGAACAGCAGGGTGGGGGAGACGTCCTCGCCGAAGTCCTCGCGCAGGGCGTTGGTGAGCTGGAGGACCAGGATCGAGTCCAGGCCGTAGTCGGTGAGCGGGGCCGAGGAGTCGATCCGCTCGGCCGGGATGCCGAGCACGGTCGCCGCCTTGGCCAGGACCAGCGCGGCCGGATCGGCCGGCGGCCGGGCGGGCAGGGTGTCCACCGGCAGGGTGTCCACCGGCCGGGCGGGCCGGGCGTCGACGGGCCGGCTGTCGACGGGCCGGGCGGGCCGGGGGTCGACGGCGGGCGCCTGCGGTCGGGCCGGCGGGGTGTCGACCACCCGGGCCGGCGGCCGGGCCTCCGAGCGTCGGTCGGGCGCCGCGGACGTCTCCCGTCCGCCTCCCGCCGGTGCCGCCGGCACCCGCTGCCGGGCCACCCCGTCGCTCTCCGCCGCGATCACCTGCTGCCCCAGCGGGAGTGCCCGGGACACCGGGAACACGACGGTGCGGAAGCCCTCACCGGCCAGCACGTCCCGCCAGTTCCCGGGCGACAGCGCCGGCGAGCCGGGGATCCGCAGCGACCGGTCGTCGAACAGCCACCAGCCCTCCAGCAGGCCGAAGGTCACGTGGCTGAACAGGTCGAACGCCGAGAGCTCGTTCAGCAGCAGCCAACCGCCGGGCCGCAGCGCGGCCTTGGCGTTGCGCAGGGTGTTGCGGGTGTCCTTGGTCGCGTGCAGCACGTTCGCGGCGATGACCAGGTCGAAGGCGCCCTCGGCGACCTCCTGCCCGGCCAGCGGCCGTTCGATGTCGAGCAGCCGGCAGTCCAGGTACGGGACCTCCGGCCCGTACGAGGCCCGGGCGTGGTTCAGGAAGGCCTTGGAGACGTCCGTGTAGACGTAGCGCTCGATGCTGTCCCGGTACGGCTGGAGGGCGGCGAACATCCCCACGCTGGTGCCGCCGGTGCCCGCGCCGACCTCCAGGATCCGCAGCCGGGCGCCCGGGTCGCGGCGCAGCCGGTCGGCGACCAGGCCGGCGGCGGTGGCGGCCATGGCGCGGTTGAACAGGTCGGCGGCGCGGTTGTCGCGGTAGCAGCCCTCCACCAGCTCCATGGAGCCGCGCGGGAACATCACGTCGGTGGGCCGGACACGGCCGGTCAGGATCCCGGGCAGGGCCCCGAGCATGGCCGCGGCCAGGCGCAGCTCCGCCGCCCGGTCGGGGTCCGCGGACCACCGGGCGCACTGCCGCTCCCACCGGGCCAGCACCTGGTCCGCGGGCTCCGCCGGCACCAGGAGCCGCTGGGCGTGCTCCCACCACTGGGCGTACTGCGGCAGGACCGCCGCGCGGTCGACGTCGGCCAGCTGGGCGGCGAGGACCTTGGCGAGCCACGGGTCCCGCTCGGCCCGCCGCCACCGGACGACCTCGTCCAGGGCGGCGTCCGTCTCGTCGGCGCCGGCCGGCAGCGTGCCGGGGCGCGGCAGGACGGCCGGGCCGTGCGCGGAGACCCGGGTGGCGCGGTCGAAGTTGGGCAGGGTGTTGCGCCGGTCGGTGCGGACGTAGGCGAGCTGCCGCTGCGGGCCGCCGAGCAGGGCGGCCAGGGCGGCGAGCCCCTCCGGCGGTTCGATCGACACCAGCCCGACCCGGGTCATCCGCTCCCGGTAGAACTCGGAGGTGACGCTCCCGAGTCCGCCCCACCAGCCCCAGTTCATGACCCGGACCGGGGTGTCCCAGTGCTGCCCGAGGGCGTGCGCGTAGGCGTCGCTGAAGGTGCAGCCGGCCGCGTAGTTGCCCTGGCCGGCGGCGGTCGTGAAGGACTGCATGGAGGACAGCAGGACCGCGAAGTCGAGCGGTTCGCCGTCGAAGGCCTCGGCCATGGCGGTCGTCACGTCGACCTTGGCGGCCAGCGCGGCGCGCAGGTCGGCCTCGTCCATCCGCGCGACGGTGCTGTCCCGCAGCACCAGCGCCGCCTGGACGACGCCGTGCACCCGGGGGTGGCGGCGCCTGACCTCGGCCAGGACCCGGCGCAGCGCGGCCGGGTCGCCGGCGTCGGTCTGGAGGTAGCGGACGTGCTCCGGGCCTCCGGCGGAGCGGATCCGGTCCGCCACGGTGGCGTCGTGCGCCCGGCGGCCGATCCAGGTGACGTGGGCGCCGTGGTTCCGCACGACGTGCCGGGTCCACGCGGAGCCCAGCCCGCCGGCGCCGCCGATGACGACGTACACGCCGCCGTCCCGGTACACCGGCCGTTCCGGGGCCTCGCACGGGGCCCAGCGGCGGGCCAGCCACTGGCCGGTGCGCCGGACCCAGGCGTCGTCGGGGGACTGGGCGGGCAGGGCGGTGAGGTCCGCGGGCCAGCCGGAGCCGTCCAGGTCGACGCGGCGGACGGTCCAGTTGCCGTACTCCCGGCCCAGCGAGCCGAACAGGCCGTGCAGCCCGGCGTGCGCGGGCTGGACCTCGTCGTCCGCGTGGGTGGCGAGCGCACGGGTCGTCACCAGGGTGATCCCGAGCGGCCTGGCGTCGTAGCCCGCCGCGACCAGCGCCTTCACCAGGCGGAACGCGGCGACCACCCCGTCCTCCTGGGCGGCGGTGTAGCCGGCGGCGTCGGTGGGCGCGAGGTCGGCCTCGGGGGCGGCCCACACCAGGTGGTCGACCGGTCCGAGTCCGCGCAGTGCGGCGGTGGCCTCCTCGACGCTCGCCGAGGCCGGCAGCGGCCAGTGGAGCGCGCCGTCGAGCGGGGCCGGTCCGCCGACGACCAGGACGCGGTCGGCGCCGGAGGGCACCGGGGGGCCGTCCGCGGGGATCGGGTCCCAGACCGGGGCGTAGAGGGCCGGTTCGACGGCGGTTTCGACGGTGGCCTCGACGGCGCCTTCGACGGCGGGTTCGGGCCGGTCCGCGCCGGCCGTTCCGGTACGGGCCTCCGGGCGGGGTTCGGTGCGGCTCCCGGTCCGGCGGGAGCTGTAGCCGACCAGCCGTACCCGGACCTCGCCGTCCTCGTCCACCAGATCGATGTCGAGCCGGCCGAGCGGCCCGGCCGCCAGGCCCCGCACCACGGCCGTCATGGCCGGGGTGCAGGGGGCGAACAGCTCGAGCCGCTCCAGCGCGAACGGCACGGCGGTGTCCCGCAGTTCGGTCAGGTGCGCCGCGACGGTGGCCTGGATCGCCGAGTCCAGCAGGGCCGGGGTGAGCGCGCCCGGCTCGGCCGCGTCGGGCAGGACCAGGTCGGCGAGCACCGTGTCGGGGCCCACGTGCGCCTGCCGGACGGCCCGCAGGCTCGGGCCGTGCTCGATGCCCATCGACCGCAGGGCCTGGTGGATCCGTTCGCCGGGCACCGTCTCCGGGCACCGCGCGCGCAGCGCGGCGAGGTCCACCCGGGCCGGGCGCGGGGCGTCGGAGGGGGCCAGGGTGCCCTCGCTGCGGACCGTCCCGCCGGTCGACAGCGTGAACCGCCGGCCGCCGCGGGCGTCGGTGCGCAGGTCGACCAGCACCTCGACGGGTTCCGGCCCGACCTCCAGCGGCCGGACCCACGTCACGTTGGTCATCCGGACGCGGGTGCCGCCCAGGGCCCGACGGGCCAGTTCCAGGTGGGCGACGGCGGGCAGGATGTGCCGGCCCTGTACGACGTGGTCCCGCAGCAGCCCGTCCGTACGGGACAGCGTGACGCGGTCGCGGTCGCGGCCCGCCGCCGGCCCGTGCCGGTCCGGGGCGAACGGGTAGGTCGGCAGCGGGACGAGGCGTCCCCCGGCCGGGGCCGGCGCGTCCCCGACCGGACGGGCGGGCGCGATGCCGTCGAGCACCGCGACCAGTTCGGCGGTGTCGCCCGCCAGGCACTCGAAGCGGTGCTCGAACCGCTTCCGGCCGACCCACAGGGTGTGGGCGAGGTCGCGCAGCTCCACCGAGGGGTGGGCGCGCAGGTGCGCCGCGAGCCGGCGCCGCTGCTCGGCGAGCTGCTGCTCCGTCCGGGCGGACAGGACCACGGGGTGGTCCGCCCTCGGCGCCGGGGGCCGCTCGGCCGACGGCGCCTCCTCGATGACGACGTGGGCGTTGGTGCCGCTGGCCCCGAAGGAGCTCACCACGCCGCAGCGCGGGCCGCCGGCGGGGGCCGCCCAGTCACGGGTCCGGGTGTTGACGTAGAACGGGCTGCCGGCCAGCGGGACCGCCTCGTTGGCGGTCTCGAAGTTCAGCGCGGCGGGGATCCGCCGGTGCCTGAGCGCCAGCAGGACCTTCAGTACGCCCGCGATGCCGGCGGCGAACTGGGCGTGTCCGATCGTGGTCTTCACCGAGCCCAGCGCGCAGTACTCGGCGCGGTCGGTCCGGGCGCGGAAGACCCGGTCCAGGGCCCGGAACTCGATCGGGTCGCCCAGCGGCGTGCCGGTGCCGTGCGCCTCGACCAGGCCGATCCGCTCCACGTCGACGCCGGCCCGCTCGTACAGCCCGCTGATCAGGCTCTCCTGGGAGACCGAACTCGGGGCGGTGATGCCGTTGGTGGCGCCGTCCTGGTTGACCCCGACGGCGGTGATCACGCCGTGGACGTGGTCCCCGTCCGCCAGCGCGTCGGCGAGCCGCTTGAGCACCACCACCCCGACGCCCTCACCGGGGACGAAGCCGTCCGCCCGGTGGTCGAAACTGTGGCAGCGCCCGCTCGGGGAGAGCATCCCCGCGCGGCCCGCGAGCCCGTACAGCCGCGGCGTGGACTGGACGAACACCCCGCCGGCCAGGGCCATCGAGGTCTCGCCGGACCAGAGGTCCTTGCACGCCAGGTCGAGCGCCACCAGCGAACTGGAGCAGGAGGTGTCGACGGCGATCGCCGGGCCCTTGAGGTCCAGGGCGTAACTGACCCGGCTCGGGATCACCGAGGCCATGTTGCCCCACAGGGCCTGGGCCGGCGCGTCCCCGTCGAGCAGCTCCAGGTAGTCCCCGGCCCAGGCGCCGACGTACACGCCGCACGGCCGCCGGTCCATCCGGCCGGCGTACCCGGCGTCCTCCAGGGCCTTCCACGACTCCTCCAGCAGCAGCCGCTGCTGGGGGTCCATCGCGGCGGCCTCGGTGCCGGAGATGTTGAAGAACAGCGCGTCGAACTCGTCGATCCGGTCGAGGAACCCGCCCCGGGTGCACGCGCTCAGGCCGTCGAGGCGGAAGCGGGTGGCGTCGGTGACCAGGTCGTCCCCGTTCTCCAGCCGCGTCCACAGCTCGTCCAGCGAGCCGGTGCCCGCGAACCGGCCGCTCATGCCGACGACCGCGATCGGGCCGCGGTCCACCGGGCCGGGGGCGGCCACCGGCTGTCCGGTGGCGGAACGGCGGCTGGTGGCGGGACGGCGGTCGGTGGCCGGGGTGCCGCCGTCGGCGGCTCCGGCGTTCGGTGCGGCGCCCGGTGTGGCGTCGAGCGCGGCCGAGGGCCGGGCCGCGCCGCCGGTCCGGGCCGGCACCATGGCGTCCCGGTGCTCGGCGAGCAGGTGCGCGGCCAGCCGGTCGACCGTGCTGTGGTCGAAGACCACGGTGGTCGAAAGGTCCAGCGAGAGCGCGGTGTTGAGCTCGTGGACCAGCCGGACGGCGAGGATGGAGTCCAGGCCCAGATCGGCGAACGCCGACCCGTCGAGGACCTCGCCGGCCTCCATCGCGAGGGCGGCGGCGACCTTCTCCCGCACCAGCGCGGGCACCAGCCCGTCCAGGTCGGCGGGTTCGGCCGGTTCGTCAAGACCGGCCAGGTCGTCCAGGTCGACCGGTTCGGCGGCCGCGGGGGGAACGGGTGCTGCGGGGGGAACGTCCCCGGACCGGGCCAGGTCGCCGATCCAGAACCGTTCCGCGGCGAACGGATAGGTGGGCAGGGCGATGGTCCGCCGCGCCTCCCGGTGCGTGCTCCGCCAGTCGATCGCGACGCCGGACGCCCACAGGGCCGCGACCTTGGACAGCTCCCCGGCGGCGCTCCAGCGCCGGACGAGCAGCTCCTGGAGCTCGCCGTCCGCGGTGAGTTCCGCGAGCAGCCCGTCGGGCGCCGTCCCCGCGCTGCCCCGGAGCCCCCGGCCCTCGCGCAGCGCGTCCCGCAGCTCCCCGGTGGAGGAGACCACGACCGCGTACCGCTCGGCCATCGCCTCCCGTCCCACCTGGAGGGTGTACGCGAGGTCGGCCAGCGGGGTGTCCGGGGCCCGGTCGAGGAACGCGGCCAACCGGTCGACGGAGGCGGCGAGTCGGTCGGGGGTCCGGGCGGAGAGGACGACGACGTGTTCGGCGCCGTCCTCGGTGCCGTCTGCGGGTTGCACGGGGTACTCCTCGACGATCACGTGCGCGTTGGAGCCGCCGGCACCGAAGGAGGACACCGCCGCGATCCGCGGGCCCTCGCTGTGCCAGGGCGCCGCTTCGCGCTGGAGCCGGAAGGGGGACGACCCGAAGTCGATGTTCGGGTTGGGCTGTTCGGCGTTCAGGGTGGGGACCAGTTCCCGGTGCCCGAGTTGCAGCAGCACCTTGGTGAGGCCCGCCACGCCGGCGGCGGCCTCCAGGTGCCCGATGCCGGACTTCACCGAACCGAGCGCGCAGTACTGGCGGTCCTCGGTGTCCTGCCGGAACGCCGCGGCCAGGCCGGCGACCTCGATCGGGTCGCCCAGCTCGGTGCCGGTGCCGTGCGCCTCGACGTACCCGACCTGCCGCGCCGAGACGCCGGCCCGGTCGAGCACCTGACGGATCAGCGCGGCCTGGGCGGTCGGGCTCGGCACGGTGTAACCGGTGCTGCGCCCGCCGTGGTTGACGCCGGTGGCGCGGATCAGGCCCAGCACCCGGTCCCCGTCGGCCAGGGCCCGGGACAGCGGCTTGAGCAGCACGCAGCCGACGCCCTCGCCCGGGACGAACCCGTGGCCGCCGGCGCCGAAGCTGCGGCAGTACCGGTCGGGCGAGAGCATGCCGGAGCGGCACAGCTCGACGTAGTCCAGCGGGTGGGTGTAGACGTTGGCGCCGCCGGCCAGGGCGACCTCGCAGGCCCCGCTGCGGAGTTGCTCGCAGGCCTCGTGGATCGCGGTCAGCGAGGCCGAGCACATGGTGTCCACGGTCAGGCTCGGCCCGCGCAGGTCGAGCAGGTAGGACACCCGGGCGCTCAGCGAGGCGAACGACAGCCCGGGGACGACGAGTTCACCCGAGGGCAGCCGGCCCGCAGGGTGCCGGGCGTGCCCGACCTTGGTGACGCCGGCGAACACCCCGACCCGGTGGTCGTGCTGCTCGGCGAGGCGGGCGCGGGTGTACCCGGCGTCCTCCAGCACCTCCCAGGCGGCCTGGACGAACAGCCGCTCCTGCGGGTCCATCGCGTAGGCGTCGCGCGGGGCGATGCCGAAGAACCTCGGGTCGAAGTCGGCGAAGCCGTCCAGGAACCCGCCCCACTTGCTGTAGCTGCGCCCGGTGGTCGCGGCGGTGGTGTGGTCGGGTTCGAAGAAGCCGTCCAGCGGCCACCGGTCGATCTCGCGGACGCTGTCGCGGCCGGCCCTGAGGTTCTCCCAGAACTCGCCCAGGTCGGCGGCGCCCGGGTAGCGGCCGCTCAGCCCGATGACGGCGATCGGCTCGTCGGGGCCGGCGGGGCGCCCGGCGGCACGTCCGACGGCGGGTTCCCCGGCGGGGACGGTCCGTCCCGAGGGGGCCGCCGGGGCGGGCCCGGTCGCCCGCTCCGGTACGGGTTGCGGTACGGGCTCCGGGCGGCGTGCGCCGCCGAGCCGGGCGGCCACCGCCCGCAGGTTCGGCTGCTCGTAGAACAGGGTCGAGGAGGCCTCGGGGTAGAACGGGGCCAGCGCACGGTTGAGCTGGATCACCATCACCGAGTCGAGACCGATGTCGACGAACGGCCGGTCCGGGTCCACCGCCTGCGGGGGCAGCTTGCTGACCTCCGCGAAGACCTCCCGCAGGTGGTCCAGCACGGCGCGGTCCGCGGTGCGGCCCCCGGACGGTGCGGGTGCGGGCGCGGGCGGAGCGGCAGCGGCAGGAGCAGCGGCCGGGGCGGGCGAGCCGTGGTGCACCCACACCCGGTCCGCCCCGGTGTGCCAGGCGTCGACCAGGGCGGCGAGGCCCGTCGGCGTCGGCATCGGGACCAGCCCCCGGTCCTCCCACAGGTAGGCCAGGGTGCGGTCGTCGACGGTCATGCCGCCGTCCTGCCACAGCGGCCAGGCCACGGAGAGCGTCCGGCCCCGCCGTTCCCCCCGGGCGACGGCCGCGTTGCGGGAGGCGGCGAACTCGTCGAGGAAGGCGTTGGCGGCCGCGTAGTCGCTCTGCCCGGGGTTGCCGGTGACGGCGGCGCCGGAGGAGTAGGCCAGGACGAACTCCAGCGGGCAGTGCGCGGTGGCCCGGTCGAGGTGGACGAGGCCGTCCGCCTTGGCGCCGAGCACCTCCTCCCACTGCGCCGCGGTCTTCTCGGCGACCAGGGCGTCGCGGACCACTCCGGCGGCGTGCACCACCCCGGTGACCTCGCCCGCCTCGGCGACGAGGTGGCGGACCTCCTCCCAGCGCGAGAGGTCGGCCCGCACGTAGCGCGCGACCGCGCCGGCCTGCCGCAGGTCGGCCAGCAGCGCCTCCACCCGCTCGTCGGCCGGCGACCGGCCCGCGAGGACGAGGGTGGGCCGTCGGACGTCGGCGGCGATCCGGCGGGCCGTCGCGGCGCCGATGCCGCCGGCGCCGCCGGTGACGAGGTAGACGCCGCCGTCCCGCCACGGCGGGGCGGAGCCGGTGGCCGGGGGAGCGGCGGGGGTCCAGCCGAGGGTCTGCCGGACGCCGTGGCGGTAGCGGACGAGGTCGTCCGCGCCGTCGGCGTTCTCCGTGACCGCGGTGGCCGGGTCGACGCCCGCGGCGCCGTCCAGGACGATCACCTGGCCGAGGACTCCCGGGTCCTCCTTGGCCACCGAGCGCAGCAGGCCGGCCAGGGCCGCGGTGTCCGTGACCACCTGGACCAGCACCGTGCCCTCCTCGGCCGCCAGGCCCCGGACGGTCTCCAGCAGTTGCCAGGACAGGTCGCGGAACCGGCTCTCCGGCCGCTGTTTGGCGGTCTCCAGCCGGATCGCCCCGGGGACGTCGCCGTCGACCCCGCACAGCACGACCGCGCGGCGGTCGTGGCGGCGGCCCGGCGCGGCGGGGGCCGGAGCCCAGGCCGGGACGGACAGGACCGTGACGGCCTCCGGGGCGGCGGCCGCTTCGGTGTCCGGTGCCGCGACGGGCGCCGGGGCGGGCTCGGCCTCCGGGTGCCAGAAGCGGTCCCGGGCGAAGGGGTACCCGGGCAGGTGCACCCGGCCGGGCGTCGCTCCGCCGGTCCAGGCCGACCGGTCGAGGGCCTCGCCCGCGATCCAGCGCGCCGCCGGACCGGTGGCCTCGCCCCGGTCGCCGGTGGCGACGAACGCCCGCAGCCGCTCCGTGAGTTGGGCCACGCTGGACACCGTCCAGGCGATCCGCTCGGCCATCTCCTCCCGGCCGGCCAGGAGGGTCCAGGCGACCGAGCGCAGGGACACCCCCTCCGACCGCTCCAGGAAGGCCAGCAGGTCCCGGGCCCGGTCGGTCAACTGCCCCGGGGTGCGCGCCGAGAGCGGCACCAGGACGTCCCCGGCGGGCTCCTCCCGGCCGGCCCGGACCGGGACGTACTCCTCGACCACGACATGGGCGTTGACGCCGCCGAAGCCGAAGCTGCTGACCCCGGCGCGCCTCGGCCCGTCCCGGCCGTCGCGGTCGCGCGGACGCGGCCAGGGCTCGTTCTCCCGGACCAGGTGGAAGGGCCCGTCGTCGAGTTCGACGAACGGGTTGACCCGCCGCAGGTGCCGGTTCGCGGGCAGCACCCCGTGCCGGAGCGAGAGCAGCACCTTCAGCAGCCCGGCGATGCCGGCGGCGGACTCCAGGTGCCCGATGTTGGTCTTGACCGAGCCCAGGCCGCAGGCGCCGTCGTCGCTGCGGCCGAGCCGGCGGAAGGCGGTGCGCAGCGCGCGGACCTCGACCGGGTCGCCGAGGGCCGTGCCGGTGCCGTGGGTCTCGATGTAGCCGATGGTGTCCGGGTCGAGGTCGCCGACGGCCGCGGTGACCAGCTCGGCCTGGGCGTCGGCGTTCGGCGCGGTGAGCGAGTTGGCCCGTCCGCCGTGGTTGTAGGCGCTGCCCCGGAGCACGCCGAGGATCGCGTCGCCGTCCCGCTCGGCCGCCGCCAGCGGTTTGAGGACGACGGCCCCGACGCCCTCGCCGCGCACGTAGCCGTTCGCGTCGGCGTCGAAGGTGCGGCACAGGCCGTCCGGGCTGAGCATCCCCGCGCGGTGGGCGCTGACGAAGGTGCCGGCGTCGAGCAGGACGTTCACCCCGCCCGCGATCGCCAGGTCGCAGGCGCCGGACCGGATGGCCTCCATGGCGCGGTGCACCGCCACCAGCGAGCTGGAGCAGGCGGTGTCGATGGGCTCGCTCGGGCCGCGCACGTCGAGCAGGTAGGAGATGCGGTTGGCCAGGATCGAGTGGTTGGTGCCGGTCGCGGTGAAGGCGTCCGGCCGCACCCCTCGGGTGCTGAGCAGGGTCGCGTAGTCGTTGTTGGTGACGCCGATGAACACCCCGGTGTTGGAGGGGAGTTCGCTCGGGCGGTGGGCGCTGTCCTCCAGTGCCTGCCACACCGTCTCCAGCACCAGCCGGTGCTGCGGGTCCATCAGTTCGGCCTCGCGCGGCAGGATCCGGAAGAACGCCGCGTCGAAGGCGTCGACCTCGTCGAGGGCGCCCATCCGCCGGGGGAAGTCCAGGGCGGTGATGGCCCGGCGCTGCTCCTCGTCGTAGCGGTCCAGCGGGAAGGCGGTGACGGAGTCCCGCCCGGCCAGCAGGTTCGCCCAGAACTCGCCGAGGTCGCGGGCGCCGGGGAAGCGTCCGGCCGCGCCGATCACGGCGATCGGCGTGTCCGGGGCCCTCCCGGGCCGGTCCGGGAGGGGCCGGCGCCCGCTGGCGGGGGTCGTCACGGCGGCGGTCGCGGGGACGGCTGCCGGGACGGTCGCGGGGCGGGCCGCCGGGCGGCGCGGCGCGGCCGAGGCCCCGTGCTCCGCGACCAGGTGGGCGCCCAGCGCCTCCAGGGTGCTGAGGTCGAAGAACACGGCCGGGCTGACCTTGGCGCCGAAGCGCTCCTCGATCTGCTTGGCGAAGTACACCAGGGAGATCGAGTCGAAGCCGAACTCGTCCATCCCGGTCCGGGGGTCGAGCTCCTCCGGCTCGAACTTCAGCAGCCCCGCCGCGATCTCGCGCAGCACCTCCACGACCCCGTCCGCACCCGAAGGTCCGGACGTGCCCTCCGCCGGCGCGGGAGTACCCGGCTCGGGGCGGAGTACGGCGGGCCGGGGGGCCCGGCGGGCCGCCGGTGGCGTCCCCCCGGTGCCGCACAGCACGCCCTCCAGCGCGCCGAGCACCTCGCCCGAAGCGTCGGCCAGGAGGATCCGGTCGGCGCCGAGGAGGACGTGGGCGACCGGCCCGCCGGACCGGACGGTGACCCGGTCGATCCGGTGCGGCGCGACCCGCTGCCAGTCCGGGTGCCCGGCCCGGCGGGCCGTCCACTGCACGCCCAGGGCGATCGCCGCGAGGACGGACGGTTCGACGGTCACGTTCCGCCGGGCGTGGTCCTGCTGGACGCCGGGGCGGGACAGGTGCAGGACGGTGCCGCCGTCCGGGGCGGCGGACACCGCGTCGACGGCGCAGGAGGCGGCCCGGGGGACGACGCCGCCCTCGGCCAGTTCGGCCAGGAGGCCCGCCCGGTCCAGCACCTGCCGCAGGCCGGTGAGGTCGATCCGGCCGGTGGGCGCGTCGGCCGCCCGGACGGTGAACTCGACGGCCGGCGGCCCGTCCCCGGCCCGCACCAGGCCGTGGCCGTCGGCGAACTCCGTGACGAGGCGGTCGGTGGCCGACCAGTCGACCGGCCGCAGCACCCGCAGGTCCTGGACGGCCGGCTCGGCCGCGTACCCGCTGACCTTCGCGGTGGCGAGCGCGAGGTCCACGGCGAAGGTGGACACCACGACGGGGAGCCCGTCCTGGCGGTAGGTGTAGTCCTGGAGGTCGTCGAGCCGCAGGTCCGCGGTGTAGCGCAGGCCGTGGACGTCGGACTCGTTGCGTCCCAGGAAGGGGTGCAGCCGCTCGCGGTGGGCCAGCGGGGCGAGCACGGTCGGCGCGTCCTCGTCCACCTCGACCCAGCAGCGCACCCGGTCGAAGGGGTACGGGGGCAGCGGGACCCGCCGGGCCGTGGGCAGCCGGTCCCAGTCGACGCTGCGGCCCGCGAGCCAGGTCCGGGCGATCTCGTGCTCCGGGAGGTCCCGGCGGCCCGCCGCCCAGCCGTCCAGGGCGGCCAGGGCGGCCGCCTTGTCGGCCGCCACGAAGGCCCAGCGGTGCGGCAGTTCGTTCCTGCCGACCCGCAGGGTGAAGGCGATGTCGGGGAGGTCGGCCTCGCGGGCCCCGGCGAGGTGGTCGCGGAAGACGGCCAGGTGGCGTCCGAGGGCGGCCTCGTTCATGGCGGAGAACACGAACAGCTGCTCGCCGAAGGGCTCCTGGCGCACCGGCCGCAGCGGGTACTCCTCCAGGATGATGTGGGAGTTCATGCCGCCGGCGCCGATCGAGGTGAGGCCGGCCCGGCGCGGGTGGGTGACCTCCCGGCCGTCGACCGTGGTGACGACCGGCTGCCAGTCGGCGAGGGTCTGCTGGACCCGGAACGGGGTGTCCGCGAAGTCGATGTCCGGGTTGAGCTCCGTGCTGTGCAGGGACGGCACCAGCTTGCCGTGCCGCAGCTGGAGCAGCACCTTCGCCAGGCCCACCATCCCGGCGGCGGCGAGCAGGTGGCCCATGGTGGCCTTGACCGAGCCGAGGGCGCAGAACTGCCGGTCCTCGGTGTACTTCCGGTACGCCGAGGTGAGGGCGCGGACCTCGATCGGGTCGCCCAGGGCGGTGCCCGAGCCGTGGCCCTCGACGTAGCCGATCGTCCTCGGGTCGATCCCGGCGTCCTCGACGGCCTTCTCGATCGCGCGGGCCTGCATGCCGGGGCTCGGCACGGTGAAGCCGTTGCGCACACCGGCGTTGGACAGGGCGGTGCCCTTGATCACGGCGTACACGTGGTCGCCGTCGCGCTCCGCGTCGACCAGCGGCTTGAGCACCACCGCGCCGACGCCCTCGCCGAGGATGGTGCCGTCCACGCCGACGCCGAAGCTGCGGATCACGTCGGAGGTGCCGGTGGTGAAGTGCTCCTGCGAGGAGGTGATCAGGTTGTACGGGTGCAGCAGCAGGTTGATGCCGCCGGCGACCACCATCCGGCACTCGCCGGCCCGCAGCATCTGCACGGCCTGGTGGACACAGGTCGAGGAGGCCGAGCACATGGTGTCCACGAAGATCGACGGCCCGGTCAGGCCGTAGAAGTAGGACAGCATGTTCGGGATCGTCCCGGTGTAGCTGCCGCTCTGCGGGGCGCCGCGGGTGAGGCTGTTCTGGAAGCCGTACAGGTTGTAGTGGTTGCTCATCGTCCCGACGAGCACGCCGACGTCGCCCTGGTAGCGGCGCCGGATGGTCTCCCGGGAGTAGCCCGCGTCCTCCAGCGCCTGTACACCGGCCTGGAGGAACAGCCGCACCTCCGGGGACATCTGCTCGGCCTCGCGCTTGGAGATCCGGAAGTACCGGGGGTCGAAGGCGTCGATGTCGCGCAGGAAGGTCCCGGTCCGGATCACGCTCTTGCCGGGTACGGCCCGGTCGCTGTCGTGGACGACGCGGTGGTCCCAGCGGTCGGCGGGGACCTCGGTGAAGCTGTGCCGACCGTTCTCCAGCAGCTCCCACAGCTCGTCGAGGGTGTCGGCGCCGGGGTAGCGCCCGGAGACCCCGATGATCGCGATGTCGTGCCGGTCGTCGCGGTCCCGGTGCGGCCCGGACGGCTCCGCGCGGGCCTCGGCGACATCGACGGCGGCGACGGCCTCGGGGGTGGTCCGGACGGGCACATCGACCGGCTCCGGCTCGGGTTCGGCCTGCGGCGCCGCCCCGCCGAGGACGGCCTCCAACTGCTCCCGCCGGGACTCCACGAAGTGGGCGGCGACGTCGGCGATGTTGAGGTACTCGAAGAAGATGGTCTTGGACAGCGGCCCGAACAGCTTCTCCAGCTCGGCGGTCACACCCATGATGCTCAGCGAGTCGATGCCGTACGCGACGAGGTCGGTGGCCGGGTCGAGGTCCTCCGGCCGGTGCCGGAGGACCTCGGCGACGATCCGCCGCAGCAGTTCCTCGGTCCGCTCGGTCAGGTCCCCGCCGTCGCCGCCGGGTACCGGGCCGGCGGGTACGGCGGTCCGAACCGGTGTGCCCGGTACGGCGGTTCGGACCGGTGAGGCGGGCCGGGCCGCGAGCGTGGCGCCCGCGCCGTAGCCGACCACGACGTGCGCCGGGGCGTCGGCGCGCAGCGCCCCGCCGAGCGCGCGCAGCCCGTCCTCGGTGGGCAGCGGCTCCCAGCCCCGCTCGCGGCGCATCGCCTCCCGGCCGGCCGCGTCCATCGTCATGCCGCCGTCGGCCCACAGCGGCCAACTGACCGCGACGGTACGGCCGGTGCGCTCGCCGGCGTCGACCAGGGACTGCCGGTGCGCGGCGAACGCGTCCAGGAAGGCGTTGGCCGCGGCGTAGTCGGACTGGCCGGGGTTGCCGTACACCCCGGCGACCGACGAGAAGAGCACGAAGTGGTCCAGGTCGAGGTGGCGGGTGGCGGCGTCGAGGTTGAGCGCGCCGCGGATCTTCGGCGCGCCCACGGTGCGGACGTCGGCCAGGTCCTTGCGCACCAGGTACTGGTCGCGCAGGACGCCGGCCGCGTGGACGACGCCGTCGAGCGAGCCGTGGTCGCGCAGGATCGTCTCGACCGCGGCCCGGACCTCCTCGGCGTCGGCCACGTCCACCGGCAGGTGGTGGGCGTCGACGCCGTCGGCGCGCAGCTCGGCGAGCGGGCCGGTGGCGGACCGTCCGCTGAGCACCACCGTGGCCCCGGCGCGGCCGAAGTAGCGGGCCAGGTGCGGACCGAGGCCGCCCAGGCCGCCGGTGATCCAGTACACCCCGCCGGTCCGCAGCTCCGGGACGGCCGGGCCGGCCGCGAGCGGGGCGTCGACGGGTTCCAGCACCTGCCGGACCCCGTCGGCCCGGCGGCGGACCTCGCTGTCGGCGCCCTCGTCCGCGCACTCCTCGGCGACGATCCGCTCGATCGTCGCCGGGTCCGCGCCCTCCAGGCCGTCGACGCGCACCACCCGGCCGGTGACCAGCGGGTTCTCCAGGGCCACCGTGCGGAACAGCCCCGCCAGCGGCCGGTGGAAGTGCGCCGGGACCCGCCCGTCGACCAGCACCACGAACCGGTGCTCGGTGGTGGGCCGGGTGAGCAGCAGCTCCCGGACGGCGGCGAACACCGTGTCCGTCACGGCCTCGACGCCGTCGGCCGGGGCCGAGGGGGCGACGCCCGGCAGCTCCGGGGTGTGCGGGGTGCGGGCCGGGCCGCCGGGGACGGCCGGCCGGTCCGTCCACCGGGTGGTGGCGGTGACGACCCGCGGGCCGGTGCCGGTGCCGGTGGCGCGCTGGGCGAGCCCCCGGATCGTGGCGTGCACGGTGCCCTCGTGGTCGCACAGGTCGATGTCGAAGGTGGCCACTGCGCCGGAGCCGCCGGAGCCGCCGGAGGCCCCGGAACCCCCGGAACCGCCGGTCCGCCGGATCCAGGCCCAGCTCTCGGCCGGGCACGGCCCGTGGACCAGGACCTCGTCCAGGGCCAGCGGCAGGGTCGGCCCGGCGGTGTCCGGCATCAGCGTGACGGAGACCTGGAAGGCCGCGTCCAGCAGGCTCGGCGGCAGCAGGTGTCCGGCTCCCTCGGGCTCGGTCGGCCGGATGCGGGCGAGTGCCCCGTCCGGGCCGGTGCGCAGCTCCCGCAGCGCGCGCATGGCCGGGCCGTACTCCAGGCCCTGGGCGCGCAGCCGCCGGTGGACGGCGTCGGGCTCGGCCGGGTCCGGGCAGGAGGCGCGCAGCGCGGCCAGGTCGAGCGGGGCCGGCGGCGCGGGCAGGACGAGCTCGGCGCGGCCGGTGCCGTGCTCCGTGCCGTCGCGTACGAACGCGACGGCGATGCCGTGGTCCCCGGGCGTCAGTTCGACCTGGACGTCGACGGGTTCCTCGTCGACGGTGATCGGCCGCACCCAGGCCAGGTCGTGCAGCCGGACGGTCCCCGTCCCGGTGGCCGAGAGCGCCACGGCGGCCCGGGCCATCTCGACGTAGGCGGCGGCGGGCAGCACCCGCCGGCCGCCGACCCGGTGGTCGTCGAGGAAGGGCTCGGCGCCGGTGAACGTCGAGGTGTAGCGCTGCTGCGCCAGGTCGGAGGTGTTGCGGTGGACGAGGGGGTGCAGCTGCCCGGTGGCGGCGGGGGCGACGGGCTCCGGCACGCGGTACCAGTGCCGGTCCCGCGCGAACGGGTAGGTGGGCAGCCGCACCCGCTGGGCGCCGGGGTGGTGCGGCCAGCTCGCGTCGCCGCCCGCCAGCCAGTCGGCGACCGCGGTCATCAGCTCGGGGTCGGCGCCGGCGGGGTTGGCGGCCTCGCCCGCCGGGAGCTCGCCGGACACCAGCGTCCCCAGCGCGGCCACGAGCTGGTCCCGGTCGGCGACGACGAGCGCGGCCCGGACGGCCAGCGGTTCGCGGCCCACCCGCAGGGTGTGGGCGATGTCGGCCGGCGACTGGTGCGGCAGCAGCGCGGACTCCGGCGCGAGCAGGTGCTCCCGCAGCAGTCCGGCGAGCACCCGCAGCCGCTCGGGGCTGCGCGCCGACAGCGGGACGACGTACGGGCCCGGCGCGCCGGCCGAGGAGGTGCGGCGGCGCGGTTCCTCCATCAGCACGTGGGCGTTGGTCCCGCCGAAGCCGAAGGAGCTGACGCCGGCCCGGCGGGGCGCGCCGTCCACGGCCGGCCAGGGCCGGGTCCCGTCGACGATGTAGAAGGGGCTGCCGGCCAGGTTGATCAGCGGGTTCAGGCTCCGGAAGTTGACGGTCGCGGGCAGCACCCCGGCCGTCATGGCGGCGACGACCTTCACCATGCCCGCCACCCCGGCGGCGGATTCCAGGTGCCCGATGTTGGTCTTGACCGAGCCGATGCCGGTGGTGTCCGGGTCGGGTTCGGTCCCGGCGGCCTCGTGCAGGTTGCGGAAGGCGCGCTTGAGGCCGACGATCTCGATCGGGTCCCCGACCGGGGTGCCCGGCCCGTGTGCCTCGATGTAGCCGACGGTGCCGGGCGCGACGCCCGCCCGGGTGTAGACGTCCTCGATCAGCGCGGCCTGGGCGGTCGGGCTGGTCACGGTCAGCGAGTTGGTCCGGCCGCCGTGGTTGGTGCCGACGCCCTTGATCACCCCGTGGACCGGGTCGCCGTCCGCGATCGCCCGGGCGAGCGGCTTGAGCAGCAGGACCGCCCCGCCCTCGCCCCGGACGAACCCGTCGGCGCCCTCGTCGAAGGCCTGCGCCCGGCCGGTGGGCGAGAGCATGCCGGCCTTGCTGAAGGCCACGAAGTGCTTCGGGGACCAGCACAGGTTGACGCCGCCGGCCAGCGCCAGGTCGCAGTCCCCGTTGTTGAGCGCGGTCACGGCCTCGTAGACGGACACCAGGGAGCTGGAGCAGGCGGTGTCGTTGGTGATGCTCGGGCCGTGGAGGTCGAAGTGGTAGGAGAGCCGGTTGGCGACGATCGAGTACGCCGTTCCGGTCGGGAAGTAGGCGTCGGTCGCCACGTCGTCGCGCTCGATGAGTTCGGCGTAGTCGGCGTGGCAGACGCCCATGAAGACCCCGGTGCGGCTGCCCGCGAGCTCGCTCGCGCGGTAGCCCGCGTCCTCGACGGCCTTCCAGGCGAGTTCGAGGGCGAACCGCTGCTGCGGGTCCATCGTCTCGGCCTCGCGCGGGGAGATGGCGAAGAAGGCGGCGTCGAAGCGGTCCGCGTCCTCGATGAACCCGGCCCAGATGCTGTTGGTCCGTTCGCCGCCGTTGCGCGGGTCCCCGAAGTAGCGTTCCTTGGACCACCGTTCGGCCGGGACCTCGGTGATCAGGGAGCGTCCGGCGGCGAGGTGGTCGAAGAGCGTGGCGAGGGTGTCGGCCCCGGGGAAGCGCAGGGCGAGTCCGATGATGGCGATGCCGTCGGTGGTCACCGGGCCTCCTTTCCGGTCCGGACGGCGTGGCGCCGGTCCACGGTCACTTTCAGGTCGAGCGCCGGGGCGGCCGATCCGCCGTTCCGGCCGGCGCCGTCGAGCACGAACTGCCGGTGGAGCACGGCGGTGGTGAGCAGGTAGACGAAGGCCTGGTCCTCCTTGGTGCTCACGTCCTCGGCGGGCGAGGCCATGACGCGGTCCGTCAGGCGGCGGGCGAACCGCTGGTCCAGGAAGTCGAGCTTGCCCAACTCGGCGTCGGACAAGAGGAGTTCCAGGTAGTCCGGGCGGTGCTCCTTGAACACCTCACTGCCCGGGGCGCGGTAGGGCTGCTTGGGGCGGTCCGTGGTCCACTGCGGCAGCTCGGCGCGGAACGCCTTCTTCAGGACGGCCTTCTCGTTCCACCCGTCGTCGAAGCGGAGGTTGACCGCGGAGGCGGCCCGGACCACCGCCGGGTCGAGGAACGGGCAGCGGTTCTCCACGCTGTGCGCCAGGGCGACGCGCTCGCCCTGGGTCGAGAGCAGGAAGCCGGGCAGCAGGGTCTTGTACTCCAGCCACTGGGCCTTCTGCACCGCGGACATGGCCTGGTAGCCCGGCGCCCGGGCGACCAGGTCGAGCAGGTCGGCGAACGGGTCCTCCCGGGAGGCGAGCAGCCGGGCCGCGAACCTGCCGTTCTGGTACCGCAGTTCGTGGGAGAACAGGCCGGGCAGCCGCTCGGTGGCGAACTGCTGGTACAGGCCGAGCAGGTGGCCCTGGTGGGCCGGGCCGAAGTGCGCCAGCTCCGGGTGCAGGGTGGCGAGTCCGGCGCGCCGCTCGGTGTCGGTGAGCCCGTGCCAGCGTTCGCGCAGCATGGTCTCGCGGAACAGGGAGTAGCCGAGGAAGGCCTCGTCGGAGCCCTCGCCGCTGAGCACGGTCTTGATGCCCGCGTCGCGGACGTGGCGGGAGAGCAGGAACATCGGGACGAAGGAGGTCCGGAAGGCGGGCACCTCGGCGTGGTACACCGCCGACGGGAGGTTGTCGGCGATGTCCGCGCCGGTGACCGGGAGGGCGGAGTGCAGGGTGCCCAAGTGCTCGGCGACCAGCAGTTGGCTGTCGGACTCGTCGAAGTTCTTGTCCCGGAAGGCCACCGAGAAGGTGCGGACCTGGTGCCGGGACAGCTGCGTGGCGAGGCTGGTGACCACGGAGGAGTCGAGGCCGCCGCTCAGGTAGACGCCGACCTCCACGTCGGAGCGCAGGCGCAGCTCCACCGCGGTCCGCAGGCTCTCCCGGACGAAAGCGACCGCCTCCGGCTCGGTGCCGTCGAAGCCCGGTACGTCGAAGGAGAGTTCCTCGTACGCGCGCGGCGAGCGCCGGTCGCCGCCGGCCTCCAGGTAGCAGCCCATGGGCAGTTGGCGGACGCCGGCGAACGGCGTGCGGTCGGGCAGCGGCGTCCACACCGCGTAGATCGACGCGAGGTCCGGCGGGGAGAGCTCGAAGCGGAAGCCGGGGAACGCGCCGAAGGCCTTCGCCTCGGAGGCGAACAGGAGGGCGCCGCCGTGCTCGGCGTAGTACAGCGGGCGCTTGCCGTAGCGGTCGCGGGCCAGGACGAGCCCGCCGGTGGCGGTGTCCCTGATCGCGAGCGCGAACGGGCCGTTGAAGCGGGCGAAGCAGGCCGGACCCCACTGGATCCAGGCCTGGAGGGCGACTTCGGTGTCGGAGTGGTCGGTGCGGAACGGGCGGCCCAGGCCCTCCAGTTCCGCGCGCAGTTCGACGTGGTTGTAGATCTCGCCGTTGAAGCAGATCCAGTAGCGCTCCGTCGGGTCCGACATCGGCTGGGCGCCGTCGGCGGGATCGACGATCGCCAGCCGTACGGTGCCCATCGCGAGCCCGTCGTCCAGGTAGTAGCCGGCCTGGTCCGGTCCGCGGTGGCGGATGGTCGAGAGCATCGAGGTGATGACCTCGTCGGGTGCTCCGGTCAGTGGTGGGTCCGCGAGGAACCCGGCGATTCCGCACATGGCAGTCCCCCTATTCCCCGGCGAGCTTCTTCTGGACGAATTCATCGATCGCGTTGAGCGATACGAGGACGTTCATGAGGATCTCGTCGCCGTCGAGGGCCAGCGAGAACTCGGACTCCAGGAAGCGCATCATCCTGACGTAGCCGAAGGAGTCGATGACCCCGGCCTTGAACAGGTCGGTGTCCGGGGTGGTCTCATCGTCGAACTCGAAGAGGAAGCGCTCCTCCAGGTACGTCCGGATCGTGTCCGTCGTCGATTCCATCGTTCAGGCTCCAGACGTGATTTTGTCGACCATGCGGGTGAGGGAGGTGCCCCCGATCTCGGTGAACTCCACGTCGTCGTCCCGGTCGAGGAGACTTCGTACGCAGTCGGTCCAGCGCACCGGGGCGACGAGCTGTTCGGCCAGCAGCCGGGCGGTCTCCTCCGGCCGGTGCGGCCGGGCGGTGACATTGGAGACGACCGGGGTGCGGGGTGCGGCGAATGCGAAGCCGGTGAGGAATTCCGCGAAGCGCACGCGGGCCGGCTCCATGTAGCGGGAGTGGAAGGGCGCGCTCACCCTCAGGCGGGCGACCCGGATCCCGTTCTCCTCGAGGCATTCGACCGCGGCGGCCAGCACGGGGGGAGTGGCCGCGATGACGAGTTGTGACGGGGTGTTCAGGCCGGCGATGTCGACGCCGTCGATCCCGTGCTCGGCGAGGAGCTCCAGCAGCCGTTCCTCGGGGGTGTCCAGGACGGCGGCCATGCCCCCGTCGGAGGCCGCGGCCATGAGCTCGCCGCGCTTGGCGACCAGCCGGAGCCCGGTCTCGAAGTCGAACACCCCGGCGGCCAGCAGGGCGTTGTACTCGCCGAGGCTGTGCCCCAGGTAGACGTCCGCCGGGCGGTCCTCCCGGTGGGTGCGCTCGAAACCGTGCAGGGCGTTGACGACGAAGATCGCCGGCTGGGTGTACTCGGTCCGGCCGAGCAGGCCGTCCGGGTCCTTGGTGCACAGGGCGGCGAGGTCGTACCCCAGCAGGTCGGAGGCGAATCCGACCAGTCCTGGGTAGCGTTCGAGGACCTCGGCGCCCATTCCCTTGTGCTGGCTGCCCTGGCCGGCGAAGAGCATGGCGAACACGGCATTCCTCCGACGGGTGTCGCGGGGATGAGGGGGTGTGGCGAGAAGGGGGCGCGCGCCCGGTCTCACAGACGGCAGGTCGGGACGACCGACCTGAGCACGTTCAGGACCGCGCGGCCGCGCCGGTCGAGGGCGAGGCCGGGGGCGGCGGCCACGCCGAGCGACGCGGTCGGCGCGTCCCCGGCGAGTTCGACCGAGCGGATCCGGCCGCCGTCCAGCGTCGTGGCCCGGTGGGCGCGCTGGTGGACGAGGGCGAACCCGCACCCGGCGGCCACCAGGCCGCGGACGGTCTCCGGCCCGGTGGCGGTGACCACCGGTGGCAGCGGGACGCCGACGTCGGCGAAGAACTTCTCGAAGTGGAGCAGCAGCGGCGGGTCGTCGAGGGCGACGAACGGCCGCTCGGCGAGCTCGGCCAGGCGGACGGGGTCGGCCCGGCCGCACGGGTCGTCGTCCGCGACGAGCGCCCGCATGGGCAGCTCGGCCAGCGGGACGAACCGGGAGCCGCCGCTCAGGAAGTCGTAGGTGACGGCCAGTTCGCACTGCCCGTCCCGGAGCAGGGCCAGCAGCCGGTCGGCCGGTTCCTCCCGGGTGGTCAGCCGCAGGCCCGCGTGGCGTTCCGCGGTGATCCGGTGGGTCTGGGGGAGCAGGAACGGGGCGACCGGGGTGAGGAACCCGACGCCGAGCCGGCCTTCGATGCCGCCGGCCAGCGCGTCCCCCTGCTCCTGGAGGCTCCTGGCCTGTCCCAGCAGCGCGCGGGCGCCGAGGAGCAGGTCCCGCCCGTTCGGGGTGAGGGTGACCCCGCGGGCGTGGTGGCGCAGCAGCAGCTGCACGCCGAGTTGGCGTTCCAGCCGCATGATGGCCGAGGAGACGGTCGATTGCGAGGCTCTGAGCTTCTCGGCCGCTTCCGAGATGTTTCCGAGTTCGGCCGATTCCACGAAATAGCGCAACTGCGTGAGGCTGAAGTCCAGGCGGTCGGTCATTCTTCACGTCCGGAGTGATTTCTCGGTCGGTCGGATCGTGTGGGCGCGGTTCGCGCGCGTTCCGGCCGCTTCAGGTCCGGTGCGCGTTCCGGGGCGATCGTCTGGGCGTACGCGGCGCGGTTCCGGCGCCGGGACAGTGGAACCGTGGCAGGCGGTACCGGTCGTACGTGTGCGATGGCGACATGGCGGGGCTCTTCTCTGGCTTCGGGAGCGAGGAGAACACTGTCGAGCGGGTATCGCGGAACGCTGTGTGTCATGCGCGTGTCAAGAAAGTAAAAAGCGCAGGCCGGAGGGTCGTGGCCAGGAGTGTGCAGGAAGGTTCAAGGGTGCACACGGAACGAAGCGCTTCGCTCACCTTAGGCGACAGGTTGACCGTGGAACAAGGTCGCCCTGGGGCCGGGATGTGAGGAACTCGCGGGCGTATCCGGTGGGCCGGATTCCGCGGGCCGGACCGTACGGGGGCGTCCGAGGCCGGACCGTCCGGGACCGTCCGGGGTCGGATCGTCCTGGGGTGACCGGGGTCGGACCGTCCTGGGGTGTCCCGGGCGGAAACGGCGAGCGGCCCGCCCGGTGTCCTCCAGGACACCGGACGGGCCGCGTACGCACCCGAGCAACCCCTGCGCGTCAGTGCACCAGCACCGGCACGTCGTTCTCGGCCGCCGAGCCCGCGTCCGAGCCCGTCGAGGCACCCGGCCGGCCGGCGTTGATGAAGGTGAAGGCGACCACGCCGGCCGCCACCAGGATCCCGAAGGACACCCAGATCGCGGTCGAGAAGCCGTGCACCATGCCCTGGAACTGCAGCACCTTGGCGGCCTCCGGCGAGGCGGCGGCCGCGGCGGTGGCGTGCGAGGCGAGCCAGCCGGTGGTCGCGCTGGCCGCGATGGTGTTCAGCAGCGCGGTGCCGATGGCGCCGCCGACCTGCTGCGAGGTGTTGACCATCGCCGAGGCCACACCCGCGTCGCGCGGCTGGACGCCGTGCGTGGCGAGGCTCATGGCCGGCATGAACGCGGTGCCCATGCCGAGGCCCATCAGGACCAGGCCCGGCAGGATCAGCGCCGGGTAGGAGGTGTCCAGGCTGATGTGGGTCAGCAGGAACATGCCGGCCGAGGCGACCAGGAAGCCGGGCGCCATCAGGTAGCGGGCCGGGACCCGGGTCATCAGCCGGGCGCCGATCTGGGTCGAGCCGGTGATCATGCCCGCCACCATCGGCAGGAAGGCCACGCCGGTCAGCACCGGGCTGTAGCCGAGCACAATCTGCAGGTAGTAGGTCAGGAAGAGGAACAGGCCGAACATGCCGATCACGGCCATGCCCAGCGACAGGTACACCCCGCCGCGGTTGCGGTCGAGCACCACGCGCAGCGGCAGCAGCGGGGCCTTGACCCGGAGCTCCACCAGCACGAAGGCGGCCAGCAGCACGGCGGCCGCGACGAACAGGCCGATGGTGGTGCCGGACGACCAGCCGTCCGACTCGGCGCGGGTGAAGCCGTAGACCAGCGAGACCAGGCCGGTGGTCACCAGCAGAACGCCGGGGACGTCCAGCCGGTTGCGGTTGCGGCCCTCGGCGGGCTCGCGGATCACCATCACGGCGCCGACGGCGGCCACGATGGCGAACGGGATGTTGACGAAGAAGGTCCAGCGCCAGTTCATGTACTCGGTGAGCAGGCCGCCGAGGATCAGACCGATGGCGCCACCGCCACCGGCGATCGCACCGTAGATGCCGAAGGCCTTGGCGCGCTCCTTGGCCTCGGTGAAGGTCACCGCGAGCAGCGACAGCGCGGCCGGCGCGAGCAGCGCGCCGAACACGCCCTGGAGTGCGCGGGCGCCCAGCAGCATCGCGGTGTTGGCCGCAGCGCCGCCGAGCGCGGAGGCCAGCGCGAAGCCGGTCAGGCCGACGATGAAGGTCCGCTTGCGGCCCCAGAGGTCCGCGATCCGGCCGCCGAACAGCAGCAGCCCGCCGAAGGCCAGCGCGTAGGCGGTGATCACCCACTGGCGGTTGCCGTCGGAGATGCCCAGGTCCCGCTGTGCGGACGGCAGGGCGATGTTCACGATGGTCGCGTCGAGGACGACCATCAGCTGGGCGAGGCCGATGAATATCAGCGCCTTCCAGCGCCGGGGATCGGGCAGCGTCGCCGGTCGGGCGGCGTCGGTTCGAGACATGGGGGTACTCACTTCACGGTGCGTGTGGTGTGCGTGAACGGTCGGGTGCCGTGCGGCGGGCACGGCGGGTCGCCGCACCGGGAGGGTGCGGTGGCAGGGCGCGCCGGGGCACGGCGGCGCGCGCCCGGACGGCTGGTACTGGTCGGGCCCCTACTGGCAGGGGGTCGGTACTGGTGGGTCGGTCAGTTCTGGGGCTGGAAGTCCTCGAAGGTCGCGGCCCGGCCGGGCAGCACCGAAGGAGCCGGTGCGCGCAGGCCGTCCAGGAAGATCTGCAGGTGCCGGTGGACGAAGTCGTCGAGCAGTCGGCAGGCGGTGTTCGGCAGTGGCCGGGTCAGCTGGCTCATCGCGATGAACAGGTCACCGTGGTCGACGTCCGACCGCAGCTCGCCCGCGGCCCGGGCGCGCTCCATCAGCCCGCCCACGGCGGCCTGCAGGCGCTCCCGGATCTCGGTCAACTCCGGGTCGTACAGGTCGACATGGTTGCTGAACAGGGTGCACAGACCGCCGACCTTCTCCCCGACGGACGCGTGCGCGAACCGCTGGAGGGCGTCGAACGGCCCACTGCCGTCAGGGGCGTCCGCCTCCGCCGTCGCCGTCTCGGCGAGGGCCAGGATGCGGTTCTTGACGAGCACCGCCACCTCGCGGATCAGCGCCACCCGGTCCGGGAAGTTCCGGTACAGCGTGGCATTGCCGACCCCCGCCCGCTTCGCGATCTCGTCCAGCGGCGCGTCCGCACCGTACTCGACGAACGCCTCCCGGGCCGCCAGCACGATCCGCTCCCGGTTCCGGCTCGCGTCCGCACGCAACTTCGGCGTACGTGCGCTCCCCGCGGGACGGACCGACTCGGCGGTGGTGGTCACGACGACTGCTCCTCATCAGGATACCGGGGAAAATCTCCCCGCTTCTTCCAACGTACTCGGAAACGGGGAATCCGTCCCCGGAATTTCCCCTCCGCATGTGACCTGCGTCACACAATCCCTCTGCTCTCGGGCAGGGATGTCACACCCCGGCCCTACGGTCGCGGTATGTGCACGACTCCTGACGCACCGCGCCGATCGCAGATGCGGCCCGAAGAGTTCGAGGAACTCGCGCGCCTGGCTTTCCGGGCGCTCGAGGGTCTCCAGTTGGAGTTCCTCGGCGGGCGACTGGGAGTGAAACCGAGGTCGGGCGGCAACCACGGCTGTGTGATCGAGTGGCTGGTGCGGAGCTGCTTCCAGGCGCGGCCGGAGCTGTGGCTGCACAGCCATGGCCTGAGGATGCGGGGAACCGACGGCGGACGGGTCCATCCCGATGGCACTCTGGCCCCCGCCGAGGCCTTTGTCGGGCAGGGGGAGTGGGTCGATGCGGATCGCGTGCTGATGGTGGTCGAAGTGACCGATGCGGACGTCGACGCCGATCGGCGCGACCGGGTCGAGAAGCCCCGCGCCTACGCCGAGGCCGGCATCCCCGTCTACCTGCTGATCGACCGGGACTCCGCGGAGATCATCGTCCACAGTCAGCCCGACGGCGTCCGCTACGAGACCGTCCACACCCTGCCGTTCGGCAAGGCCGTCCGCCTCCCCGACCCGGTGGGCATCTCCCTGGACACCGAGCCCCTCAAGAACTGGGTGCGCTGATCCCGGGCATGGCTTCCCCGGGGCGGTGAGGGTGGCGCCCTAGGCTGTGGGCGTCCCGGGCGGCCGGTGGGCCGTGGGAGTCGGGAGGGGCCCGGCGGCCGGGTGGGCGGAGGAGGTTCGCGATGGGCAGCGGTGAGACGGTCGCCCGGGTGCGCTGTGTGGCGGCCGTGCCGTGCTGGGTGAGCCTGATGGCCCCGGATCTGGAGGACGCGAAGAAGTTCTACGGCCCGCTGCTCGGCTGGGAGTTCGAGCCCGGGCCGGACCGCTTCGGCCCGTACGTGCACGCGGTGACCGGCGGGGAGGCGGTGGCCGGGCTGGGCGTCGCCGGTGTCGGGGCGGTTCCGCTCGCGTGGACCAGTTACTTCGGGACGGAGAGCGCCGACGCCGCCGCCGACGCGGTGCGGGAGCGCGGCGCGACCCTGGCGGTCGGCCCGCTGGCCTTCGACGCCGGACGGGTGGCCTTCGCGGCGGACCCGGCGGGCGCGGTGTTCGGCATCTGGGAGGGCCCGCCGGGCCGGGCCCGGAAGCTGGACCTGCCCGGGGCGCCGGTCTGGATCGAGCTGCGCACCCCGGACCCGTTCGCGGCGGCGTTGTTCTACGGCGAGGTGTTCCGCTGGGACGGCCGCGACCCGGAGCGCTTCGACGTCCGCTGGGAGCACGACCGGGTGGTGCTGCGCGCCGAGGGGCACAGTGTCGCGGCGCTGGCCAAGGAGCAGGCCGGCGGCCCGGCCGGGATGCCGCCGCACTGGGAGGTGTCCTTCGCCGTCCCGGACACGGACCGGGCGGTGGCCCGGGCCGCGGAGCTGGGCGGCGGGGCGCTCGGGCCGGCCTTCGACTCCCCGTACGGGCGGGTGGCCCGGCTGCGGGACCGCGAGGGTGCCCGGTTCGCGGTGATCAGCCCGAAGCATTGATCCGGCCCGGAGGAATGATCCGGCCTGAAGGAATGAGCGGGCCCGGAGGGACGGGCCGGCGGGAACGCTGATCAGTCCGGGGCGTCCAGTTCGGCCCGCTCCGCCCGCAGCCGGTCGCCCAGCGCGGTGCGGGCGGCCGCGGGCAGGGCCTTGCGGGCGGCCGGGAACAGCTGCTCCTCCTCCCCCCGCAGGTGCCGCCGCAGGGTTTCGGCGAGGCCGCGCAGCAGGGTGTCGAAGGCCGGTTCGGCCGGTCCGAGCCCCTGGAGGTCGGCGAGGTACTGCCCGATCGCCAGGTGGTCGTGGATGCTGCGGAAGACCAGAGCCCCGCCGTCGGGCACGTCGTGCTGGACCACCGGGAAGAGGTGTTCCTCCTCGGCGGCGCAGTGGGTGAAGAGGAGGTCGGTCAGCCGGGCCACCAGCTCGCCGCGTCCGGGGTCGTCGGCCGGTGCGGCCTCGATCCGGTCGAGCAGTTCGGTGACCGCCCGGTGGTCGGCGGTGAACTCGCCGAGGATGTCAGGCCTGCGGCTCATGGCCCGCCCGCCTCTCGCACGGAAGACTTCCCCCGCTGTCTTCCAGTATCCGGCGCCGGGCCGCCCGCCCGGAGGCACGCGCCGCTCACCCCCCGTCGAGCCCGCTTACCCTCCGTCGGTCCCGCTCACCCCCCGTCCCGCCGCCCGGTGAGGGCGAGCAGCTGGGTCTGCGGGTCGGCGTCCTCGGGCACCGGCAGCGGCGGGTCGAAGAGCCCGCTGCCGGAGAGGTCCCCGTACCCGGCGAACTCGCCGAGCGCGAACGCGACGAGCCCGTCGGGGAGCCGGGTGCGCCGTCCGATGCCCTCGGCGAGGTCCCAGGAGTGGATCACCAGGTCGGTGGTGAGCTGGTCCAGGTAGTACTGCCCCGAGGTGTCCCCGAAGGAGAGGTGGACGGTCAGCTCGGTGGCGCCCGGGACGGCCCAGGCCTCCCGGGCGGCCTCGGCGGCGCCGGTCCAGGCGGTGACCGGGTCGTCGCCGAGCACGTCGCCGTCGAAGCGCTCGCCGACCTCGCCGACGGTGGCGCCCATCAGCAGCTCGGGCACCCAGAGCTGTTCGCCGGTGAGGTGGTTGACGAGGTCGCGGACGGACCAGTCGCTGCACGGGGTGGGGGAGTCCCACTGTTCGGGGGTGATCAGTCGGACGCGCTCGCCGAAGGCGTCCAGCGCCTCGGGGTACGGGGTGCCGGTCCGGGTCTCCCGTCGGTGCTGTCTGTGGTGGGCCATGTCTCCACCCTCTCCGGCCGGGGCGGGGCCCGCGAGTCGCCGACGGCCCGTCAGTTGTTCAAATTCGAACTTCGGGGTACGGTCGGTGAAGCGGCGGTTCAAATTTGAACAATGGCGCCGGGTGACGATCCCTGCCTGCCGCACCACCACAACCCTTGACCGTGTCCGGCCGCGCCGGACGACGACCGAACCCCGATCGATGGAGACGCGCATGCCGAGCAGCAGCCCGAGCACGACCGCCGCCACCACCACCGTCAGCCCGACCCGGGACACCGCCGGGTCCGCGACGACCTCCCCGCACGCCTACGACGCCGGACTCCTGCTCCTGCGCCTGGCCCTCGGCCTGACCATGGCCGCGCACGGCAGCCAGAAGCTGTTCGGCTGGTTCGGCGGCGGCGGGATCGACGGCACCGGTCAGTTCTTCACCATGAGCGGCTACCCGGCCGGCAACGCCATGGCCGTGGTGGCCGGCCTCACCGAGACGCTGGGCGGACTCGCCCTCGCCGTCGGCCTGCTGACCCCGCTGGCGGGCGCCGCGATCGTCGGCACGATGGTCAACGCGATAGCCGTCACCTGGGGCGGCGGCTTCTTCGCCCCGAAGGGCAGCGAGTACGAGCTGCTGCTGACCGCCGGTGCCGCCGCGCTCGCCCTGACCGGCCCCGGCCGCTACGCCGTGGACCGCTTCCTGCCGGTGCTGCGGGCGCACCGCCTGGCGTACGGCGCGGCCGCCGTCGTGGTCGGCCTGGTGACGGCGGGCGTGATCCTGCTGCTCCGCAAGTAGCCGGAATCCGGCGGTAGTCGGTTCCACCGATCCGCGGGCCCGAAGGGCATGGCGACGACGACGTCGCCATGCCCTTCCGCTTTTCCGGATGGGTAGGGCTTGGGTAAAGGCCTTCACAATGATGTGTGATGTGTGCAATATTACATGGCACATCCCCACTGTTTCCACGACGGACCCGCCCCACGGGTCCCGTCGCGGACGGTCCTCGCTCCCCCGTAGGCCGCGCCCCAAATCGCGGCCGATGACGGCCCGGAGGCCCCCACGTGAATGGCCAACGCTTACTGCGAGTCCCGCGGTTGGCACGACTGTTGACGCTCGTCCTGTCCCTGTTCCTGACGGTCGGCCTGTTCGCCCCGCTCAGCCAGGCCGCCCCCGCCGGCCCCACCCCCGGCGGAACCACCCCCGGCGGCACCCCCGCCGGTACGCCCACGGGCACGGCGCCCGCCCACCTGGCGCCGCCGCCCGCGATCGGCGAGAGCCGCGCCGACACCACCCCGGCGAAGCCGGACGGCCGCAAGCGCCTCAGCCCCGAGGACCTGGTGCCCCAGTCGCCGACGGCCCCGCTCACCGGCCTGCCGACGGCCGGGCAGCCGCAGGCCAAGGCCTTCGGCCTGGACGCGGCCGCCGCCCGGCCCTGCAACGTCGGCGACTTCACCAGCCGGACCGGCAGCGCGCTGGTCCAGCAGATCAAGTCCGTCGACCTCCAGTGCGTCAACTCGCTGTTCAAGATCGGCCGCGGCGACGCCGCCAACGCCTTCCGCGAGTCGCAGATGGTCACCGTGGCGAACGCGGTGCGCGACGCCGCCAACGGCTACCAGGGCAACGACAGCGGCTCGATCGCGGAGCTGATGCTCTACCTGCAGGCCGGCTACTTCACGCAGTTCTACAACCCCGACGTGGTGGGCCCCTACGGCAGCGGCCTGAAGGACGCCTCCCGCGCCGCGCTGGACGCGTTCTTCGCCAACCCCCGCTCGCGGGACGTCACCGCGGACAACGCGAGCCCGCTGGCCCGCGCGGCCACGCTGATCGACAGCATCAAGGACAGCGCCCGCTACCTGCCCGTCGTCAAGCGCCTGCTGTCCGACTACGACAGCGCCACCTGGAACCCGAACGGCATGGTCTACGCGGTGACCCCGGCGCTCACCGCGCTGTTCGCCGGCCACTGGGAGGCCGACTTCCTCCCCGCCGTCAAGGCCGACCCGAGCGTGCTGGACGCCCTGTTCACCTTCATCTCCCGCAACCAGGGCCTGCACGGCGGCACCTACGGGCGGACGGTCTACGAGGCGACCAACGAGCTGACCCGCTTCATGCAGTACCCGGACCTGCTGCCCCGGCTGCGCCCCTACGCGCGGGCCCTGGCCCAGCAGTCCGCCCCGACCGGCCCCACGATGTACCAGCGCGGCTCGGTGACGCTCGCGGTGAACTGGTGGGACAAGGGCAACTGCTCGTACTACGGCACCTGTGACGACCCGGCGAAGTTCAAGGCCGCCAACCTGACGGTGAAGCACAGCTGCAGCCCGAGCATCGTCATCCTGGCCCAGGCGCTGGACGCCGCCCAGCTGAACACCGCCTGCACCAGCCTGAACGGCCAGGACGCGTTCTTCCACGCGGTGGCCAAGGACAACGGCCCGGTCAAGGACGACAACAACAAGACGATCGAGGTCGTGGCCTTCCACTCCTCGCTCGACTACCAGGTGCTCGCCGCGGTCATCTACGACATCAACACCAACAACGGCGGCATGTACCTGGAGGGCGACCCGGCGGCGGTCGGCAACCAGCCGCGCTTCCTCTGCTACGAGGCCGAGTGGGCCCGCCCGTCCTTCGAGATCTGGAACCTCAACCACGAGTACACCCACTACCTCGACGGCCGGTTCAACGTGTACGGCGACTACGACGCCGGCCAGGTCCAGCCGATCGACTGGTGGGTCGAGGGCTTCGCGGAGTACGTCTCCTACTCGTACCGCAAGGTCGTCAACGACGGTGCCATCGCGGTCGCTTCGCAGCACGCCTACCGGCTGAGCGAGCTGTTCGACACCGTCTACGCCACCAGCAGCCAGGACCGGGTCTACCGCTGGGGCTACCTGGCCGTGCGCTACATGCTGGAGCAGCACCGCTCGGACCTCGACGCGGTCCTCGCCAAGTACCGCGCCGGTGACTGGAACGGCGCCCGCGCCATCCTGAAGACCACCATCGGCACCCGCTACGACGCCGACTTCGACAGCTGGCTGACCAAGTGCGCCGCCGGCGCCTGCGCCACCGACACGCCGGGCCAGCCGCAGCTGCCGGAGTGCGCGGGCAACGACGTCCGGCTGCTGGCGGCCGACTGCGTGCGCGGCAACGTCGCGGCGACCACCGGCAACTACGCGCACTTCTACCTCCTGGTGCCGGCCGGCACCAAGCAGATCAAGGTCACCAGCAAGGGCGGCACCGGCAACGGCGACCTCTACTACAACCCGACGAGCTGGGCCTACACCAACGCGTACGTCACGCGCTCGGCGGGTCCGGACAACGCGGAGACGCTGACCGTCACCAACCCGCCGGTCGGTGGCTACGTCTTCTTCAGCCTCTACGCCCAGCAGGGCTTCAGCGGGGTGAGTGTCACGAGCGAGATGTGAGCCGACCCCGGCTGACCCCAGACAGGTGACCGCCCCGGGCGGAGCGCTACGGCGCCCCGCCCGGGGCGGGTCTGTTGACGGACCGTCACCACGATCCCTCCGTGAATTCCCCGCAAACTGCGCACAACGCCCCGGGTTCCCAAGGCCATGTGAGATGTGCCATGGTACATGTCACACCCCCCACCGTGCCCGACGGAACCGCTCCCCACGCGGCGCCGTCACCAGCGGTCCTCGACACCCCCCACCGGCCGCGCCCCAAATCGCGGCCGACGACGGCCCGGAGGCCCCCACGTGAGTCCTTCACGTCTGCTGCGACTCCCGCAGCTGGCACGATTGCTGACGCTCGTCCTGTCCCTGTTCCTGGCGGTCGGCCTGTTCGCCCCGCAGTCCCAGGCCGCCCCCGCCACCCCCACCCCCGGCGGCTCGCCCGCGCCCGTCCCCACCGGGCCGGCCCCGCAGCCCGCCACCGGCGCAGCCGAACGAGCCGACAGCGGGCAGCAGTTGGCCTCGGTCGACCAGCGTGCCCCGCTCTCGGTCGACACCCGGCCGGCCGAGGTCCGGCCGACCGCCAAGGCGCTCAGCCTCGGCGCGGCGGCCGAACAGGCCTGTACCGTCGGCGACTTCAGCGGCCGGACCGGCAGCGACCTGGTCCAGCACATCAAGAGCGCGGACATCAACTGCATCAACAGCCTGTTCCAGCTCACCGGCGGCGACGCGCGCGGCGCGTTCCGCGAGGAGCAGATGAGCACGGTGGCCTACGCGCTGCGCGACGCGTCGGCCAACTACCCCGGTGACAACAGCACTTCGGTCGAGCAGCTGGTGCTCTACCTGCGCGCCGGCTACTTCGTGCAGTGGTACCACAAGGAGGACGTCGGCGAGTACGGCGCCGGCCTCAAGACCGCGATCCAGTCCGGGCTGGACGCCTTCTTCAACAGCGCCCACTCGCGCGACGTCGCCTCGGGCAACGCGCCCATCCTGGGCGAGGCCGTCACCCTGATCGACAGCGCGCAGGAGAACGTGCGCTTCCTGCCGGTGGTCAAGCGGCTGCTGGGCGACTACAAGGCCGACACCTGGAACCCGGCCGGCATGGCCTGGGCGGTCAACCCGGTGTTCACCGTGCTGTTCCGCGGCCACCAGGTGCCCGGCTTCGACGCGGCCGTCGAGGCGGACCCGAGCGTGCTGGACGCGCTGTCCGACTTCGCGACCCGCAACAACGCCCTGCTCGGCGACAGCTTCGGCGTGCTGGTCTACAACGCGACCAAGGAGCTGACCCGCTTCCTGAAGGACACCGCCCTCCAGGCCAAGGTCCGTCCGCTGGCCAAGACGCTGGTCGAGAAGTCGGAGCCGAAGGGCCGCACCGTCTACCAGTGGGCCGCGGTCGCGGAGGCGGTCGACTACTACGACCAGGGCAACTGCTCCTTCTACGGCACCTGTGACAAGTCCGCCCAGCTCAAGGCCGGCGTGCTGACCGTGAAGCACACCTGCAGCCCGAGCATCACGCTGCTCGCCCAGGCGCTGGACGCCACCCAGCTGAACACCGCCTGCACCAGCCTCAACGGCCAGGACGAGTACTTCCACTCGGTGGCCAAGGACAGCGGCCCGGTCAAGGACGACAACAACAAGACGATCGAGGTCGTGGCCTTCCACTCCTCGCTCGACTACCAGGTCCTCGCCGCCGCGATCTACGGCATCGACACCAACAACGGCGGCATGTACCTGGAGGGCGACCCGACCAAGGCCGACAACCAGCCGCGCTTCCTCTGCTACGAGGCCGAGTGGGCCCGTCCGTCCTTCGAGATCTGGAACCTCAACCACGAGTACACCCACTACCTCGACGGCCGGTTCGACATGTACGGCGACTTCGAGGCCGGCATGAAGACCCCGACCGTCTGGTGGGTCGAGGGCTTCGCGGAGTACGTCTCCTACTCGTACCGCAAGGTGAACAACGACGGCGCCATCGCGGCGGCCGCCCGCCACACCTACAAGCTGAGCGACCTCTTCGACACCGGCTACGGCGACCAGGACCGGGTCTACCGCTGGGGCTACCTGGCCGTGCGCTACATGCTGGAGCAGCACCGCTCCGACCTGGACGCGGTCCTCGCCAAGTACCGCACCGGTGACTGGGACGGTGCCCGCACCATCCTGAAGACCACCATCGGCACCCGCTACGACGCCGACTTCGACAGCTGGCTGACCAAGTGCGCGTCCGGCGGCTGCGCCACCGACGGCAGCGGCAACCCGCCCACCACGCCGGGCACCCCGCTGCCCGAGTGCACCGGCACCGACACCCGGCTGCTGGCGGCCAACTGCACCCGCAGCAACGTCGCGGCCACCACGGGCAACTACGCGCACTTCTACCTCCTGGTGCCGGCCGGCACCAAGCAGGTGAAGATCACCACCAGCGGCGGCACCGGCAACGGCGACCTCTACTACAACCCGACGAGCTGGGCCTACACCGACACGAACACCGCGCGGTCGACCGGCCCGGACAACTCCGAGACGCTGACCGTCACGGACCCGCCGGCCGGCGGCTACATCTTCTTCAGCCTCTACGCCCAGCAGAGCTTCAGCGGGGTGAGCGTCACGAGCGAAATGTGAGCCGAGTACGGCGAACGGACAGGTGACCGCCCCGGGCGGAGCGCTACGGCGCCCCGCCCGGGGCGGGTCCGTTCCGTACGGGCGCCCTACGCGCCGACCCGCACCAGCGCCAGGGTGATGTTGTCCGGCCCGCCGGCCTCGATCGCCGCCTTCCACAGCTCGAACGCCGCCCTGCCGTCCGAGCGGTCCGCCCCCTCGAACGACCGCTCCAGCAGCCCGGCCAGTTCCTCCTCGGGCACCGGGTCGGTCAGGCCGTCGCTGCACACCAGGTACCGGTCCCCGGCGGTCAGCGGCACGGCCCGGACGTGCGGCTCGACGAAGGTGAGCCCGAGCGAGCCGCCCAGGGTCTGGGTGACCACCGAGGTGGTGCGCCGTCCGGGCGGCAGCGGCGGGCTGTCGTCCACGCTCACCCGGCGCAGCCCGTCCCCGGTGATCCGGTAGACCCGGCTGTCGCCGACGTTGAAGGCCAGCGCCCACTCGGGCAGCAGCACCAGCCCGGCGACGGTGGTGCCCATCGCGGCGAGCTCCGGCTCCTCGGCGGCGGCCGCGTAGACGGCCCGGTTGCAGGCCAGGAGCTCCTCGCGGACGGCCTCCTCGCCGTCCAGCGCGCCCCCGTCGGCGGCGAGCCGGCGGGCGACCAGGGCACTGGCCACCTCGCCGCCGGGGTGGCCGCCCAGGCCGTCGGCGACCGCGATCACGCAGGGCGGGCCGAGCGGGAAGAGCAGGGTCTGCGGGTTGGTGGTCACGGTGGCGCAGAGCGTCCACGGCCCGACCGTGAGGCTGTCCTCGTTGTGCTCCCGCACCAGGCCCTCGTGGCTCAGCGCGCTCACCGCGATGTACGGACCCATCGTCCGCCGCCCTTCCGGAGCCTTCCCTGGCCGCCCGCGCCTTCCATTGTCGCCGCTGGGGAGGGGGGACGACGAGGGGGAGCGGGGGAGGGGGAATAACGGGCCCCACCCGGATGCTAAGGTGGTTGAAAGTTGGACTACCTGGGATGTGGTGATCAGCATGCAGTTCGGAATCTTCTCCGTCGGCGACGTGACGACCGACCCGACCACCGGCCGCACCCCGACCGAGCACGAGCGGATCAAGGCGATGGTCGCCATCGCCCGCAAGGCCGAGGAGGTCGGCCTGGACGTCTTCGCGACCGGCGAGCACCACAACCCGCCGTTCGTCCCGTCCTCGCCGACGACCATGCTCGGCTACATCGCCGCGCAGACCGACCGCATCATCCTCTCCACCTCGACCACGCTGATCACCACCAACGACCCGGTGAAGATCGCCGAGGACTTCGCGATGCTCCAGCACCTGGCCGAGGGCCGGGTGGACGTCATGATGGGCCGCGGCAACACCGGCCCGGTCTACCCCTGGTTCGGCCAGGACATCCGCCAGGGCATCCCGCTTGCGATCGAGAACTACGCGCTGCTGCACCAGCTGTGGCGCGAGGAGGTCGTCGACTGGCAGGGCCGCTTCCGCACCCCGCTCCAGGGCTTCACCTCCACCCCGCGCCCGCTGGACGACGTCCCGCCGTTCGTCTGGCACGGCTCGATCCGCAGCCCCGAGATCGCCGAGCAGGCCGCCTACTACGGTGACGGCTTCTTCGCGAACAACATCTTCTGGCCCAAGGAGCACTTCAAGAAGCTGATCAACCTCTACCGCGAGCGCTTCGCCCACTACGGCCACGGCACGCCCGAGCAGGCGGTCGTCGGCCTCGGCGGACAGGCGTTCATGCGGAAGAACTCCCAGGACGCGGTGCGCGAGTTCCGTCCGTACTTCGACAACGCGCCGGTGTACGGGCACGGGCCCTCGCTGGAGGAGTTCACCGAGCAGACCCCGCTGACCGTGGGCAGCCCGCAGGAGGTCATCGAGAAGACCCTGACCTTCCGCGAGTCCTTCGGCGACTACCAGCGCCAGCTGTTCCTGATGGACCACGCCGGCCTGCCGCTGAAGACGGTGCTGGAGCAGCTGGACCTGCTCGGCGAGGAGGTCGTGCCGGTGCTGCGCGAGGAGTTCGCCAAGGGCCGCCCGGCCGGGGTGCCGGACGGGCCGACCCACGCCGCGCTGGTCGCGGCCAAGGACGAGAAGGACGAGAAGGACGAGAACACCGTGGAGGTGGCCAAGTGACCGCGTTCAAGCTGGTGGTGGTGAGTGCCGGGCTGAGCAAGCCGTCCTCGACCCGGCTGCTGGCCGACCGGCTCGCCGACTCGACGGTGCGCCGACTCGCCCTGGAGGGGCGGGAGGCGGAGGTCACCGTGGTCGAACTGCGGGACCTGGCGGTGGAGATCGCCAACAACCTCGTCACCGGCTTCCCCGGCGCCGGGCTGCGCGCGGCGATCGAGGCGGTCACGGAGGCGGACGCCCTGATCGCGGTGACGCCGATCTTCACGGCCTCGTACAGCGGCCTGTTCAAGTCCTTCTTCGACGTGGTCGACAACGACGCGCTCACCGGCAAGCCGGTGCTGATCGCCGCCACCGGCGGCACGCCCCGGCACTCGCTCGCCCTGGAGCACGCCGTCCGCCCGCTGTTCAGCTACCTGCGCGCGGTGGTGCTGCCGACGGCCGTCTACGCGGCCACCGACGACTGGGGCGCGGCGGGGGACGGGCTCACCGACGGCCTGCCGCGCCGGATCGACCGGGCGGCCGGCGAGCTGGCGGCCCTGCTGGCCGGGCGGGCCCCGGCGGCGCCGGCGCTGCCCGACCAGGTGGTGCCGTTCGCCGAGCAGCTGGCGGCCCTGCGGGTCTGAGCCGGCCTCGGCCCCCGGTCCGAACGGCCCCGTCGGGACAGCCTCCCGGCGGGGCCGTTCGGCGCGTCCGCTCGGCGGGCCCGTCCGGTGGGCTCGTCCGGCGGGGTCGTCCGCCGATGCCGTTCGGATGCGCGTCGGCCGTGCCGGATTGTCCGCTTTGCGGTGTAATCATTCCCATGATCAGATTAGTGCTGGTCCGTCCCCCGTTCGGCGTCCCCGCACCGCGGCGGGGGCGGCTGCCGTGAGCCTGCTGCGGGAGAACCCCGTCCTCGCGCTGTTCGTCTGCCTGGCGCTCGGCTACCTGCTCGGCAAACTGCGCGTCGGGCCGATCCGACTCGGCGGAATCTGCGGCACGTTGATCGTCGCCATGCTGATCGGCAGCCGGCACGTCAGCGTCGACGCCGACGTCAAGAACGTCGCCTTCGCCCTGTTCATCTTCTCGCTCGGCTACATCGCGGGCCCCCAGTTCTTCGCCAACCTCAACGCCAAGGGCCTGCGCTTCGCGGTGCTCTGCGTCATGGAGGCGGTGCTGGTCGTCGGGATGGCCTACGGCATCGGCAAGGCCTTCGACCTGGACGTCGGCACCGCGGCCGGCATCCTGGCCGGGGCGGCCACCGAGTCGGCCGTGGTCGGCACCGCCCAGGAGGCGATCGCCAACCTCTCCGGCATCAGCGCCGACCAGTCCGCCCAGCTGCAGAACCACGTGGCCGCCGCCTACTCGGTCTGCTACCTCTTCGGACTGGTCTCCATCGTGCTGCTGACCAGCCAGATCTTCCCGCTGGTCATGCGGATCAAGCTGCCCGACGCCTCCCGGGAACTGTGGGAGGGGCTGCGCGGCGGCAAGGGCGCGCCGGCCGCCGACGAGCAGCCCGCACTGCCCCCGCTGGTCGGCCGTACCTACCTGGTCTCCCAGGGCGAGGGCTCGGCCATCGCCCGGGTCGAGGAGGTCCAGCCCGGCCTGGTCACCGTCGAGGGCGTCCGGCGGGACGGCCGCACCCTCCACCCCGACCGGGACTTCCGGCTGCGCCGCGGCGACCTCGTGCTGCTGGTCGGCCGCCGCGAGGCGGTCATCGACACCGGCCACGAACTGGGCCCGGAGACCTCCGGCGTACCCGGCCTGGACAGCCCGCTGGTGGTCCGCGACATCGTCCTCACCAACCGGGACTTCGTCGGCCGGACAGCGGGGGAGCTGGCCGAGGAGCAGCCGTCCACGACCTCCGGGATCTACCTGACCGACATCCAGCGGGTCGACCAGCACCTGCCCGCGATCGCCGACACCGAGCTGCACCGCGGCGACACCGTGACCGTCACCGGCGCCCGTTCGGCCGTCGACCGGTTCGCCGCCAAGGCCGGCGTCGGCATCCGCAAGGACGCCATCGACTACATCTACATCAGCCTCGGCATCTGCGTCGGCGTGCTGATCGGCCTGGTCACCGTGCACGCCGGGAACGCCGCGCTCTCGCTCGGCACCGGCGGCGGCTGCCTGGTCTCCGGTCTGGTCTTCGGCTGGCTCAGGGCCCAGCGGCCCACCTTCGGGGCCTATCCGCCGGTCGCCGCGCAGACCGCCAAGGACCTCGGGCTCTCCGTCTTCATCGCGGTCACCGGCCTGGCCGCGGGCCCGGACGCGGCGGCGCTGCTCAAGGACCACCCGGTGCTGCTGCCGCTGTCCGGCATCCTCATGGTCACCGTCCCGGCCGTGCTCTCGCTGTTCGTCGGCCGCAAGCTGCTGAGGATCGAGCCGCCGATCCTGGTCGGCGCCATCGCCGGCCAGCAGTGCAGCACCCCGGCGATCACCGCCGTCACCAACGTCGCGCAGAGCAGCATCCCGATGCTGGGCTACACGATCACCTACACCATCTCCAACTTCCTGCTCCCGCTCACCGGACCGATCCTGGTCGGCATGCTGGGGAGCTGACATGACGGACCGTCGCATCATCGCGTCGAGCGCCGGCGCCGCCGCCGTGCGGCGAGGAGAGCCGTCCGGGGCGCCGCCGCCGTCGCCCTGCCGGGCCGAACGCCCGTCTTCCCGAGGAGAGTCGAGAACGCCATGACGAAGCCCACGACCGGCCGCGAGGAGATCCGCCGACTGGCCCGGCTCAGCCCCTTCGAGCTCAAGGCCGAGTTCGTCCGGCTCGCCGAGGCCTACCAGCGCGACGAGCCCGGGCAGAAGGGCAAGTCCACCGCCCACATGCTCAACGCCGGTCGCGGCAACCCGAACTGGGTCTGCACCGGCCCCCGCGAGGCCTGCCTCGCGCTCGGCCACTTCGCGCTGGCGGAGAGCCGCCGGGTCTGGACCGCCGACGACCTCGGCGGCATGCCGGAGCGGTCCGGCATCGCCGGCCGCTTCGACGCCTTCGTCCGCGGCCACCCCGGGCTTCCCGGCATCGAGCTGCTCCGGCGCAGCGTCGAACTCGCCGTCGACCGCTTCGGGTTCGAGCGCGAGGCCTTCCTCCACGAGCTCGCCGACGCGAGCATCGGCGACAACTACCCCGTCCCCGACCGGATGCTGGTGCACGCCGAGCGGATCGTCCGCGGCTACCTCCAGGAGGAGCTGATGGACCGGCGGCCCCCGTCGCCGCAGCAGCCCGAGCTGTTCGCCACCGAGGGCGGCACCGCCGCGATGTGCTATGTCTTCGACTCGCTGACGAAGAACGGCCTGCTGCACAAGGGCGACCGGATCGCCCTGATGGTGCCGGTGTTCACCCCGTACATCGAGATCCCCGAACTGGACACCTACGGCTTCGAGGTGGTCCGGATCCAGGCCGACAAGCTGGTCGAGACCGGGGTGCGGGAGTGGCGCTACCCGGCGGACGAGGTCGCCAAGCTGGCCGACCCCGGGATCAGGCTGGTCTGCCTGGTCAACCCGAGCAACCCGCCCTCCCTGGCGCTGTCCCGCCAGGTCACCGACCAGATCAAGCAGATCGTGGCCACCACCAACCCCGACCTGATGATCGTCACCGACGACGTGTACGGCACCTTCGTGGACGGCTTCCGCACCCTGGCCGCCGAACTGCCCCGCAACACCCTGCTCGTCTACTCGTACTCCAAGCACTACGGCGCCACCGGCCACCGCCTCGGGGTGATCGGCCTGGACCGGGACAACGTGATCGACGACCTGATCGCCGCCCTCCCCGCGGAGTGGAAGGAGCGCCTCGCGCGCCGGTACGGCACGCTGAGCCTGGAACCCGGGAAGCTCCGCTTCATCGACCGGCTGGTCGCCGACTCCCGGCAGGTCGCGCTCAACCACACCGCCGGGCTCAGCCTGCCGCAGCAGGCCCAGATGGTGCTCTTCTCGCTGTTCGCGCTGCTGCCCGAGGGCAAGGCGTACAAGGCGCGGGTGCAGGGCATCGTCCGCCGGCGGCTCGACCTGCTGATGGAGGGCTCCGGCATGAAGATCGCGGACGACCCCGGGCGGGCCGGCTACTACGTCGAGCTCGACCTGCTGGCCGAGGCCGAACGGGTCGCGGGCAAGGACTTCGCGACCTTCCTGGAGAAGAACTACGAGCCCACCGAACCGCTGTTCCGGCTCGCCGAGCAGACCGGCGTGGTGCTGCTCAACGGCGGCGGCTTCGACGGGCCCGAATGGTCCGTCCGGGTCTCGCTGGCGAACCTCGACGACCTCGACTACCTGAAGATCGGGCACCACCTCAAGCAGATCTTCGCGGACTACCGCGCCGAGTGGGACGCCTCCCGGGCGTCCTGAGAAAAGCCACGACGACGAGGAGAACCACCACCATGCAGGCCGAATCGCAAGCCGTCCTCTCCCCGCTGACCAGCGCGGCCGTCTTCCTGGTCCTCACCGTCGAACCCGGCCGCGAGGCCGCCGTCCGCGAGCTGCTGCCCGAACTCGCCGGACTGCGCCGCGCGGTCGGCTTCCGGGCCCCCGACGGCGGCCTCACCTGCGTCACCGGCATCGGCTCCGAGCTCTGGGACCGCCTCTTCACCGGCCCCCGCCCGGCCTCCCTGCACCCCTTCCAGGAGGTCGCCGGCCCCCGCCACCGCGCCCCGGCCACCCCCGGCGACCTGCTGCTGCACCTGCGGGCGGAGCGGATGGACCTCTGCTTCGAACTGGCCGCGCAGCTCACCGGCCGGCTCGCCGGGGCCGCCACCGTCGTCGACTCCGTCCAGGGCTTCAAGTACTTCGAGGACCGCGACCTGCTCGGCTTCGTCGACGGCACCGAGAACCCGGAGGGCCGGGCCGCCGAACGCGCGGCCCTGGTCGGCGCCGAGGACCCGGGGTTCACCGGCGGCAGCTACGTCCTCGTCCAGCGGTACGTGCACGCCATGGACAAGTGGAACGCGCTGAGCGTCGAGCAGCAGGAGGGGGCGGTCGGCCGCACCAAACTCGACGACATCGAACTGTCCGAGGACGCCAAACCCGCCGACTCGCACGTGGCACTCACCGTCATCACCGGCCCGGACGGCGAGGAGCGGAAGATCGTCCGCTTCAACATGCCGTACGGCACCTTCGGCTCCGCGGACCGCGGCGGCGAGTCCGGCACCTACTTCATCGGCTACGCGGCCGACCCCGGGGTGACCGAGCAGATGCTGCGCAACATGGTCGTCGGCAACCCGCCCGGCACCACCGACCGGCTGCTCGACTTCTCCACCGCCGTCACCGGCGGGCAGTTCTTCGTCCCGACCGCCGACTTCCTCGACTCCCCGCCCCCGGCGCCCGGCTCCGCCCCCGCGTCCGCCGCCCGCTCCGGGGACGGCTCGCTCGGCATCGGCAGCCTCAAGCAGACCCCCTGACAGACCCTTTGAACAGGACCCCGCCCATGGACAACCTCCACCGCGACCTCGCCCCGATCTCCGCCGCCGCCTGGGAGGAGATCGAGGAGGAGGCCCGCCAGACCTTCAAGCTCCACATCGCCGGCCGCCGCGTCGTCGACCTCAACGGCCCCGAGGGCGCCACCCTCGCCGCCGTCGGCACCGGCCACCTGACCGCCATCGACCCCCCGACGGACGGTATCCAGGCCCGCGCCCGCACCGCCCAGCCGGTGGTCGAGCTACGCGTCCCCTTCACCGTCCGCCGCGATGCCGTGGACGACGTCGAACGCGGCTCCCGGGACTCCGACTGGCAACCCGTGAAGGACGCGGGCCGCAAGCTCGCCCTGGCCGAAGACCGCGCCGTCTTCGAGGGCTACCGCGCGGCCTCCATCGACGGCATCCGTGCCGCCTCCACCAACCCGCCGGTCCAACTCCCCGAGGACGTCCGCGAATACCCGGAGGCCGTCAGCCGCGCCCTCACCGCCCTCCGCCTGGCCGGCGTCGGCGGTCCCTACTCACTCCTGCTCGGCGCCGCCGCCTTCACCACTGTCAATGAGGCCAGCGACCAAGGTTTCCCGGTCCACAACCACCTCGCCCGCCTCCTCGACGGCGAGATCATCTGGGCCCCGGCCATCGAAGGCGCCTACCTGCTCTCCACCCGAGGCGGCGACTTCGAACTCCACCTTGGCCAGGACGCCTCCGTGGGCTACCTCTCCCACGATGCCGAAACGATTCAGCTCTACCTTCAGGAGACGCTGACGTTCCGCGTGTACACGGGAGAGGCGGCCGTCGTCCTACGCGGCTAGCACCAGAGCGGGCTCGACGTGAAGATCCCGATGGCGATGTGGGCTATGTAGACAAACGTGCTCATGGCGCTCTTGCTTCCTGTCCCGGTTCGGTCGGCAGGGGCCGCTTGTGGCGTAGAGCGTCGCATAGCCAGGCGGGAAGATCCAAATCGTTATCCGAGTATCGAACTCCACTTCGATGAATGGTGATCATATGAAGATTACGATCAAACGTCGTCGATCGCCGATTGGATCCGTGCAACCTCGTCCGCGATACCGACCTTCTCGGCCAAAGTGAGGGCCGATGTCAGATGGGCGAGCGCGGCAGACCGGTTTCCGGCTGCCGCCTCGCACGTGCCCAAGCCGCGCATGGCGGCCGCTTGCTCGCGGGCGGTGCCGATGGAACGTGCCAGCTCCAGGGCGAGCAAGTGCTGTTCCAGGGCCTCCTCGCGCCGACCGGCGGCGAGCAGGGCCCGCCCGAGCCCGTTGCGGCCGTCGGCCTCGTGGCGGACGGTTCCGAATTCACGGAAAGTCGTCAGAGCCGACCGGTAGAGCGCGAGGGCGGGTTCGAGTTCACCCGGGATTTCCAACGTTTCCGCAAGATTGGCGCGGGCTACGGACAGGTCCAGCGGGGGGATTGCCTCGCCTGCGCCGTCCAGAATCCGCTCGAATACCTTCCGTGCTGTCGAATTTCGCCCGGCACTGAGGTGGAGCTCGCCGAAGTTGTTCAGGATCCGGAATTCGAGAACCAGGTCATTGAATTTACGGGCCAATGGTAATGCGCTGGTGTAGACGGCGTGCGCTGATTCCGAGTCGCCCACCGACCGGTGCAGGATGCCGATGTTGACGAGGCAGCGGGCGACGTTCCACTGGTCGTCCTGTTCCTCTCGAATGGCCAGCACTTCTTGTTGTACCGTCAGCGCCTCATGGAGTCGGGTCTGCTCCCAGTGCAGCCGGCTGAGCAGGTTGAGACCGTTCGCCGCCGCGTCGAGTTCGCCCTGCGATCGGGCGAGCGCGAGCCCGTCCTCCAGGGTCTCGATCGCCGGTTCGTAGCGGGAGGCGTAGGCGAGCGTCGCGCCCAGATCGATCAGCGCCCGTGACTCCTGCCGGTGGTTCGCCTGCGACCGCCAGTACGCCGCGGCTGCCCGGTGCATGTCCTGGGCCTCACCCCAGTAGGCTTCGGCGTTCAGATGGCCGGCCAGGACGTGGGCGAGCCAGGCACCGCTCTCCGCGAGCCCGATGCGGTGTGCGTGCGAGGTCAGCGCTACCAGGCTGGTGTGCTCCGCCTCCAGCCAAGTCCTGGCACATTCATGCGAGTTCATGTCCATATCACCCAAAAGCTCTTCCAGGTCGTCGAGTTGTCCGCCCCCTGGAAGTGATGCTCTCGATCTGTGTGGATAGAGCAGGCGGTCTGCGCGGTCGGCGACGCACAGGGTGAAGCGGAGCAGTCTCCGGGCCGCCGATTCCCACTGATTCCGATCGACCCCCAGGGCAACTGCGAACTCCCTTAGAAGATCGTGTAGTTGATAGCGCTCTGGCGCGATCTCCTGGATCAGGTGGCAGTTCAACAATGCCTCCAGAACCTCATCAGTCTCATCGACACTCCGCCCGAGCAGGGCCGCTGCCGCATGGACGCCGAAATCCGGTCCGGGGTAGAGGCCGAGCAGCCGGAATGCCGACCGCTGGCTGGCGGAAAGGTACTGGTAGGAGACCTCGAAGACCCGGGCGATGCTGGAGGTGCCGCTGCGGATCTCGGCGAGCCTGCCGTTCTTCCGGGAGAGGCGCCGGGCGAAGTGGGCGAGGGTCCAGGACGGGCGGCCCTTGAAGCGGCTGGCGGCGATCTCGATGGCGAGGGGCAGGTGGCCACATCGCTCGACGATCTCGATGATGCTCTGCGGGTCCGTCGAGCGCTCGGGGCCGACCACGTTGGTGAACAGGGCCACGGCGTCGTCCACTGTCAGCACGTCCAGGAACACCGGCCGGGCGTCCGGGAGCTCCGTCAGCCGCTGGCGACTGGTGACGAGTACCAGGGCGGACGGGGCGGGCGGCAGCAGCGGGCGGACCTGAGCGGCGTTCGAGGCGTCGTCGAGGATGACGACGGCGCGGCGCGAGGACAGCGCCTCGGCGCACAGTGCGAAGACCTCGTCGGCGTCGAGCGGGATGGTGCTGGCGGGCACTCCCAGGCGTCTGAGCAGCAGGGCGCCTGCGGCCTCCGGGGTGAGCGGCGGCTGGTTGCCGACGTGGGCGCGCAGGTTGAGGTAGACGTAGCCGTCTGGGAAGTGCTCGCGCATCAGGTCGGCGGCGTGCAGGGCGAGGGTGGTCTTGCCGACCCCGGGCATGCCGAGGATCGCCGAGACGGTGACGACGCCGCCGCGGGCGAGCCGGGTGTCAGGGCCGGGCAGGACGCGGCGGAGGTCGTCCTCCCGGCCGATCAGCCGGTGCCGCCCGGGGATGTCGGTGGGCGGTACGGCCTGGGGGGCGGGGGTCAGTACGGCCTCGTTCCGTACCGGCGGCCCGGGGAGCGGGTCGCCGTGCAGGATGAGCTGGTGGAGGCGGGTGAGCGGTTCGCCGGGCTCGGTGGCGAAGTGGACTCGGAGCAGTCGGGCGACGGCGGGGTAGACGGCCAGCGCGTCGGTCTGTCGGCCGACGGCGTAGAGCGCGGTCATCAGGTGGCCGGCGAGGCGTTCGTCGGTGGGGCGGTGCTCGCGCAGGGCGGTGAGTTCGGGGATCAGTTCGGCGAAGTGGCCGATGCGCAGGTCGATCTCGATCCGGCGCAGCGTGGTGGTGAAGTGCTGGTCGGCCATGGCGGCGCGGGTGTTCTGGGCCCAGGTGCCGGGCAGGCCGGCCAGGGGTTCGCCGCACCAGAGGTTGGCGGCGCGGCTGAGCACGGTTCTGGCCTGGTGGTCCTGTCCGTTCTCGGCGAGTAGTCCGGCTTGGTCGGAGAGGTCCAGATATCGGTGCCAGTCAATCAGCAGTGGGTCCGCCCGCAGAATGTACGTGTGCGATTGGGTGTCGATCGTGGGCACGTCCCCGGTGGCATTCGCCCCCGAGGCCTGCGCCGCCCGCCGCAGTAGTGCGCGCAGGTGGGAGACGTGGCTGTAGAGGCTGGTCAGTGCGCTGGGCGGAGGTTCCTCGCCCCACAGTCGGTATGCGAGCGAGTCGTGGGAGAGCGGCCTTCCGACCTCCAGGGCCAGGGCGGCCAGCAGTTGCCGTCGCTTGTCGGACGGAATCGTCAATGGCTCTCCGTTCACCGACAGTTCAACTGAACCGAGGAGATGAACCTTCATCGTGACGTCCCCCGCCGGTTGGCTACCAGCTTGCTGTGTCGCGGGTGAGCATCGCATGCGTCCGGGGCAACCGGCTATACCACTGTGGGGTTCCGGGGCCGTACTTTTGGGAATAATCTCGACTTGACGATACGTCATGTGATAGCGCCGCACCGATAATTCGTCCGAGGCTGGGGGGCCAGTGACAGGATCGACCGTGCTCGGCGGGTGCCCGTGAACGACGTCAACCTGCCGTACGGAGTGGTACGGAACTCGCTGGCCGGTGCCGCGACGGTCTCCGGCCCGGTGGTGCAGGCCGGCGCGATCCACGGCGGGTTGCACCTGCACGGGTCGTCGGCGTTGCCGACGCCGCGGCAACTCCCGCCCTGCCCTCGCAGGTTGGTGGGGCGGGAAGCCGATCTGGAGGCGCTGGACGATTCCTTGGCCGCCGAGGCGGCGTCGGCCGACGTCACCGTGGTGGTGACCGGTCCGGCCGGGGTCGGGAAGACGGCGCTGGCCGCGCAGTGGCTTCGTGGCCTGGCCGGCCGTTTCCCGGACGGCCAGCTCTACGCGGACCTGCGCGGTTACGCACCCGGAGGCCCCGCCGACCCCGCCGAGGCCCTGGGCGGTTTCCTGCGGGCCTTCGGGGTCTCCCCGGTGCCCGGGAGCATGGCGGAGGGTGCCGCGCTCTGGCGCTCGCTGGCGGCGGGGCGCCGGATCGCGGTGCTGTTGGACAATGCCTCGACGGCTGCCCAGGTGCGGCCGCTGCTGCCCGGTTCGGACCACACGGTGGTCGTGGTGACCAGCCGCCGCCGGCTCACCGGGCTCGGCATCGACGGCGCGGTGTTCCGGTCCTTGGGCCCGCTCGCCACGGAGGCCTCCGCCGAGATCCTTGCCGAGCGGGTGGGCAGGAGCCGGGTGGTGGACGAGAGCGATGCCGCCGCCGAGGTGGTGGACGCCTGTGGCGGGCTGCCCTTGGCGATCTGCCTGGCGGCCGCGCGGATCGCGGCCCGCCCGGTGCAGTCGCTCGCCGCGACGGCCGAGATCCTGGGGCGCGGCGCCGACCGCCTCGGGGCGTTGCACGCGGACGGCGAGGCGGTGCGGGACCTGCTGGACGCCTCCTACGACGTGCTGCAGCCGGATGCGGCCCGGTTGTACGGACTGCTCGGACTGCTGCCGTTCGCCGAGTTCACCGTGGAGGCGGCCGCCGTGGTGGCGGACGTGGACCGGGTGGCGGCGGACCGGCTGGTGGACGAACTGATGGACGTCCACCTGCTGGAGGAGGTGCTGCCCGGCCGGTTCCGCTTCCACGACCTGGTCCGGCTGCACGCCCAAGGGCACGGCGCCGGACTTCGCGACGCCCAGGTCGGCCGCGCCGCCACCGACAGGATCGTCGACTGGTACCTCGCCTCGACGACCGCCGCCGAGGCGGTCGTCTCCCCGAGCCACCGCACGCTGCCGCGCGAGTACCGGACCCTGCCGGTGCACCCGGCCCGGGAGTTCGCCGACGACACGCAGGCGCTCGGTTGGCTCGACGAGGAGCGCGACCGCCTCGCCGACCTGCTGCGCTGGGCGCCCGCCTGCGGCCGGAACGCCGCCACCTGGCAACTCGCCGACGCCATGTGGCCGTTGTTCCTCCGGTTGCGTCCGGCCCGGCTCTGGGTCGAGGCCCACCGGATCGGCCTGCGTGCGGCCCGGGCGGACGGCGACCGCCGTGGCGAGCTGCGCATGCTCACCTCCGGCGGGAACGGTCTGCGGAACGCCGGCGAGGCGGCCGAGGCGGCTCGTTGGTTCAATGAAGCACTCGACCTCGCAGGGGAGTTGGCGCAGCCGCTGGCACAGGCCGACGCGCTGTACGGGCTCAGCCAGACTCACCGGATGACCGGTCGTCTGGACGAGGCCGCCGACTGTCTGCGCGAGGTGGTCCGGATCCGGGAGGCCCAGGACTACCTGCGGGGCTCGGCACTGGCCCGGCTGGCGCACGGGGAGGTGCTGTTGCTCGCGGACCGGGCGGCGGAGGCCGTCACCTCCATCGAGCGGGCGCACCGCGAGTTGGCCTCGATCGGGGACGACTACGAGGCGGCCCGGGCGATCGCCTTCCTCGGGGTGGCCCATACGACGCTGGGCGGGTACGACCGTGCCGACCGCTGCCTCCAGGAGGCGTTGGCCGGCTTCCGGGCCCGGCTGTCGGGGCATTGGGAGGCCCGGACGCTGGAGTTCGCCGGAGAGCTGGAGGAGCGGCGCGGCCGCCCCGCCGCCGCGCGCGCCCGGTTCGAGGAGTCGTTGGCCCGCTACCGGGAACTCGCCGCGACGGCGGAGGCGGCCCGACTGGCCGACCGCCTCGCCGCCTACGACACGGAATCCGGCCCCCCGGCTACACCCGGCCGCCCGGCCGGTCCACGGCCCTGAAACAGGACCGCGGGAACACGGGGGAATGCCACCCGAGCACGTCGACCCGGGCCAGTTCGGCCAGCCGGCGGCCGAGCGTGAGCCAGGCGTGGGCCATCGAGCCGACGGCCAGCGGCGGGACAGGTTCGCCGGCCGCCCGGGCCGGCTGCAGGACCAGCGGCGCCCCGTCCCGGGCCAGGAGCAGCAGTGCTCCGGCGCGGTGCTCGGCGGTGGCCAGCGCACAGCCCGGGTAGGTGGCCAGGACCGCCCTGAGCCGGGCGAGGACGCCGTCTGTCGTCAGCCGTCCGGCGTGCAGCACGTCCGCCTGGTGGCGCCAGCGTGCCGCCGAGGTCCGGGTGAGGTCGAGCGCGAGGTGCTCGTCCACGTATCCGGGACCGGCCGATGCGGGCCCGGCTCCGGCGGGCAGTTCCGCCGCCAGCAGCCCGTGCACGGTGCCGACGGCCGAACTCACCTGCGCCTCGAACAGCACCGCGGTCCGTCGGGCGTCCATCGGCCCGGCCTCCGGAGCGGCCCCGGTCTCCGCCCGAGCGGGCCGTTCCACCCCGGTGGGCCCGGTCGCCCCCGCGACCGGCGCCAGCCGCACCCTGTGCACCGCCGCGCTCATCCGTCCCGCCGCGACCCGGCCGCCGCGATCGCGTCCAGCGGGTCGGGCAGGTGCAGCGGCTCCGGGCCCGGGACGTGGGCGGGCTGGCCCAGCCTGAGGACGCGGTACAGCAGCCGACGGGCGTTGCGGTCGAAGCGGCCGGGCTCGGAACTGATCCGGGCGGCGATGGCGGCGTACTCCTCCGGGCGGTACTGCTCGGCGGCGTAGCCGAGCTGGTCGACGAGGGGGTGTCCGGGAGCGAGTGCCGGAGCGGTGGCAGCCAGCTGGGCGGCCGGCGACCGCGGGTTGACGTGGCGGTGGGGGTACTCGGCGAGCAGGACGGGAGCGCCGGTCATCGCTCCGTACAGGGTGACCGAGCCGTGGTCCCCGATGATGAAGTCGGCGGCGACGAGCAGCGGCCGCCAGTCCGTCTCGGGCGGGATGACCGTGACGGCCCCGCGTGCGGTGGCCCTCGCCCAGGAGTGCACGGCGTAGGAGCCGTGCGCGGCCGCGATGTTGGGGTGCGTCAGCAGGACGGTCCGGTAGCCGTGCTGGGGCAACTCGGAGGTCAGCCGGGGCAGCACGGCGTCGAGCCGGGTGAAGAGCGAGCCGTTGCCCCAGGTGGAGGAGACCAGCACCAGCTTCTCCTCCGGCCGCAGTCCCAGTGCTGCCCGGTAGCGCTCCCGGTGCGGCACCGCGGCGGCGATCCGGTCGTAGCAGGGGTCGCCCACCACTTCGGCGATCGGGACGGCCTCCGGGCAGGTGCGCCGGAGTTCGAGCAGTTCCTCCTCGTGGGCGAGCGCGAAGGAGGCGGGGACGAGCCGTCCCTCCCAGCACAGGTAGTCCGGGCCGAGGCCGATGGCCGCCCGCTCGCCGTCCGGCGTGCTGCGCCGGGACAGTTTGATGTTGCCAGCGCCGTGAGGCAGCCGGACGACCGGGCCGTGCAACTGCTCCATCCCCTGGGAGCCGGCGGCCAGGATCAGGTCGAACTCCTGCCGGACGGCCTGCTCCCACGGCAGGACCGTGCCGCCCAGTGCCCGGAGGACCTCCGTGGCGCCCCTGTTGAACACGTGCGGTGCCACCGTGAACTGCACGTGGACCCGCAGGTCCGAGGCGAGCAGCGAGTAGAAGTCGTGGAGCCGTTTCGCGTACACCATGGTCTGGGCGACCACCAGCACCTCCTTGCGGTCCTGCAGCGTCTCCCACGGCCCGTTGTTGCTCCAGGCCGTGCTGCCGCGTTTCCCGCGGGGTGGCGTGGTGTCCTGTTCCCCGTGTACCAAGGTCATCCTTCTCCCCCTCCTTGATCCCAGGTCTGGCCCTCGACGGGCCCCGTGGCCGATGGTCCCCGGACGCCCTGACGGAATCCATGAGGGGATCTGGCGGGTGCTTGCGGAAACCTTGTGTCCGCTTTCCGCGCCCGTTCGTCCGGCCCCGGGAGCGGGAAGGGTACTGAGTTCCTTTACGAGGGGTACTGAGTGCCGTATTCTCTCCGTGGAGCCTCTGACGCCAGTCGACGGGAGTCGACACGGTCTGCCGGTCCAGGTGGCGCTTGCGGTGCGCGGGTCGTGCCCGGGCCGGACTTGGCACTCAGTACCCTCGGCATGCCTGAGGCCATGGATCAGTGCACCCGTGCACCCGTGACAGGAGAACCGCTCATGAGCTTGAGGATCGTCGTCTGTGTGAAGCACGTGCCGGACGCGACGGGTGACCGTCGTTTCGCGGACGACCACACCACCGACCGGGAGGGTGTGGACGGCCTCCTGTCGGA